>NZ_JVRR01000064.1 GCF_001070715.1 Streptococcus pseudopneumoniae
AAATCAAAGAGCAAACTAGGAAACTAGCCGCAGGCTGTACTTGAGTACGGTAAGGCGACGTTGACGTGGTTTGAATTTGATTTTCGAAGAGTATTACAATAAAAACTGGAAACTTTTTGAACATAGGGGATTTGCCTACTTTATGGTATAATGGAAAGAGTTAGATTGAAAGAGGTAGTGAGATGGATGCGAAATTAAGATACAAGGCAAAAAAGATCAAGATTGTCTTTTTTGATATTGATGATACATTGCGAAATTCTAAGACTGGTTTTATTCCGACTTCAATCCCAGCTGTTTTTAAGCAATTACGTGAGAAAGGAATCTTAACAGGTATTGCTTCTGGACGGGGGATTTTTGGTGTCGTACCAGAGATTCGTGAACTCAATCCTGACTTTTTTGTGACCTTAAATGGGGCCTACATTGAAGACAAAAAAGGTCAGGTGATTTATCAACATCAGATTGAGAAGTCAGATGTTGAGGAGTATATTTCTTGGGCCAAGCAAGAAGGAATTGAGTATGGCTTGGTTGGGAGTCATGATGCCAAGTTGTCAACTCGCACTGATATGATTAGTGAAGCTATCAATCCAATTTATCCTGATTTAGATGTAGATCCTGATTTTCATGAAAAAGAAGATATCTATCAGATGTGGACTTTTGAAGATAAGGGAGATGACTTGCACTTGCCTGACAGTCTCTCAGACAAACTTCGCATGGTTCGTTGGCATCAACATTCGTCTGATATTGTTCCGATTTCAGGCTCCAAAGCGACGGGCGTGGAAAAGGTTGTGGAACACCTTGGCTTGAAACCAGAGAACGTCATGGTTTTTGGAGATGGCCTCAACGACTTGGAACTCTTTGATTATGCTGGAATCAGCGTTGCCATGGGAATTTCTCATGATAACATCAAAGAAAAAGCAGATTATATTACAAAAACATTAGAAGAAGATGGCATTTTTGATGCTTTAGAAGGATTTGGTATGGTAGAAAAAGAATTGCATTTTCCACAAGTAGACATTGAAACAGTAGAAGGTCCTCTTGCGACCATTAAGACCAATCACGGAGATTTGCGGATCAAGCTCTTCCCTGAACATGCTCCTAAAACAGTGGCTAACTTTGTAGCTCTATCAAAAGATGGCTACTATGATGGTGTCATTTTCCACCGTATTATCAAGGACTTTATGATCCAAGGTGGAGACCCGACTGGAACTGGTATGGGTGGCGAGTCAATCTACGGCGAATCTTTTGAGGATGAGTTCTCAGAAGAACTTTACAATATCCGTGGTGCCCTTTCAATGGCCAATGCTGGTCCAAATACCAACGGCAGCCAGTTCTTTATCGTACAAAATCAACACCTGCCATATTCTAAGAAAGAAATTGCTCGTGGTGGTTGGCCAGAACCGATTGCGGAAATCTATGCCAACCAAGGTGGGACACCTCACCTAGACCGTCGTCACACGGTTTTTGGTCAGCTAGCTGATGAAGCATCTTATGCTGTCTTGGATGAAATTGCTGCTGTTGAAACAGGGGCTATGGACAAGCCAGTTGAAGATGTTGTGATTGAAACTATTGAAATCGAGGACTAAGATGAAAATCGGTGATAAGCTAAAGGGGCGTATTACAGGGATTCAGCCCTACGGTGCCTTTGTTGAATTAGAGACGGGTGATACGGGGCTGATTCACATTTCAGAGATTCGGACAGGATTTATTGAAAATATTCATGAAGCCCTGAAAGTCGATGAAGAGGTTCAGGTTCAGGTAGTGGATTTAGATGAATTTACAGGGAAGGCTAGTCTTTCTATCCGCACTTTAGAGGAAGAAAAGCACCAGTTTCCTAGACGGAGACGCTTTTCAAGCGACCGCTTTAACTACGGCTTTGCGCCTCTCAAAAGAATGATGCCAATTTGGACCAAGGAAGCCCTTCAACATTTGAAGAAGAAAAAGAATTAGTTAGAAATCTATATTCTTTGTAATGTTAATATAAATTTGCTATAATAGGACCATGGAAGAAGAACAATTATTAAAATCAGGAGAGCGAATTAACCAGCTCTTTTCGACAGATATCAAAATCATTCAAAATAGAGAGGTTTTTAGCTATTCGGTGGATAGTGTTCTCTTGTCACGCTTTCCACGTTTTCCTAAGAAGGGGTTGATTGTGGATTTCTGTGCTGGGAATGGGGCGGTAGGGCTTTTTGCCAGTACTCGTACTCAGGCACAGATATTGTCTGTTGAGATTCAGGAGCGTTTGGCGGATATGGCTGAACGCTCTGTCCGTTTGAATGGATTAGAAGATCAGATGGAGATCATCTGTGATGATTTGAAAAACATGCCTTCTCGTATACAGGGAAGTAAGGTGGATATGATTTTGTGTAATCCGCCCTATTTCAAGGTGGATCCTCATTCCAACCTGAACGAGAGTGAACATTATCTCTTGGCGCGCCATGAAATCACGACCAATTTGCAGGAAATCTGTCGTAGTGCCCAGAGTATTCTCAAGTCTAATGGACGGTTGGCTATGGTTCATCGTCCTGACCGACTCTTGGACATTCTGGATATGTTGCAACGGCATAATCTAGCCCCTAAGCGCCTGCAGTTTGTTTATCCAAAGCGGGAAAAAGAAGCCAATATGCTCTTGATTGAGGCTATCAAGGATGGCTCGACAAGTGGCTTTAAGGTCTTGCCACCTCTCATTGTCCACAATGATGATGGCTCTTATACGCCGGAACTCGAAGAGATTTATTATGGATCATAAGGCTTATATGTATGTGCTGGAGTGCCGTGACGGATCCTACTATACAGGCTATACGACTGATGTGAAGAGACGCCTCGCTGTCCATAATAGTGGGAAGGGAGCCAAATACACACGAGCACGCTTGCCAGTCAAACTCATCTATGCTCAAGGTTTTGCCAGTAAGGAAGAAGCCATGTCGGCAGAAGCCCTTCTCAAGCGTAAGAAGAGGCCACAAAAGGAAAGATTTTTATCTGAAAATCAAGATAGAAATTTACTCAGTTATTTTGAAGAATCGTGAGGAGCCCTTTGACTCCTCTTACTTTTGTCAAAAAGCGAAAAAAATGCTACAATAAAGAGAATAAACAAAATGAGGTATTATCATGTCTAAGATTCTAGTATTTGGTCACCAAAATCCAGACTCAGATGCCATCGGGTCATCTGTAGCCTTTGCCTACCTTGCAAAAGAAGCTTACGGTTTGGATACGGAAGCTGTTGCACTTGGAACTCCAAATGAAGAAACAGCCTTTGTCTTGAACTATTTTGGTGTAGAAGCACCGCGTGTCATCACTTCTGCTAAAGCGGAAGGAGCAGAGCAAGTTATCCTGACTGACCACAATGAATTCCAACAATCTGTATCAGATATCGCTGAAGTAGAAGTTTATGGTGTTGTGGACCACCACCGTGTGGCTAACTTTGAAACTGCAAGCCCACTTTACATGCGTTTGGAGCCAGTTGGTTCAGCGTCTTCAATCGTTTACCGTATGTTCAAAGAACATGGTGTGGCTGTGCCTAAAGAGATTGCTGGTTTGATGCTTTCAGGTTTGATTTCAGATACCCTTCTTTTGAAATCACCAACAACACACCCAACAGATACAGTCATTGCTCCTGAATTGGCTGAATTAGCTGGTGTCAACTTGGAAGAGTATGGTTTGGCTATGCTGAAAGCTGGTACAAACTTGGCTAGCAAATCTGCTGAAGAATTGATTGACATCGATGCTAAGACATTTGAATTGAACGGAAATAATGTTCGTGTTGCTCAAGTAAACACAGTTGATATCGCTGAAGTTTTGGAACGTCAAGCAGAAATCGAAGCTGCAATGCAAGCTGCCAACGAAGCAAACGGCTACTCTGACTTTGTCTTGATGATTACAGATATCGTCAACTCAAACTCAGAAATCTTGGCTCTTGGTGCCAATATGGACAAGGTCGAAGCGGCTTTCAACTTCAAACTTGAAAACAATCATGCCTTCCTTGCTGGTGCCGTTTCACGTAAGAAACAAGTAGTACCTCAATTGACTGAAAGTTTCAATGCTTAAGATTTTGAATTATATCGAAAGGAGTTTCGGCTCCTTTTTTTCTAGGAGTGAAGCATGTTAGAAAATAGCGATTTGATTTTTGTGAGAGATGAGTCAGATATGGGACAGGCCATCCAGACTTCCACAGGCAACTATAATCATGTTGCCATTTATTTGGATGGGATGATTTATCATGCTAGTGGGAAATTTGGTGTGGTCTGTCAAGCACCAGCAGATTTCTTTGAGTCCAATCATTTGTACGATCTTTATGTCTACCCAGAAATGGATATCCAGTCTGTGAAGGAAAATGCTTGCAAACATCTTGGGGCACCCTACAATGCTTCTTTCTATCCAGATGGACATGGTTTTTACTGTTCCCAGTACATGGCAGAAATTCTCCCCATTTTTGAAACTATTCCCATGAAATTTGGAGATGGGACTCAGGAGATTAGTGAGTTTTGGAGGGAGTATTACAGAGAACTAGGTCTGCCTGTTCCTCTGAACCAAGCTGGGACCAATCCTAGTCAGTTGGCAGCATGGCCTCTCTTACAATGTAAAGAAAGGAATCTTCATGATTCAGATTTTTAATCCATCTCGTTTGACGAGACAGCCATTTTTTGGAGAATTGATCCTCTATCTGGACCAGCATGAGGATGTGATTTTGCGGGAAATCAAGGCTCAATTTCCAGATGTAGCAGTTGATAAACTCATGGAAGAGTATATAAAGGCAGGCTTGATTCTACGGGAAAATAAGCGCTATTACCTTAATCTTCCTATGCTGGAGTCACTTGATAGTCTCGAACTGGACCAAGAGATTTTTGTTAGAGAAGATAGTCCGATCTATCAAGCCTTGTTAGAGCAGAGTTTTGAGACGGAATTATGCAATCAAACCAATGCAGCTATTTTAGTTGAAAAGACGGACTTTGCGCGAACAAAAATGACCCTGTCCAATTATTTCTACAAGGTCAAACATCAGTATCCTTTGACAGAAAAACAGCAGGAACTTTACGACATTTTAGGAGATGTTAATCCTGAGTATGCTCTCAAATACATGACAACTTTTTTGCTAAAATTTCTCAAAAAAGATCAGCTTATGCAGAAACGTCGTGACATCTTTGTGGACAGTTTAATTGTCCTAGGTTATATTGTCCAAAATGAAGATGGAAAGTATGAGTTGGATGTCGATTTTGATAAGGAAAGATTAACTTTCTACTTGGCTTGATTTCTTGTTTCTGAGCACATTGTTTGACTTTATTTACTGATAAGTTTATACTAATGTAACCGATAACACATATCGGAATAAACTAAAGGAGACAATCATATGTCACTTGAAAACAAATTGGAACAAGCAACAGGCGCTATCAAAGAAGGATTTGGTAAAGTTACTGGGGATAGCAAGACTGAAGCAGAAGGAGCTGTAGAAAAGACAGTTGCTAAGGCAAAAGAAGTAGTTGAAGATGCTAAAGGTGCTGTAGAAGGTGCCGTTGAAGGTTTGAAAAACGCTTTTAAATAAAGATAAAAAATCAAGGGTTTCAGTTCCCTTGATTTTTTACTATCTTATAAATAATGTTCTGTGACGGCTGCATCTCCTGGATAGTCTTCTTTCTTGCCTTGAACGATTTGGTAGCAATCGGCTCCCTTACCAGCAATAATGACAGCATCTAATTCTTGATTTGTGATAGCCATAGCTGCCTTGATGGCTTCTTGGCGATCCGCAATTTTTTCAACAGGATGATTGATGTAGCTACTAATTTCATCTGCAATGGCCATCGGGTCTTCATAATTGGGGTCATCAGCAGTCAAAAAGACTTGAATCTCAGGATGTTGATTGAGGAGGAGGCCAAAGTCCTTACGACGGCTTTCACCTTTATTTCCTGTCGAACCGAGAACCAGTGCAATCTTTCCTGTTTGATGAGTTTCAACTACATTGATGAGTTTTTTGAGACTATCACCATTGTGGGCATAGTCGATGAAGACCTTGGCTCCATTTTTCTGAGTGAGGACTTCCATACGACCAGGAACGCGGGTTGCAGCGATTCCTTTTTTGATGTCCTCAAGACTAGCTCCGAGACGGAGGCAAGCAAGTCCAGCAGCAACGGCATTTTCTTGGTTGAAGTGACCAATCAGTTGGATATCATAGTCTCCAGCGAGTTTACCACTAGCTGAAAAGCTAAAGGCTTTGGAATTCTCGATTTGGTTGCTCGACTGACTACCGTAGAAATCATGGTCTTGATCCGCCACTTGTTCTTTTAGTACAGAGAAGTGGTCCATGTCGCTGTTAATGATGACTGCTCGGCTATTTTCCATCAAGAGACGTTTGTGGTAGAAGTAGTCTTCAAAGCTAGGGTGTTCAATCGGGCCGATATGGTCTGGAGTGATGTTAAGAAAGACACCTACATCAAAGGTCAGACCATAGACTCGATGGACTAGATAGGCTTGACTAGAGACTTCCATTACGAGATGGGTTCTTCCATTCTTAACAGCTTGAGCCATCATGTCAAAGAGGTCGATATTTTCAGGTGTTGAGAATGAAGATTTAAAGAAAGTCGTGCCATCCAAAGTCGTATTCATGGTTGACAAGAGGGCGGTTGGGTAACGTTGAGATAGGATGTTGTAAGCAAAGTAAGCTGCTGTTGTCTTACCCTTAGTTCCTGTGAAGGCGAGAATTTTGAGTTTCTCTTGTGGATTACCATAGAACTCCATGGCAATCAAACTCATGGCTTTCTTTATATCGTTCACAATGATGACAGGGATACCGACTTCGTAGTCTTTTTCAGCTACATACCAAGCTAAGCCTTGTGTTATAGCAGAAAGAAGGTATTCTTTTTTAAAGGCAGCACCTTTTGCAAAAAAAAGAGTGTCTTCTGTTACTTTTCGGCTGTCGTAGCTGATGGTGTCAAATACGACATGGCTGTAGTTGTAGTGATAATGTCCTTGGTCGATAATCTCACGGAAGAGACCATCTTTCTTTAAAATATCTAATACGGTTTCAATCTTTATCATACTTTCTATTGTAAACCGAAAGTCGCAAATTTACAAGTAACAAGGAAAAGTTTATAATGGAAGATAAGGAGTTTTTCCTAGTTATCAAAATTGAATGAGGAATCTATGTCGCACGAAAACAATCACCAGCAGGCCCAGATGTTACGGGGGACTGCTTGGCTAACGGCTAGTAACTTTATCAGTCGCCTACTCGGGGCTATTTATATTATCCCTTGGTATATCTGGATGGGGACTTATGCAGCTAAGGCAAATGGTCTCTTTACAATGGGATACAATATCTATGCCTGGTTCTTGCTGGTTTCAACAGCAGGTATTCCAGTTGCAGTGGCCAAGCAAGTTGCCAAGTACAATACCATGAGAGAAGAGGAGCATAGCTTTGCCCTGATTCGGAGCTTTTTAGGCTTTATGACAGGACTAGGCCTTGTTTTTGCCCTAATCTTGTATGTCTTTGCTCCTTGGCTAGTAGACTTGTCTGGCGTGGGCAAAGACTTGATCCCGATCATGCAAAGCTTGGCTTGGGGAGTCTTGATTTTCCCATCTATGAGTGTTATCCGAGGATTTTTCCAAGGGATGAATAACCTCAAACCTTATGCCATGAGTCAAATCGCTGAGCAGGTCATTCGTGTTATCTGGATGCTCTTAGCAACCTTTATCATTATGAAACTTGGTTCAGGAGATTACCTAGCAGCCGTTACCCAATCGACCTTTGCTGCCTTTGTCGGTATGGTAGCCAGTTTTGCAGTCTTGATTTATTTCCTTGCCAAAGAAGGATTACTCAAAAGAGTCCTTGAAACAGGGGATAAGATTAACAGCAAGCGTCTCTTGGTCGATACCATTAAGGAAGCCATTCCTTTTATCCTGACAGGGTCTGCCATCCAGCTTTTCCAGATTTTGGATCAGCTGACCTTTATCAATAGTATGAGTTGGTTTACCAACTATAGTAATGAAGACTTGGTTGTCATGTTTTCTTATTTCTCAGCCAATCCTAATAAAATCACGATGATTTTGATTTCTGTTGGGGTTTCGATTGGGAGTGTAGGCTTGCCATTGTTGACGGAAAACTATGTCAAGGGGGACTTGAAGGCAGCTTCTCGTCTCGTTCAGGACAGTCTCACCTTACTCTTTATGTTCCTGCTACCAGCAACTGTTGGAGTGGTCATGGTAGGGGAACCTCTTTATACGGTTTTCTATGGTAAGCCAGATAGTTTGGCTCTGGGCTTATTTGTCTTTGCAGTTTTGCAGTCTATTATTTTAGGCTTGTACATGGTCTTGTCTCCAATGCTTCAGGCCATGTTCCGCAACCGCAAGGCAGTTCTCTATTTTATCTATGGTTCCATTGCCAAGCTAGTCTTGCAACTGCCTACAATCGCCCTCTTCCACAGTTACGGACCTTTGATTTCAACAACATTCGCTCTCATTATTCCTAATGTCTTGATGTATCGGGACATTTGTAAGGTAACGGGTGTCAAGCGCAAGGTGATTTTGAAGCGAACCATTTTAATCAGTTTGTTGACCCTTGTTATGTTCATCGGTGTAGGTGCCATCCAGTGGATTTTAGGATTTGTCTTCCAACCAAGTGGGCGTTTGTGGAGTTTCCTTTATGTAGCCCTTGTCGGTGCCATGGGTGGAGGAGTTTACGGAGTCATGAGTCTTCGAACCCGTTTATTGGATAAGGTGATTGGAAAAGCCCAAGCAGATCGTCTGCGAGTAAAATTTAAGCTTTCGTAAGATAGCATTTATAAATAAAAGGAATAAGTTGAACAATCTTTTAGGAGAACTTGAAACTTATTCCTTTTTTAGCGTCAAAACAGCTAAAATTATCTTTTAAAAGTAGAAGATAAGGTCTTTTTCGATTTTTTTTGGAAAAAATCATTGACTAAACAAACTAAACGTTGTATAATAAAACAAATATTTAAATCAGGAGGTTCTGGAGATGAAAAAGTCTAAGGCCAAGTATGCAACACTTGCAGGTGTCATGTTAAGTGCAGGTATTTTGTTAAGCGCCTGTGGAAATTCTAGCACAGGGTCAAAAACCTATAACTATGTTTATTCAAGTGATCCATCTAGTTTGAACTATCTAGCAGAAAACCGTGCAACAACCAATGATATTGTGACCAATCTGGTAGATGGTCTCATGGAAAATGACCAATACGGGAACTATGTTCCATCCTTGGCAGAGGATTGGAGTGTTTCTAAGGACGGTTTGACCTATACCTACAAACTTCGTAAGGATATTAAGTGGTATACTTCAGATGGGGAAGAATATGCTCCTGTAACTGCCCAAGATTTTGTGACAGGTTTGAAATATGCGGCTGATAAAAAATCAGAAGCCTTGTACTTAGTGCAAGAATCTGTTGCTGGTTTAGATGACTATATCACTGGTAAAACAACAGACTTTTCAACTGTCGGAGTCAAGGCTCTTGATGACCAAACTGTTCAGTACACTTTGACACGACCAGAATCTTACTGGAACTCAAAAACAACTTCAACCATTCTCTTCCCAGTCAATGCGGATTTCTTGAAATCAAAAGGGGATGATTTTGGCAAGGTAGACCCATCTAGCATATTGTACAATGGACCGTTCTTGATGAAATCCTTTGTTTCAAAATCTGTTATTGAATTCAAGAAAAATCCGAACTACTGGGATGCTAAAAATGTCTTTGTAGATGATGTGAAATTGGCCTATTATGATGGTAGTGACCAAGATGCACTAGCTCGTAACTTTGTCGAGGGAGCTTATAGCTACGCTCGTCTCTATCCAAATAGTTCAAGCTTTGAAGGGATTAAAGAAAAGAATAAGGATAATATCATCTATAGCTTGCAAGATGCCACTTCTTATTTCTTAAACTTTAACCTGGATAGAAAATCTTATAAATTCACTTCTAAGACAAGTGATGCTGAAAAGAAATCGACTCAGGAAGCGGTTCTTAATAAAAACTTCCGTCAAGCCATTAACTTTGCCTATGACCGTACAGCTTACGGGGCTCAATCCCAAGGAGAGGATGGTGCAACTAAGATTTTGCGTAACCTAGTCGTTCCTCCAAACTTCGTAAGTATCAATGGCAAAGACTTTGGTGAAGTAGTAGCCTCTAAGATGGTTAATTACGGTAAGGAATGGCAAGGAATTAACTTTGCAGATGCCCAAGATCCATACTACAATCCTGACAAAGCCAAGGCTAAATTTGCTGAAGCTAAGAAAGAACTCCAAGCTAAAGGAGTTCAATTCCCTATCCACTTAGATAAAACTGTAGATTTGACCAATAAGGCAGAAATTCAAGGAATCAATTCCATGAAACAATCAATTGAATCTGTCTTGGGGGCAGATAATGTTGTGATTGATGTTCACCAACTCTCTACTGAAGACTTTGATAATACAAGCTATTTAGCTCAGACTGCAGCTCAGAAGGATTATGATCTTTACAACGGTGGCTGGAGCGCAGACTATCAAGATCCATCAAGCTACCTTGATATTTTTAATATTAATTCTGGTGGAGTGTTGCAAAATCTAGGTTTAGAACCAGGTGAAGCCAATGATAAGGCCAAGGCTGTTGGGCTAGATGTCTATACTCAAATGTTGGAAGAAGCCAATAAGGAGCAAGATCCAGCTAAACGTTATGAAAAATATGCAGATGCCCAAGCTTGGTTAGTAGATAGCTCTCTAGCAATTCCAAATGTTTCACTGGGTGGAACACCAACATTGAGAAAAATCGTTCCTTTCTCAACACCATATTCATTGGCTGGTAATAAAGGGGTTGAATCATATAAATACCTCAAATTACAAGATAAGACAGTTACAAAAGACGAATATGAAAAAGCCAAAGAAAAATGGTTGAAAGAAAAAGAAGAATCTAATAAAAAGGCCCAAGAAGAATTAGCAAAACATGTGAAATAGGGATTTTTCAAGAAAAACGATGGTTTCGAAGGAAACTGTCGTTTTTTAATAGAATGATGGCAAATTTGGAAGAAAAGTGCTTACATTTTTTAATTGGTTTATTAAATTTATGTTATAATGAATATAACAAAAACGTGAGAAACTATTTTCGAAAGTCTCTTCCAGCGTTAATGGAAGTATGCACATGCTAGGGTAATGTTATAGGAGGGATGCTATCTACTGTAAAAGTAAGATAAAACGCAACAAATGATAAGTCCTTCTTTTATACGAAGAGTGCTTATCTGCCTATTTACTAATAGTTATGGAGGTAAGGTCATGGGCGCTATTATGGAGTTTGCAACAGAAAAACAGATTGAATCATTTCTTTCAACTTGCCACATTGAAGGGCAAAAGAATTTTCTGATGGCTTTCAAGAAAAAGACATGGCTGAAATCCTTTATTGATTTTTTCGTTATAGGAGGAAGTTACTATGTTCAGTCGAGTGTGAAGCCTAAAATTCTAGTATTCACACCAAAGGGTATCTACTTGATGGACATCAGTGATGTAACTGAAAATCGTTCTAATCAAGTCGTAGAGATCCCATGGAATCAAGTCAAAGATTTTACTTATAAGACAGTCTTGAATACAGTTAGGCTGAACTGGAACTATCAAAATGAAGCCTATATTTTTTCCGTGGATGTCGGTCGGATTAGTCAGCATGTAGGTCAATATCAATTTAATAAAGAGCATTATGACTATTTAGCCCAACAGGATTTCTTTCGTTCACAGTAAACCCTAGCAATCATTTTCACAAAAGAATCTGGAAGCTTTTCTGGATTCTTTTTAGTTTTACTAGCTAGTACTCAATGAAAATCAAAGAGCAAACTAGGAAGCTAGCCGCAAGCTGCTCAAAACACTGTTTTGAGGTTGCAGATAGAACTGACGAAGTCAGCTCAAAACACTGTTTTGAGGTTGCAGATAGAACTGACGAAGTCAGTAACATATACCTACGGTAAGGCGACGCTGACGTGGTTTGAAGAGATTTTCGAAGAGTATAAGTCTATAGTTTGAAACTATAACTAGCTCTTGAAAAGAAGAAAATGAGTTGATGAAAATAAGTGGTACAATAGTTACTATAGATTTGGAGGAATTGTATGAGCAAGGAATTACACATTAACACAATTTTGGCCCAGGCGGGTATTAAGTCAGATGAAGCGACAGGGGCCTTGGTGACACCGCTTCATTTTTCAACGACCTATCAGCATCCAGAGTTTGGTCGATCTACTGGGTTTGACTATACACGCACTAAAAACCCAACTCGCAGTAAGGCGGAAGAAGTCTTGGCGGCTATTGAGTCAGCAGACTATGCCCTAGCTACTAGCTCAGGGATGTCAGCTATTGTACTGGCCTTTAGCGTCTTTCCAGTAGGAAGTAAGGTCTTGGCGGTGCGTGACCTTTATGGAGGTTCTTTCCGCTGGTTTAACCAAGTGGAGCAGGAAGGCCGTTTCCATTTTACCTATGCCAACACAGAAGAAGAGTTGATTGCCGAGTTAGAAAAGGATGTGGATGTTCTCTATATCGAAACTCCAACCAATCCCTTGATGTTGGAATTTGATATCGAAAAACTAGCAAAATTGGCTCATGCTAAGGGTGCTAAAGTGGTGGTGGACAATACCTTCTACAGCCCTATCTACCAACGTCCGATTGAAGATGGAGCAGATATGGTTCTTCATTCAGCAACCAAGTATCTAGCAGGCCACAATGATGTCTTGGCTGGAGTGGTTGTGACCAATAGTTTAGAACTATACGAGAAGCTCTTTTACAATCTCAATACGACAGGGGCAGTTTTGTCACCATTTGACAGCTATCAATTGATTCGTGGTCTCAAGACCTTGTCTCTTCGTATGGAGCGCTCAACAGCTAACGCCCAAGAAGTGGTTGCCTTTTTGAAGTATTCTCCAGCAGTTAAGGAAGTTCTC
The DNA here is from genome assembly GCF_001070715.1 of Streptococcus pseudopneumoniae. Classification (GTDB taxonomy): domain Bacteria; phylum Bacillota; class Bacilli; order Lactobacillales; family Streptococcaceae; genus Streptococcus; species Streptococcus pseudopneumoniae_H. The sequence goes on from NZ_JVRR01000064.1 coordinate 12,877, forward strand.
TACACTGGTCGTGGTGGCATGATTTCCTTTAAAGTAGCCGATGAAACACGCATTCCTCACATTTTGAACAGTCTTAAGGTCTTCTCTTTTGCGGAAAGTTTAGGTGGGGTAGAAAGTCTCATTACTTATCCAACGACGCAAACTCACGCTGATATTCCAGCAGAAGTGCGCCATTCTTATGGTTTGACAGATGACCTCTTGCGCTTGTCGATTGGGATTGAGGATGCTAGAGATTTGATTGCAGATTTGCGCCAAGCCTTGGAAGGATAAGACAAAGATGGGAAAATATGATTTTACAAGCCTGCCCAATCGTTTAGGGCACCATACCTATAAATGGAAAGAATCAGAAACGGATAGTGAAGTCCTACCAGCTTGGATAGCGGATATGGACTTTGTGGTCTTGCCTGAAATCCGCCAAGCCGTGCAAACTTATGCGGATCAACTGGTTTATGGCTATACCTATGCCAGTGATGATTTAATTAAGGAAGTTCAAAAGTGGGAGGCTACACAACACGGTTACCACTTTGACAAAGAAGCCCTTGTCTTTATTGAGGGGGTTGTGCCAGCAATTTCGATAGCTATTCAAGCCTTCACAAAAGAAGGCGAAGCGGTTTTGATTAACACACCTGTCTACCCACCTTTTGCTCGCAGTGTCAAGTTAAATAACCGTAGATTGATTACCAATTCTTTGGTGGAAAAGGATGGTCTGTTTGAGATTGACTTTGACCAACTGGAGAAGGATTTGGTGGAAGAGGAGGTCAAACTTTATATTCTCTGCAATCCTCACAATCCTGGTGGACGTGTTTGGGAAAAAGAAGTGTTGGAGAAGATTGGTCAACTCTGCCAAAAACACGGTGTTTTCTTGGTTTCGGATGAGATTCACCAAGATTTAGCTCTCTTTGGTCACAAACACCAGTCTTTCAATACTGTCAACCCTGACTTTAAAGAATTTGCCATCGTCTTGACCAGTGCTACTAAAACCTTTAACATCGCTGGGACAAAAAATTCCTATGCAGTCATTGAAAATTCTAAGTTGAGACTGGCTTACCAGAAACGCCAGTTGACCAATAACCAGCATGAAATTTCAGGCTTGGGCTATTTGGCGACAGAAGCCGCCTATCGCTATGGGAAGGATTGGTTAGAGGAACTCAAGCAAGTCTTTGAAGACCACATCAATTATGTGGTGGATTTATTTGGAAAAGAGACTAAAATCAAGGTCATGAAACCGCAAGGAACCTATTTGATTTGGCTTGATTTTTCAGCCTATGACCTGACTGATGAAAAATTACAAGAGCTTTTGAGAAATGAAGCCAAGGTTATCCTCAATCCTGGTTTGGATTATGGGGATGAAGGAAGTCTCCATGCCCGCCTCAATGTAGCCATGCCCAAATCTCTGCTACAAGAAGTGTGTCAGCGGATTGTGACGACTTTTGCCAAACTGGAAGTTCTATAATGAAGTTAGCCACCCAGTCCTCCTAAAAATTAGATGGTTCAACTAGCTTATAGCTAGTCCTCGATTTCATTTGATAAGAGGTTTGGAGCTGTTAGGCTGGCGAGCCAAGGCTAAGATTAGCCTTGGTTTAGCTGACAAAACAGCTTCAAGGGTTCCTCTTGCCAAATGAAAGCTCTTGTAGGCATAAGAAAACACCTCTGTGTTATACTTGTTGTTCACCACAAACACAAGAAAGGCACAGAGATGCAGGACAATTATACTACAAAAGGTAAACATTTGACAATCGATAGCCGTCGCTTAATCGAAAGATGGAAAAAAGAAGGCAAATCAAATAGAGAAATCGCCTCTCTACTTGGAAAAGCTCCTCAAACTATCCATACTGAAATCAAGCGTGGGACAGTCCGACAATGTCTTGGGAAAGGGGCGCTTTAAAGAGCTTTACTCTGCCGACTATGCTCAACAGTCTTATGAAAACAATCGCAAGCGCTCGGTCAAGAAATCAAGATTGAACAAGGAGCTGAAGGAAAAGATTCTCCACTATCATAACCAAAAGTTTTCTCCTGAAATGATGGTCAAGGCTAAGGGCGTTAACGTGGGAATTTCTACCATCTACTACTGGATCCATCATGGAAAATTAGGATTGTCAAAACAGAATCTGCTCTATCCTAGAAAAGGAAAAACTACTAAGAAACAAGCTAGCACCAACTTTAAACCTGCTGGTCAATCCATCGAACAGCGTCCTGAAGCTATCAATCTTCGCTTGGAGAATGGGCATTATGAGATTGATACGGTTCTACTTACAAAATCGAAAAATTACTGTTTGCTTGTCTTGACTGACCGAAAGAGTAGACATCAAATCATCCGATTGATTCCAAATCAAGCGCTGAGTCGGTCAATCAGGCTTTAAAACTCATCTTAAAACAACATCAAATTCTTTCCATCACGGCAGATAATGGTACAGAATTTAACCGCTTGTCTGATGTATTTTCTGAGGAGCACATCTATTATGCGCACCCCTATGCCTCTTGGGAAAGGGGAACTAATGAGAAGCACAACAGGCTCATTCATAGATGGTTACCTAAAGGAACTAAGAAAACGACTCCCAAAGAAGTCGCATTCATCGAAAATTGGATTAACAACTATCCTAAAAATGCTTGAACTACAAGTCGCCTAGAGAAGACTTCTGGATGGCTAACTTGAACTCGAAATCGTTTACATGACTTTATCGACGGATTGGGCTATCTTTTGCTCTGGTCTTGTGTTATACTAGATAGGTTGCAAAGAAAACAGTACTTTTCTTTTGTGGAAAAGAAGCAACACGATTTTGTATCCAGTATATGAAAATACGTCATAAAAAGAAAAGTATAAACTAAGCCCTATAGGGTGGCTTCGCACCACCTTTAGAAAGAAGAAAAACGTGAAATTTAATGAATTAAACTTGTCTGCTGATTTGCTAGCAGAGATTGAAAAAGCTGGTTTTGTAGAAGCCAGTCCGATCCAAGAACAAACCATTCCATTGGCTCTTGAAGGTAAGGACGTTATCGGTCAAGCTCAGACTGGTACAGGAAAAACTGCAGCCTTTGGCTTGCCTACCCTTGAAAAAATCCGTACAGAAGAAGCGACTATCCAAGCCTTGGTGATCGCTCCAACTCGTGAACTCGCTGTCCAAAGTCAAGAAGAACTCTTCCGCTTTGGTCGTAGTAAGGGAGTCAAAGTTCGCTCAGTATATGGCGGATCAAGCATTGAAAAACAAATTAAGGCTCTTAAATCTGGTGCCCATATCGTGGTGGGAACTCCTGGACGTCTCTTGGACTTGATTAAACGCAAGGCCTTGAAATTACAAGACATTGAAACTCTTATCCTTGACGAAGCAGATGAAATGCTCAACATGGGCTTCCTTGAAGACATTGAAGCTATCATTTCTCGTGTCCCTGAAAATCGACAAACTCTTCTTTTCTCAGCAACTATGCCAGATGCCATCAAACGTATCGGTGTTCAGTTTATGAAAGAACCTGAGCATGTGAAGATTGCGGCTAAGGAATTGACCACAGAATTGGTTGACCAGTACTATATCCGAGTCAAAGAGCAAGAAAAATTTGATACCATGACACGTCTCATGGATGTGGAACAACCAGAACTTGCTATCGTATTTGGTCGTACCAAGCGCCGTGTGGATGAATTGACTCGTGGTTTGAAAATTCGTGGCTTCCGTGCAGAAGGAATTCATGGAGACCTAGACCAAAACAAACGTCTTCGTGTCCTTCGTGACTTTAAAAATGGCAATCTTGATGTTTTGGTTGCGACAGACGTGGCAGCGCGTGGTTTGGATATTTCAGGTGTGACCCATGTCTATAACTACGATATTCCACAAGATCCTGAAAGTTATGTTCACCGTATCGGTCGTACAGGTCGTGCCGGTAAGTCAGGTCAGTCGATTACTTTTGTTGCTCCAAATGAAATGGGCTATCTCCAAATCATTGAAAACTTGACCAAGAAACGCATGAAAGGTCTCAAACCTGCAAGTGCAGAAGAAGCCTTCCAAGCTAAAAAACAAGTAGCTCTCAAGAAAATCGAACGTGATTTTGCAGATGAGACTATCCGTGCTAACTTTGAGAAATTTGGTAAGGATGCTCGTAAGCTAGCTGCCGAATTTACTCCAGAAGAATTGGCAATGTATATCTTGAGTCTGACTGTTCAAGATCCAGATAGCCTTCCAGAAGTGGAGATTGCGCGTGAAAAACCACTGCCATTTAAACCATCAGGTAATGGCTTTGGTGGTAAAGCTAAGGGAGGTCGTCGTGGAGATGACCGTCGTGATAATCGCCGTGGAGACAACCGTCGTGGTGGCCGCCGTGATGATTTCAAAAAAGGCAGTCGTGGCAACGATCGTTTTGATAAAGACAGACGCTACCGTAATAAAGACAATAAAAAACCACGCAATACTTCAAGTGAAAAGCAAACAGGCTTTGTTATTCGTAACAAGGGCGATAAATAAGAAAAAAGCGGTTCAAAATGAATCGCTTTTTTATATAAGGAGACCGAATGGAAAAGAAAGATAAACAAAATGTCTATATTATCTTCTTGTGATATTATAATACACAAAAATAGGCAACTTGTCAATAGAAAAGGAACAATTTAATTAAAAATATTCTGGTTTTTAAAAATTGCAAGTCAATAAGGAATTTTCAGATAATTATTGAAAAAGAGACGTTTTTATGTTATAATGATAGCGATTAAATTCGAGGTGAAAAATGGCATATTTATTAGAAAAAACAAGAAAAATTACATCAATTTTGAAGCGCTCAGAGGAGCAGTTGCAGGATGAGCTGCCTTACAACGCTATTACGCGTCAGTTAGCGGATATTATTCATTGCAATGCCTGCATTATCAATAGTAAGGGACGTCTGCTTGGCTATTTTATGCGTTATAAAACAAATACAGATCGCGTAGAGCAATTCTTCCAAACTAAGATCTTCCCAGATGACTACGTTCAAGGGGCTAATATGATTTACGAAACAGAAGCAAACTTGCCTGTTGAGCATGATATGAGTATTTTCCCTGTTGAGAGTAGAGACGATTTTCCAGATGGCTTGACGACTATTGCACCGATTCATGTATCAGGGATTCGCCTTGGTTCTTTGATTATTTGGCGCAATGATAAGAAATTCGAAGATGAAGACTTGATCCTTGTTGAGATTGCCAGTACCGTCGTTGGGATTCAACTCCTTAATTTCCAACGTGAAGAAGATGAGAAAAATATTCGCCGCCGTACTGCTGTTACCATGGCGGTTAATACCCTTTCTTACTCCGAACTCCGTGCTGTTTCAGCAATTTTAGGAGAATTAAATGGAAATGAAGGGCAGTTGACTGCGTCTGTGATTGCAGACCGTATCGGAATTACCCGCTCTGTGATTGTCAATGCCCTTCGTAAACTTGAGTCCGCTGGGATTATTGAAAGTCGCTCGCTTGGAATGAAGGGAACCTATCTTAAGGTCTTGATTTCAGATATTTTTGAAGAAGTGAAGAAAAGAGATTACTAATGACTAAGGCTTTGATTTCGATTGACTATACGGAAGATTTTGTTGCTGATAGTGGTAAATTGACAGCAGGGGCTCCAGCTCAGGCTATTTCGAATGCCATTAGCAAGGTGACTCGATTAGCTTTTGAACGAGGGGATTACGTCTTCTTTACCATCGATGCTCACGAAGAAAACGATTGTTTCCATCCAGAAAGTAAACTATTTCCTCCTCATAATTTGATTGGGACTAGTGGACGGAATTTATACGGAGATTTGGGAACCTTTTATCAAGAGCATGATTCAGACAGTCGTGTCTTTTGGATGGATAAACGCCATTATTCAGCATTTTCAGGGACAGACCTGGATATTCGTTTGAGAGAGCGTCGAATTTCTACAGTTATCTTAACAGGGGTCTTGACGGATATCTGTGTCCTGCATACAGCTATAGATGCCTATAATCTAGGATATGATATCGAGATTGTTAAACCAGCTGTTGCTTCCATCTGGCCTGAAAATCACCAATTTGCCCTAGGGCATTTCAAAAATACACTCGGAGCTAAGTTAGTAGATGAAAATCTAAATGAAATTTCAGAGTAATTTGGTTGATGAAATGAAAAAGTGTTGGAATATCGTAGGCTAGATTTACTTCCAAACTTAACTGATTTGTATTGTAATCTTTATATATTGTTTTGTTCTTATTTTATACTATATTAAAATCAAAAAGCATTATATAATAGTGATATGAAATCAACTAAAGAAGAA
>NZ_JVRR01000065.1 GCF_001070715.1 Streptococcus pseudopneumoniae
GAAATGACTTTGTCCATGTCCCAGAAGGTCTTGGAATTGAGGGGAGTTCCTTCACGAGCTTCGACAAGAGTTTGTTCGTATTGTTTTTGAGCTTGTTTAGCGAGGTAGAAAATTTTTTTAAATCCACAATTTTGTCTTCTTTTAGGGCATCCGTTACAGACAAAGGGAGCTTTATCGAGTAGAGGGCAGGGAAGGTTGTTAGAGGTAGAGTCTCTAACTTGTCTGTTTCGTTTGACTTCTTTGGAAACAGTAGTTTGGTCTTTTAGAATGGATTGTCCGATAGCTTTGAAGGTTTCACCGCGCTCTAAGCCTAATTGGATATCATTACGGTCTGAAAGGGTAAGGTGTTTATGTTTTGTCATAGTGGACCTCATTTCTAACTCAAACGTCTCACACTTAATTCCACCATAAAAATC
>NZ_JVRR01000066.1 GCF_001070715.1 Streptococcus pseudopneumoniae
AGTAATTTAGACGACTGGCAGACGTCTTCTGCAGGTATTTTAGAAATGCCTAGAAGCTTAGGAATCTCTTCTCCATAGGTAAAGGCAAAGAGTTCATAGGCTGACTTTCCATTCAAAGCAGCACGTTTGACACTGTTGACATGAGAGCAGACGAGATTAATATCCTCTTGAGTTAAATTGTCAAAAGAAGTTCCTTTGACTTCTTTGGAAACGGTTGTCGGATCTTTTAGAATGGACTGTCCAATAGCTTTGAAGGTTTCACCGCGCTCTAAGCCCAGTTGGATATCGTTACGGTCTGAAAGGGTAAGATGTTTATGTTTTGTCATAGTAGACCTCATTTCTAACTCAAACGTCTCACACTTAATTCCACCATAAAAATCCGTTTGAGACTAATTTCCACTTCGGTTAGGTAAGTGGAAGTTACTTTGAGAAGTTACGCATAAACCGTATCATATCAAGCTAAGTTTACAATGTTTGATTTATAAAATGAAAAGGAGTATAATGAGTTAAGCCAGTCTAAAATTTACATAAAAATTTTAGGGGGGGCTTTTTATTTGCCTTTCTTAATATATATCAACAGATAATTATCGCAAAAGGAGTGTAGCAATGTTTGATTATAAAGGATCACATGATCGTTCACAAGTGGAGAAAACCATACGGTATAGTATTCGTAAGGTTAGTTTTGGAGCAGCTAGTGTTGCAGTAGCTGCTTTATTTATGTTTTTGGGAAATGGGGCAGTATCTGCCACAGAGCAAGGTGTACCCTCAACCAATGAAGAAACTCAAAGCTCACCACTGAAAGACCCAGACGTCCAGAATGGAACCTATGGGGCGACTCCAGTAGTTGGTCAGATGGGTGAAAATTCTGCTACTAGCGAGGCTACTGATCCAAAAAATCAAAAAGAGCCAAGTACTCCAACACCTACTGATGTAAGCGGTTCATCAGTGGCGTCTTCGAGTGCTTCAGCAACAGAAGCTGGGAACAAGACTGATAGGTCATCTTCTACTCCATCAACAGAAGAAGTAGAAGAAAAGGCTAGACCTACCTTGGATAAAAAACAGCTGGAAGATTACGTAGCAGAAATTGATGCTAAATTAGCCTCAGGTAGCTATGCGACTAAGACAGATGAAAGTGTCGCAACCCTTAAAGAACATTTAGAATTAGCAAAACTTGCCCTAACAACAGCCAAAAGTCAAGAGGAGTTAACAAAAGCTTACAGAAAACTTCTTATGACAGCTAGCAGCGGTTTACGTAATAAGCCTAAAGCGCAAGTGGAAAGTCCTAAACTAGATACCACAGAAGGAAAAGTGACTGTCGGTAAGAAAGCAAGCAATACTGAGAAAGCTACGGAAAGCAACTCTATAGCAAACTCAGGACAACATGATCCACGTAATAGACAAGCCCTGGATAGAAATAATCCATTCCGTACGGATGGGGCAACGACTGATACTGATTCATCAGCAAACCAGACTTACACAGCACCTGCAGAAAATGCTGATTTAAAAACATTAGCAACAGCTTTGTCAGAATTACCTGATGCAGTTGAAAATAATAAAAAGATTCAAGATATGGATGACCTTGGGGACAAAACTAATGTTGCAAGAGGTGAAGTAAAAGAGATTCAAGAATTTGGTGGTTGGAAAGCGATTGCTCAACCAGATGGTACTGCAGGGAAATTTGCTATTGCAAGAAAAACTGAAGCAGGGGTATTTCCAATTGAAACTGTTAATACAGTATATACTAATCTAAATAGAGGGCAGAGTCAATATTATGATACTTATGTAGGAGAACAAGCTTTCGATAGAACAAAAGACTATATGTTATTCCTAGGGAAAGTTAGAACTATTGCTAGTGAAAACGAAAAAACATTTAATGGAAAAACTTATCAGCGAACAGGTTTAGGAGGAAGTGATTCTTTTGGGATTAAGAGTTTTAGTGGGATTGAGAAAACTTTCAAGGCTCATTCACCAGCAACGGGGTCTAAGGTAAAAGTTTCCTTTAAAACAGGATATACTGGAGATTTAAATGGTACCAAAGCAAAATATTTAGTTGAAGTAGTTTATCGTCAGAATGGTAGTGAAGTAACTGCTTATACATATACTTTTGCGCCACAACAAAGTGTAACTGCAAAAGATGGAAAAGGTATAGTAACACCAGCTAAGGATGGTACAGGAAAACCGTATATAAGAAGTAATTTTAATAACTATAATTTAAATAGAGCTGAAGTAGAGGCGAAAATGGCGGAAGACGCTTATAAGCCAAATGGTCAAGCGGGTACGTTTACAAGTTCGGATATAGATTTGCCGATAGGAGTTACTGACTATACAGTTCGAATTAAAGTGACAGATACAAACAGAATGGGTATGGGATACCAGTCTCCATTGAGACATTATGCGTTACCTGTTACAGGAACAGACTTTTCAATTGAACAAGATACAGGTGCAATTGCAAAAGATTTACTATCTCGTATTTATGATAAGTTAAAAGCTACAGAATCAGCAGATACAGATGGAAAGACAAATGAAACAAAAGCTGCGTATTTAGCAGAATTAGAAAATATTAAGACACTTGTAACGAGTGCGGATGTTAAGAAGACAGCAGAGTATAAAAAAGCTTTAGAGTCAACTTTGTCGAAACAATTGGCATTAAGAGTTGATAAAACAGGTTTAACAGAGTCAAAAACTTTACTTGATGGTTTAGTGAACGAAGATCCAACACCAGGGAAGACTCAAGATACTGCTACTGCTTATAATGCAGCAAAACAAGAAGCTATTAAAGCGATTGAAGCAGCAAAAACAGTTATTGATAATGAAAATGCAACTGTAGCAGAGGTTAGAGATACTTTAGAAACAGTTAATGCCAAACAAAAAGCTTTACAACGAGCCGAAGATGGATTAATCGAAGCGGCCACAGCAGCAGAAAAAGCTAAGTTAAAAGCAGATGTAGATTCATTAATAAAAGCTGATACAACAGATAAAACACCAAAGAGTATTGATGAATACAATAAAGAGTTTAAAAAGTTTGAACAAGATTTCAATTCGATAAAAACAGAAGTGTCTAATATTATAGCTAAAGGGAATAATGCAACTAAAGCAGAGGTTGATACGGCATTAAGCAAGGTAGCCGAAATAAAAACAAAATTAGATACAGCTGCAGGATTGTTAGTTGATAAAGGAAACAAAACAGAGTTAGAAAAAGTAGTAAGAGAAGAATCTACTGTTAAAGGAAACTTTAAATATTATAATGCAGATAAAACAACAAGGGATGCGTATGATGAAGCGATAAAAAATGGACAAACAGTAATAGCTGATGCTAATGCAGATCAAACTAAAGTAAATGCAGCCTTAACAGCCATCACAGAAGCGAAGAACGCATTAGACGGAGCAGAAACAAACAAAAGAGATCTTCAAACATTAGTAGATGAAGCAGCCAATAAAGCTACAAACGCGAAATACTACAATGCAGATCAAGGTAAAAAAGATGCATACGACAATGCGATAAAAGCAGCAACAGGAGTCTTAAACAAACCGAATGTAACGCAAGCTGAAATTGACGGAGAAAAAGATAAAGTCGAAACAGCGAAGAACGCATTAGACGGAGCAGAAACAAATAAAGCACAACTAACGAATAATAATGATGTATTAAATGAGTTAATCTTAGAAGATCCAACAAACGGGAAAACTAAAGCAACAATTGACGAATATAAAAAAGTAAAAGAAGAATCAGAAAAACTTTTAAAAGAAATAAAAAAAGTTATCGATAATAAAAATGCTTCACAAATTGAAGTTAACAAAGCTTTAGAAATGGTGGTTAAGGCAAAAGATTCTTTAGAAAATGCGAAAAAATCATTGTTAGATGCTGTAGAAGCTAGAGAAGTAGTTGAAACGATAGCAAATGAAAAAATTGCTAGCATTAAAGCAGATAAAAAACTTTCTGTTCAAGAAAAAGAAAAAGCAATTGACAGAGTTGACAGATTAAAGGAAAAAGCATTAGAGGAAATCGATAAGTCTAAAAAACAAACAGAAATCGATAAAGCTTTACGTACATTCCTATACCAAATGGATCAAGATTCATTAGTTTATGAACGACCATCATTTGACCTTGAAGCATTCATTCAATCATCTATTACTGGAGTAGTAACAGTTGAACGTGGAAAAGCAATTCGTCAAGCTGATGTCATTGCTAAACTAAACTTACCAGAGAATGTTACGGTCATTAGCATAGATTTACCGGATACAAATACATTAGGAGACAAGTTTGCTAAAGTAACTTTAAGATTAGCAGATGGAAAAGAAATAACTGTAAAAGTACCGGTTAGAGTTGTTGCTCCACAAAATGGAGATTCTAAACCAGACACTTCTCTTCCAAATCATGGTGCCAATAACGGATCAACTAACACTGATGCAAAAGTGGATAAAGCGAAGTTAGAAGGCGCTATTCGTCAATTAGATGAACTAATCATCCGAGAATCAGCTAAACTTGATGCAGAAACTGCAAAAGAAGCGAATGCATTATCAGCAGATGCTAAGAAAGTATTTGCTAATGCAGACACAAGTCAAGCAGAAGTGGATGCAATGATTAAACGTATCGAAGACTTCATGGCGAAAGTTGCTCTATCAACTGATCATGCAACTCCAACTAACGACCAAGCTGCTCAAACACCAGCTGTAGCTCCAGCTACTACTCAAGCAGCAGCTAATGCTGGTCAAACAGCATCAGCACAAGCGAGTGTGCGTACAGTCGCTAAAGAATTGCCAAACACAGGTACAGTAGATTCTGTAGTATCTATGGTAGTAGCGGCCGCAAGTGCATTACTTGGTCTTGGTCTTGCAGGCCGTCGTCGTAAAGAAGACGAAGAAGCTTAATTGGTAGATTGTTTGATAAACATCAGATGATAATACTCAATGAAAATCAAATAGCAAACTAGGAAGCTAGCGACAGGCTGCTCAAAACACTGTTTTGAGGTTACAGATAGAACTGACGAAGTCAGTAACATATACCTACGGCAAGGCGAAGCTGACGTGGTTTGAAGAGATTTTCGAAGAGTATAAGTCCGATTTTCCAAGCTTAAACAAGTACCTCTCATAAGAAATCTCCTAGTAGGAAGGCGCTACAACCAAAGAAATCCTCTGATATCTTCTTTTAGACATATGATCTATACCTTTAATGAGTGACCATATTCTCGATAAAAATAAGTACTGAATCCTGTTTCATCAATATAAACAGGCGCTAAGCCTGTCAACTCTTGTATAAATGGAAGAAAAAATCAAAATTAAACCGCATTTTTGCTTGACAATTATTCCTTTTACGTGTAGAATAAAATAGATATTGAACTTGAAGGGAGTGAAAAAAATGTCTAAAACAGTAGTACGTAAGAATGAATCTCTTGACGACGCACTTCGTCGTTTCAAACGTGCGGTTACTAAAGCTGGTACTCTTCAAGAAACACGCAAACGTGAATTCTATGAAAAACCTTCTGTAAAACGTAAACGTAAATCAGAAGCAGCTCGTAAACGTAAAAAATTCTAATTTGAAATGAAAGGCTAGAGAAATCTAGTCCTTTTTCTTTTAAATAAATACTCCAAAGCCTGCAAAAATCTGAAATATCCTCCTACAATTTGATATAATAGTAAAAAGAACTTGATTGAAGGAGGAAATGATGTCGGTTTTAGTAAAAGAAGTGATTGAAAAGCTTAGACTAGACATTGTCTATGGCGAACCAGAATTGCTTGAAAAGGAAATCAATATAGCGGATATTACGCGACCCGGTCTTGAAATGACAGGTTATTTTGACTATTATACGCCAGAGCGGATTCAACTTTTGGGGATGAAGGAGTGGTCTTATCTGATCAGCATGCCTTCCAACAGCCGTTATGAAGTTTTGAAAAAAATGTTTCTACCTGAGACACCTGCGGTCATTGTTGCTCGTGGTTTGGTGGTTCCAGAAGAAATGTTAAAGGCAGCCAGAGAATGTAAGATTGCCATTTTAACCAGCCGTACGGCTACCAGTCGTTTGTCTGGAGAGTTATCTAGTTATCTGGATTCTCGTTTGGCAGAACGGACCAGTGTGCACGGTGTTTTGATGGATATCTATGGGATGGGCGTCTTGATTCAGGGAGATAGTGGAATCGGTAAGAGTGAGACAGGTCTTGAGCTTGTCAAACGTGGTCACCGCTTGGTGGCAGATGATCGTGTCGATATCTTTGCCAAGGACGAGATTACTCTTTGGGGTGAACCAGCTGAAATCTTGAGACACCTGATTGAGATTCGTGGGGTTGGGATTATCGATGTTATGAGTCTCTACGGTGCGAGTGCGGTCAAGGACTCTTCACAAGTCCAGCTGGCTGTTTATTTGGAAAATTACGATACACATAAGACCTTTGATCGTCTTGGAAACAATGCAGAGGAACTAGAAATTTCTGGCGTAGCCATTCCTCGTATCCGCATCCCAGTTAAAACAGGTCGAAATATCTCTGTTGTGATTGAGGCAGCTGCCATGAATTATCGTGCCAAGGAAATGGGCTTTGATGCGACTCGTTTGTTCGAAGAACGCTTGACAAATCTCATTGCTCAAAACGAGGTGCCTAATGCTTGATCCAATTGCTATTCATCTTGGCCCTCTAGCCATTCGTTGGTATGCCTTGTGTATTGTGACAGGCTTGATTCTTGCGGTTTATTTGACCATGAAAGAAGCGCCGAGAAAGAAGATCATACCAGACGATATTTTAGATTTTATCTTGATTGCTTTTCCCCTGGCTATTTTAGGAGCTCGTCTCTATTATGTTATTTTCCGTTTTGATTACTATAGTCAGAACTTGGGAGAGATTTTTGCCATTTGGAATGGTGGTTTGGCCATTTATGGTGGTTTGATAACTGGGGCTATTGTCCTCTATATCTTTGCTGATCGTAAGCTCATCAATACTTGGGATTTTCTAGATATTGCGGCGCCAAGCGTCATGATTGCCCAAAGTTTGGGTCGCTGGGGCAATTTCTTTAACCAAGAAGCCTACGGGTCTGCAGTAGATAATTTGGATTATCTACCGGCCTTTATCCGTGATCAGATGTATATTGAAGGGAGCTACCGTCAGCCGACCTTCCTTTATGAGTCTCTTTGGAATCTACTTGGTTTTGCCTTGATTTTGATTGCCAGACGAAAATGGAAGAGCCTCAGACGAGGTCATATCACTGCCTTCTACTTGATTTGGTATGGTTTTGGTCGTATGGTCATCGAAGGCATGCGGACAGATAGTCTCATGTTCTTTGGCCTTCGAGTCTCTCAATGGCTATCAGTTGTTCTTATCGGTCTCGGTATTTTTATCATTCTTTATCAAAATCGAAAGAAGGCCCCTTACTATGTTACAGAGGAGGAAAACTAAATGTTAGAAGTTGCATATATACTTGTTGCCCTTGCTTTGATTGTCTTTTTGGTCTATCTGATTATCACTGTACAAAAGCTTGGACGTGTTATCGATGAAACAGAGAAGACGATTAAAACCTTGACTTCAGATGTGGATGTGACCTTGCATCATACCAATGAATTGCTAGCTAAGGTTAATGTTTTGGCAGATGATATCAATGTCAAGGTGGCAACGATTGATCCACTCTTTAGTGCTGTTGCAGATTTATCTCTATCTGTTTCAGACCTCAATGACCATGCGCGTGTCTTGAGCAAGAAAGCTTCCTCAGCTGGTTCAAAAACATTGAAGACTGGTGCAAGTTTGTCAGCTCTTCGTCTTGCAAGTAAATTTTTCAAAAAATAAAAAAGGAGAATTCTTATGGGTAAACTATCCTCAATCCTTTTAGGAACCGTTTCAGGTGCAGCTCTTGCCTTGTTTTTAACAAGCGACAAGGGCAAACAAGTTTGCAGTCAGGCTCAAGATTTTCTGGATGATTTGAGAGAAGATCCTGAGTATGCCAAGGAGCAGGTCTGTGAAAAACTGACAGAAGTCAAGGAGCAAGCTACAGATTTTGTTCTTAAAACCAAAGAACAGGTTGAGTCAGGTGAAATCACTGTGGACAGTGTCCTTGCTCAAGCCAAATCATGTGCTCGTCAAGCGACAGAAGCATCAAAAGATCGATTCAATAATCTCAAGGAGCAATGGCAAGAAAAGGCCGAAACTCTTGATGAATCAGAAGAGATTGTGATTGATATCAAAGAAGAATAAACCATCACCATCTCCGGACGGACTATGTATCTGGGGATGGTGATTTTTATCTGGAATCTAGTCTTTGTGGTATAATAAGTACTATGCAGAAAAAACCAACGTCAGCCTATGTGCACATCCCGTTTTGTACCCAGATTTGTTATTACTGTGACTTTTCAAAAGTTTTTATCAAGAATCAACCAGTCGACAGCTATTTAGAGCATCTATTAGAAGAGTTTCAATCTTATGATATTCAAAAGTTGAGAACCCTCTATATCGGTGGTGGGACACCAACAGCTTTGTCAGCTCCGCAACTGGAGGTATTGCTGGATGGCTTGACTAAAAACTTGGACTTGTCTGCCTTGGAAGAGTTGACCATTGAAGCCAATCCGGGCGACTTGGACGCGGATAAGATAGCCGTTTTGAAAAACTCGGCTGTTAATCGTGTTTCGCTAGGTGTGCAGACCTTTGATGACAAGATGCTGAAAAAGATTGGGCGCAGTCATTTGGAGAAGGATATTTATGAAAATATCGACTGTCTGAAATTGGCTGGTTTTGACAACATCTCCATTGATTTGATTTATGCGCTGCCTGGTCAGACCATGGAGCAGGTCAAGGAAAATGTGGCTAAGGCCATTGGACTGGATATTCCCCACATGAGTCTGTATAGCTTGATTTTAGAAAACCATACGGTCTTTATGAATCGGATGCGGCGAGGAAAATTACCTCTGCCTAAGGAGGAGCTGGAGGCTGAGATGTTTGAGTACATCATCGCAGAGCTGGAGCGAGCTGGTTTTGAGCATTATGAGATTTCCAATTTCTCAAAGCCTGGTTTTGAAAGTCGCCACAATCTCATGTACTGGGACAATGCTGAGTACTATGGCATCGGTGCTGGGGCATCTGGTTATGTCAATGGTATTCGATATAAAAATCATGGTCCCATTCGTCATTATCTCAGTGCGGTTGAGGAAGGCAATGCTCGCATCACAGAAGAGCACCTGAGTCAAAAGGAGCAAATGGAAGAGGAAATGTTCTTGGGTCTCCGCAAGAAATCAGGAGTCTCCATGGCGCGATTTGAGGAAAAATTTGGCCAGTCTTTTGAAGGAATTTATGGAAAAATTGTCAGAGACTTGGTTCAACAAGGTCTCATGCAAATAGAGGGTGACCGAGTTCGCATGACAAAGAGAGGTCTCTTTTTGGGAGACACCGTAGCAGAACGATTTATTTTGGAGTAGGATGATGGGCTTAACTTATCAAATGAAAATGAAGATTCCTTTTGATATGGCTGATATGAACGGTCATATCAAACTTCCAGATGTGATTTTGCTGTCCCTACAAGTTTCAGGGATGCAGTCTATTGAACTTGGAGTTAGTGATAAGGCTATTTTGGAAGACTATAATCTGGTCTGGATTATCACAGACTATGATATTGAGGTGGTTCGTTTGCCTCGTTTTGCGGAAGAAATCACCATCGAAACGGAAGCCCTGAGCTACAATCGACTCTTTTGCTACCGTCGCTTTACCATTTATGATGAATCAGGAGAGGAACTCATCCACATGTTGGCGACCTTTGTTTTGATGGATCGAGACAGTCGAAAAGTTCATGCTGTCGAACCTGAGATTGTGGCTCCTTACCAGGCTGATTTTAATAAAAAACTTATCCGTGGACCAAAGTATGAGTCCTTGGAAGAGCCAATCAGCAAGGATTACCATGTCCGTTTTTACGATTTGGATATGAATGGTCATGTCAATAACAGTAAATACTTGGACTGGATTTTTGAGGTCATGGGAGCGGACTTTTTGACCCACTATATTCCCAAGAAAATCAACCTCAAGTATGTCAAGGAAGTTCGACCAGGTGGGGTGATTACATCGGCTGTTGAAAGTATTGGACTGGAAAGCAAACATGAGATTACAAGTGACGGTGTTACCAATGCCCAAGCTATCATCACTTGGCAAGAAATAAAAAAGGATTAGGGAAAAATAGATGAAATACAAAGGCTATTTAATTGATTTAGACGGAACCATTTATAAGGGGAAAGACAGAATCCCAGCAGGAGAGGCTTTTGTCCATGAATTGCAAAAGCGAGACATCCCCTATCTCTTTGTAACCAACAATACAACCCGTACTCCTGAGAGTGTTCAGGAGATGTTGGCTCAGAATTTTAATATTGATACGCCCCTATCGACTGTCTACACAGCGACTTTGGCGACTATCGACTATATGAATGACTTGGGGCTTGAAAAGACCGCTTATGTCATCGGAGAATCAGGGCTCAAGGAAGCCATCAAGGCGGCTGGTTATGTGGAAGACAAGGAAAATCCTGCCTATGTGGTAGTAGGTCTGGATTGGCAGGTCGACTATGAAAAATTTGCCACAGCAACTCTTGCCATTCAAAAGGGTGCTCACTTTATCGGAACCAATCCTGACCTCAACATCCCGACAGACCGCGGTCTTTTGCCAGGTGCTGGTTCACTGATTACGCTGCTTGAAGTGGCAACACGAGTGAAGCCTGTTCATATTGGTAAACCAAATGCCATCATTATGGACAAGGCGGTTGAGCACTTAGGCTTGGAACGTGAAGAGTTGATTATGGTTGGGGACAACTATCTGACAGATATCCGAGCAGGGATTGACAATGGCATTCCAACGCTCTTGGTGACGACAGGTTTTACCAAGGCAGAAGAAGTAGCAGACCTGCCAATTGCACCGACTCATGTGGTTTCTAGCCTTGCGGAGTGGGATTTTGATGAAAACTAAACTGATCTTTTGGGGCTCTATGCTCTTTCTCCTCTCTCTTTCTATCCTTCTGACCATTTATTTGGCTTGGATTTTCTATCCTATGGAGATTGAGTGGTTGAATTTAACAAATCGGGTTTATCTAAAACCAGAAACCATTCAATACAATTTTCATATTTTGATGAATTATCTGACCAATCCATTTAGTCAGGTCCTAGAGATGCCAGATTTTCGTTCGTCATCTGCTGGGCTACACCATTTTGCAGTGGTCAAGAACCTCTTTCACCTGGTTCAGCTAGTAGCTCTAGTGACACTGCCAAGTTTTTACGTCTTTGTCAAAGGGATTGTGAAAAAGGGCTTCTTGTCTCTATTTAGTAAAGGGCTTTTGGCTCTAGTGGTTTTGCCTTTACTGATTGGGCTTGGGGGAGTGTTGATTGGTTTTGACCAATTCTTTACCCTTTTCCATCAAATTCTCTTTGTGGGAGATGATACCTGGCTTTTTGACCCAGCCAAGGATCCTGTTATTCTGATTTTGCCAGAGACCTTCTTCCTGCATGCCTTCCTTCTCTTTTTTGCCCTCTATGAAAGCTTCTTTGGCTATCTTTATATGAAAAGTTGTAGGAAGTGAAACGAAAGATGTTCTTATTTCATATGTATAAGTTAGGTATGTGATTCGAAACTATCGTTAATACTCAATGAAAATCAAAGAGCAAACTAGGAAACTAGCCGCAGGCT
>NZ_JVRR01000067.1 GCF_001070715.1 Streptococcus pseudopneumoniae
AAACGGGAAAAAAGTTTTACGCTATTCTATTAGAAAGCATCATTTGGGAGCAGCTAGTGTGGCAGTAGCTTCGGTGTTATTTTTTGCAACTGGCGTGGCAACTGTTCAAGCGGACGGACCAGCAGCAACAACAGGTGGAGCAGGAACAACAGGACCAACAGGTGGACCAGCAGCAACANNNNCAACAGGTGGAGCAGGAACAACAGGACCAACAGGTGGACCAGCAGCAACAGGAGCAACAGGTGGAGCAGGCACAGCAGGCACAGCAGGTTCAGCAGGCACAGCAGGTTCAGCAGGCACAGCAGGCGCAGCAGGTTCAACAAGTATTCCAGGCGCACCAGCAGAATCCACCCCTCTTAATTATGATGGTAAAGTAAGTCTTATCGGTCAATGGACAAATGAATCACACGAAAAAAAAGATACTGAAAATACATATAAGAATGCTACAGATAAATTAGGTGGTCCCTTATCTAATCCAGGTCTTTTCCGTGGTGCTGCCAAGACTTTTCTTGGTTGGTCTGATAAACCGCCTGTAGATGGGAAGATAGCTGAAGGAGCAAGACTGTTTTCACCAGAAGATACAGTGTCAACAGCCTTTCCGAATGGCTTGTCAGCTGATTCCAAGCTATATGGAGTATATGCTAGTTTAAATGACCAAGATAAGCCTTTTCCTACAGATAAGTTTTCTATGGGATTTGCTATTATAGGTGGAATGAATAAATTTAAAATTAACGATAATAAGGTTCATATTGATACGAATGTTAAATCGGAGGATGTATTACCGAATACTAAACTACATAGGGAAGAAATAGATGGGAACGTTCGAAAAATCATTGACAAAGTGAATCCGGAAAATAATGATACTACTAAGGTTAATGAAGTGGTTTTAAAAGCTGAGTTTGAAATGGATAACACTACAGCGATGACTGTGTATAGAAATCCTCATGTAGGATATGTTGGTCCTGTTTTATCAAACACATACAAAGGTAATAAATTTGAAGTAGATGAAAGAAGAAAGACTTACACATATGTAGACTTGAATGTGAATTTAGACAAAGATTTAGTTGTTCCGAAAAAATTATATGCAGAGTTTAATGGTTACTCATGGAGACCTTTATATGCTATAGGAATTAAGGAAGACGGAACAAAAGAAATTCTAAACGTTTATTCAAAAAATGGAACAAATTTAGGAAAAACAAAAGATAGCTTTAATTCATTAGTTAGTAATACAGATCCTAGAGTTACATTTGGTGTTGAAACTAAAGGTTACAATAATATAACATTTAGAATGATTCTTAGATCTTCAAACGGATATGATAGTGATAGACCGGAAAGTGAACGTAATGAGCGTATAGCTGAGAGTGTTATAAAACCAGATGAAGGGAAGTCTATTGCAGAAACGATTATGCGTAATATGACACTTAAAACTCTTTCATCAACAGAGCTTAAAGAATTGTTTCCTGGTAAGAGTCCTGAAGAAATCAATGAGATGGTAGTTCGTATTGCACAAGATAAGGCAAAAGAATTGGCAGCTAAAAAAGAGTTCTTGAGTGTAACAGGATCAGTTGAAGGAAATGTTCGCCCAAATGCAGGTACAATCGGTTGGTTTTCTTCTGCTATAAATTTACCTATTAAAAAAGTAGAAGCTAATGTTTTGGAATTAGGTTATGTGTTACCACCACAGCCATCACCATCACCAGATCCCCAACCGGCACCACAGCCAGAACCGCAACCTAATCCTCAACCGGCACCACAGCCAGAACCGCAACCTAATCCTCAACCGACACCACAGCCAGAACCGCAACCAACCCCAACTCCTACTCCAACTCCTTCAGAGAATTGGAATCAAGGAAGTATTGGAGTGAACAAGCAGGATGAACTACCTCAGACAGGTAGTCAACAAGATGAATGGTTGGTAGCTCTAGGTGGCTTATCTCTCCTAGGTGCTTTGACGGTATTTCCTAAAAAACGAGAAGAATAGGATATGCTAAAAATCGTTTAATACTCAATGAAAATCAAAGAGTAAACTAGGAAGCTAGCCGCAAGCTGTACTTGAGTACGGTAAGGCGACGCTGACGTGGTTTGAATTTGATTTTCGAAGAGTATAAATAATGAAATGATGGAAATATACCCCCTATAATGAAAGAGGCGATTGTGAAGGAAACAATCGCTTCTTTTATTGGGCTTATGATTTTTGGTATTCATATTGAATTTTATAGACAGTAGTTTGATTTGAAAATTTCCATACTTTTTTCCTTTTTGGAAAACTTCTAAAATATGGTATAATGAAAAGATAAAGAAGTTGGGGGTAGAAGATGAACATTCAACAATTACGCTATGTTGTGGCTATTGCAAATAGCGGTACTTTCCGTGAAGCTGCTGAAAAGATGTATGTTAGTCAGCCGAGTCTGTCTATTTCTGTTCGGGATTTGGAAAAAGAATTGGGCTTTAAGATTTTCCGTCGGACCAGCTCAGGAACTTTCTTGACCCGTCGTGGTATGGAATTCTATGAAAAAGCGCAAGAATTGGTTAAAGGATTTGATATTTTTCAAAATCAGTATGCCAATCCTGAAGAAGAAAAAGATGAATTTTCCATTGCCAGTCAGCACTATGACTTCTTGCCACCAACCATTACGGCTTTCTCAGAGCGCTATCCTGACTATAAGAATTTCCGTATTTTTGAATCAACTACTGTTCAAATATTAGATGAAGTGGCGCAAGGGCACAGTGAGATTGGGATTATCTACCTCAACAATCAAAATAAAAAAGGGATTATGCAACGGGTTGAAAAGTTAGGCCTAGAGGTTATTGAACTAATTCCCTTCCATACCCATATTTATCTCCGAGAGGGTCATCCTTTAGCTCAGAAAGAGGAATTGATCATGGAGGATTTAGCGGATTTACCGACAGTTCGTTTTACTCAAGAGAAAGATGAGTACCTTTATTATTCGGAGAACTTTGTTGATACCAGTGCCAGCTCACAGATGTTTAATGTGACAGACCGTGCCACCTTGAATGGTATTTTGGAGCGGACGGACGCTTATGCAACAGGTTCTGGATTTTTAGATAGTGACAGTGTTAATGGCATCACAGTTATTCGTCTCAAGGATAACCTAGATAACCGCATGGTCTATGTTAAACGTGAGGAAGTGGAGCTTAGTCAAGCTGGGACTCTCTTCGTAGAAGTCATGCAAGAATATTTTAATCAAAAGAGGAAATCATGAAAAAAAGAGGAATAGTGGCAGTCATTGTACTGCTTTTGATTGGTCTGGATCAGTTGGTTAAATCCTATATCGTCCAACAGATTCCACTGGGTGAAGTTCGTTCTTGGATTCCCAATTTCGTTAGCTTGACCTACCTGCAAAATCGAGGGGCAGCCTTTTCTATCTTACAAGATCAGCAGTTGTTATTTGCTGTCATTACTCTGGTTGTCGTGGTAGGTGCCATTTGGTATCTACATAAACACATGGAGGACTCACTCTGGATGGTCTTGGGTTTGACTCTGATAATCGCGGGTGGTCTTGGAAACTTTATTGACAGGATCAGTCAGGGTTTTGTTGTGGATATGATCCACCTTGACTTTATCAATTTTGCAATTTTCAATGTAGCAGATAGTTATCTGACAGTTGGAGTGATTATTTTATTGATTGCAATGCTAAAAGAGGAAATAAATGGAAATTAAAATTGAAACTGGTGGCCTGCGTTTAGATAAGGCTTTGTCAGATTTGACAGAATTATCACGTAGTCTCGCGAATGAACAAATCAAATCAGGCCAGGTCTTGGTCAATGGCCAAGTTAAGAAAGCTAAATACACTGTCCAAGAGGGCGATGTCATCACTTACCATGTACCAGAGCCAGAGGTCTTAGAGTATGTGGCTGAAAATCTTCCACTAGAAATCATCTACCAAGATGAGGATGTGGTCGTCGTAAACAAACCTCAGGGGATGGTGGTGCATCCGAGTGTTGGTCATACTAGTGGAACTCTGGTAAATGCCCTTATGTATCATATTAAGGACTTGTCGGGTATCAATGGGGTTCTGCGTCCAGGAATTGTTCACCGTATTGATAAGGATACGTCAGGTCTTCTTATGATTGCTAAAAACGATGAGGCGCATCTAGCACTTGCCCAAGAGCTCAAGGATAAAAAGTCTTTACGCAAATATTGGGCGATTGTTCATGGAAATCTGCCCAATGATCGTGGTGTGATTGAAGCGCCGATTGGCCGTAGTGAAAAAGACCGTAAGAAACAGGCTGTGACTGCTAAAGGTAAGCCTGCAGTTACCCGTTTTCACGTCTTGGAACGCTTTGGTGATTATAGCTTAGTAGAGTTGCAACTGGAGACAGGGCGCACCCATCAGATTCGTGTTCACATGGCTTATATTGGCCATCCAGTCGCTGGCGATGAAGTCTATGGTCCTCGCAAGACTCTGAAAGGGCATGGACAATTTCTTCATGCCAAGACTCTAGGATTTACTCATCCGAGAACAGGTGAGACCATGGAATTTTCAGTAGATACTCCAGAAATTTTTAAGGAAACTTTGGAGAGATTGAGGAAGTAAGAATGAAAAAGAAATTGATTAGTTTGGCACTTGCAGGCGCTTTTTTAGGTTTATCATGGTATGGGAATGTTCAAGCTCAAGAAAGTTCAGGAAATAAAATCCACTTTATTAATGTTCATGAAGGTGGTAGTGATGCGATTATTCTTGAAAGCAATGGACATTTTGCCATGGTGGATACAGGAGAAGATTATGATTTCCCAGACGGCAGTGATTCTCGTTATCCATGGAGACAGGGTATTAATACCACTTATAAGCATGTTCTGACAGACCGTGTCTTTCGTCGTTTGAAGGAATTGGGTGTCCAAAAACTTGATTTTATTTTGGTGACCCATACCCACAGTGACCATATTGGAAATATGGATGAAATATTAGATAAATACCCTGTTGATCGTATTTATATGAAAAGATATGATGATAGTCGTATAACTGATAAAAATCGTTTGTGGGATAATCTCTACGGATATGATAATGCGATTAAAGCTGCAAATCGTAATGGGGTGAAATTGATTCAAGATATTTCAAATGAAGAATCCCGTTTTACAATGGGAGACATGGATATTCAGCTCTATAATTATGAAAATGAATATGATGAGAATGGAAATCTTAAACCTGTTTGGGACGATAATTCCAATTCCTTGATTAGTGTAGTCAAAGTCAATGGCAAGAAAATTTACCTTGGGGGCGACTTAGATAATGTTCATGGAGCAGAAGACAAGTATGGTTCTCTTATTGGAAAAGTTGATTTGATGAAGTTTAACCATCATTTAGATACAAAAAATTCTAATACAAAAAATTTTATAAGAAATTTGTCTCCTGAGATAATTGTTCAAACTTCCTCCTCACCAATTGGTTCGTATGATAGCGGTCAAGAAATAAATAGGGAATATATTAGCTGGATTGAATCAATGGGAATTCAACATATAAACGCAGCCAGCAAAGACTATGATGCAACAGTTTTTGATATTCGAAAAGATGGGTTTGTCAATATTTCAACATCCTACAAGCCGATTCCAAGTTTTCAAGCTGGCTGGCATAAGAGTGCATATGGGAATTGGTGGTATCAAGCACCTGATTCTACAGGAGAGTATGCTGTCGGTTGGAATGAAATTAAGAGTGACTGGTATTACTTTAACCAAACGGGTATCTTGTTACAGGATCAATGGAAAAAATGGAACAATCGTTGGTTCTATTTGACAGACTCTGGTGCCGCTGCAAAAAATTGGAAGAAAATTGATGGAATCTGGTATTATTTCAACAAAGAAAACCAGATGGAAATTGGTTGGATTCAAGATAAAGAACAGTGGTATTATTTGGATGTTGATGGCTCTATGAAGACAGGTTGGCTTCAATATAAGGGACAATGGTATTACTTTGCTCCATCAGGGGAAATGAAAACAGGCTGGGTAAAAGATAAAGAAATCTGGTACTATATGGATTCTACTGGCATTATGAAGACAGGTGAGATAGAAGTCGCTGGTCATCATTACTATCTGGAAGATTCAGGAGCTATGAAGCAAGGTTGGCTTAAAAAGGCAAACGATTGGTACTTCTACAAGGAAGACGGTTCACGAGCTGTGGGTTGGATCAAGGACAAGGATAACTGGTACTTCTTGAAAGAAAATGGTCAATTGCTTGTGAACGGTAAGACACCAGAAGGTTATACTGTTGATTCAAGTGGTGCCTGGTTAGTGGATGTTCCGGTCGAGAAATCTGCTACAACTAAAGTCACAAGTAATTCAGAAATTAAAGAATCTAGTGAAGTAGTGAAAAAAGATCTTGAAAATAAAGAAATTAGACAGAATGAAGGTGTTACAAGCGCTTCAGCTAGTCAAGATTTGATTTCCTCAACTTCACAAAGCTCTGAAACGAGTGCAAACAAATCGGAATCAGAACAGTAGTAGAAAAGAAGGTTTTAGGGCCTTCTTTTTCCTATCAACTCTTTTCTATTTCCTGTTATTCATGTTATAATGGATAAATATGAAGAATCGGAGTGAGACTATGAAATACAAACGGATTGTCTTTAAGGTGGGGACTTCTTCTTTGACGAATGAGGATGGAAGTTTATCACGTAGTAAAGTAAAAGCTATTACCCAGCAGTTGGCTATGTTGCACGAGGTTGGTCATGAATTGATTTTGGTGTCGTCGGGTGCTATTGCTGCAGGTTTTGGGGCCTTAGGATTTAAAAAGCGTCCGACTAAGATTGCTGATAAACAGGCTTCAGCAGCGGTAGGGCAAGGCCTTTTGTTGGAAGAATACACGACCAATCTTCTCTTGCGCCAAATCGTTTCTGCACAAATCTTGCTGACCCAGGATGACTTTGTGGATAAGCGTCGTTATAAAAATGCCCATCAGGCTTTGTCGGTTTTACTCAACCGTGGGGCGATTCCTATCATCAATGAGAATGACAGTGTCGTTATTGATGAGCTCAAGGTTGGGGATAATGACACTCTGAGTGCCCAGGTAGCGGCCATGGTCCAAGCAGACCTTTTGGTTCTCTTGACAGATGTGGACGGTCTCTATACTGGAAATCCTCATTCAGATCCAAGAGCCAAACGCTTGGAGCGAATCGAGACCATCAATCGTGAGATTATTGATATGGCCGGTGGAGCAGGTTCTTCAAACGGAACTGGGGGCATGTTAACCAAAATCAAAGCTGCAACTATCGCGACGGAATCAGGAGTTCCTGTTTATATCTGCTCATCCTTGAAGGCAGATGCCATGATTGAGGCAGCTGAGGAGACCAAGGATGGTTCTTACTTTGTTGCTCAAGAGAAGGGACTTCGCACCCAGAAACAATGGCTGGCCTTCTATGCTCAGAGCCAAGGTTCTATTTGGGTTGATAAAGGGGCTGCGGAAGCTCTCTCTCAACATGGAAAGAGTCTTCTCTTATCTGGTGTTGTTGACGCAGAAGGCGCCTTTTCTTACGGTGATATTGTGACAGTATTTGACAAGGAAAGTGGAAAATCACTTGGAAAAGGACGCGTGCAATTTGGGGCATCTGCTTTGGAGGATATGTTGCGTTCTCAAAAAGCCAAGGGTGTCTTGATTCACCGTGACGACTGGATTTCCATTACTCCTGAAATCCAACTACTCTTTACAGAATTTTAGAGGTAAACTATGGTAAGTACACAAGAACAATTTGAACAGGTACAGGCTGTTAAAAAATCGATCAACACAGCTAGTGAAGAAGTGAAGAACCAAGCCTTGCTAGCCGTGGCTGATCACTTACTAGCAGCTACTGAGGAGATTTTAGCGGCTAATGCCCTCGATATGGAAGCAGCAAAGGGTAAAATTTCAGATGTGATGCTGGATCGTCTTTATTTGGATGCAAGTCGTATAGAAGCGATGGCAACTGGGATTCGTGAAGTGATTGCTTTACCAGATCCAATCGGTGAAGTTTTAGAAACCAATCAGCTTGAAAATGGTTTGTTTATCACAAAGAAACGTGTAGCTATGGGAGTTATTGGTATCATCTATGAAAGTCGTCCAAATGTGACGTCTGACGCGGCTGCTTTGGCTCTCAAGAGTGGGAATGCGGTTGTTCTTCGTAGTGGGAAGGATGCCTATCAAACAGCTCATGCTATTGTCACAGCTTTGAAGAAGGGCTTGGAAACGACTACTATTCACCCAGATGTGATTCAACTGGTGGAAGATACCAGCCGAGAAAGCAGCTATGCCATGATGAAGGCAAAGGGCTATCTAGACCTTCTCATTCCTCGTGGAGGAGCTGGTTTGATCAATGCAGTGGTTGAGAATGCTATCGTACCTGTTATCGAGACTGGAACTGGGATTGTCCATGTCTATGTGGATAAGGACGCAGACGAAGACAAGGCTCTCTCTATCATCAACAATGCTAAAACTAGTCGTCCTTCTGTATGTAATGCCATGGAGGTATTGCTAGTTCATGAAGACAAGGCAGCAAGCTTCCTTCCTCGCTTGGAGCAAGTGCTAGTTGCAGATCGTAAGGAAGCTGGGCTGGAACCAATTCAATTCCGTTTGGATGAGAAGGCTAGTCAGTTTGTATCTGGCCAAGCAGCTGAGGCTCAAGACTTTGATACCGAGTTTTTAGACTATGTCCTAGCTGTTAAAGTAGTGAGCAGTTTAGAAGAAGCGGTTGCGCATATTGAAGCCCACAGTACCCATCATTCGGATGCCATTGTGACGGAAAATGCTGAAGTTGCAGCTTACTTTACAGATCAAGTGGACTCTGCAGCGGTTTATGTCAATGCCTCAACTCGTTTCACTGACGGGGGTCAATTTGGTCTTGGTTGTGAAATGGGGATTTCTACTCAGAAACTGCATGCGCGTGGTCCAATGGGCTTAAAAGAGTTGACCAGCTACAAGTATGTGGTTACGGGTGACGGACAGATAAGGGAGTAAGAAATGAAGATTGGATTTATCGGTTTGGGGAATATGGGTGCTAGTCTGGCTAAGGCTGTTTTGCAGGCTAAGACGGGTGATGACCTTCTCCTTGCCAATCGCAGTCAAGCTAAGGTGGATGCTTTCATTGCCAACTTCGGTGGTCAGGCTTCTAGCAATGACGGAATCTTCGCAGAAGCAGATGTGATTTTTCTAGGTGTTAAGCCAGCCCAGTTCTCAGACTTGCTTTCTCAATATCAGACCATTCTTGAAAAAAGAGAGAGTCTTCTTTTGATTTCGATGGCAGCTGGATTGACCTTGGAAAAACTCGCTAGTCTTCTTCCAAGTCAACACCGAATGATTCGTATGATGCCAAATACCCCTGTTTCTATCGGACAAGGAGTGATTAGTTATGCCCTGTCTTCTAATTGCAGGGCTGAGGACAGTGAGCTCTTTTGTCAGCT
This sequence comes from Streptococcus pseudopneumoniae, assembly GCF_001070715.1. Classification (GTDB taxonomy): domain Bacteria; phylum Bacillota; class Bacilli; order Lactobacillales; family Streptococcaceae; genus Streptococcus; species Streptococcus pseudopneumoniae_H. The sequence goes on from NZ_JVRR01000067.1 coordinate 9,383, forward strand.
TTTAGCCAAGGCTGGTCTCTTGGTTGAACTTGGGGAAGGCTTAATAGATGCAGCGACAGGTCTTGCAGGCTGTGGACCAGCCTTTGTCTATCTCTTTATTGAGGCCTTGGCAGATGCAGGTGTTCAGACAGGATTGCCACGAGAAACGGCATTGAAAATGGCAGCTCAAACTGTGGTAGGAGCTGGGCAATTGGTCCTTGAAAGTCAGCAACATCCTGGAGTATTGAAAGACCAAGTTTGTAGCCCAGGCGGTTCGACTATCGCTGGTGTAGCAAGCCTAGAAGCGCATGCTTTTCGAGGAACGGTCATGGAGGCAGTCACTAAAGCCTACAAACGAACTAAAAAACTTGGTAAATAAGAGGTGGATTTGTCTGCCTCTTTTATGGTGGTTGATACTCTTCGAAAATCTCTTCAAACTGCGTCAGCTTCCATCTGCAACCTCAAAACAGTGTTTTGAGCAACCTGCGACTAGCTTCCTAGTTTGCTCTTTGATTTTCAT
>NZ_JVRR01000068.1 GCF_001070715.1 Streptococcus pseudopneumoniae
CGCATGACTGTTAATCATGATGTCGTAGGTTCGAGTCCTACTGGCGGAGTTATTAAGTAAGGGAGGTATAGGCCTCCTTTTTCTGGCTTTTTGTCAACTGTAGTGGGTTGAAGAAAAGCTAATCTCGAGAAAGGACAAATTTCGTCCTTTCTTTTTTTGATGTTTAGAGCGATGAAAATCCGTTTTTTGAAGTTTTCAAAGTTCCGAAAACCAAAGGCGTTGCGCTTGATAAGTTTGATGAGATTAATTATTAGTGGCTTCTAGTTTGGCGTTAGAATAGGCTAGTTTAAGGGCATTGACAATTTTCTCGTTATCTTTGAGAAATGTTTTAAAGATAGTTTGAAAAATTAGATACTATGCGTTTTTCTTATTTTAAGATTTTTACCTCAGTCTCTTTTAGTATTTAACGCAGTTAATAAGGTCTATAATAGTCTAATTTAGGTAGTAAATTTGTTCCTATTCTGTCAATTTTTCCTATTTTTTCTCTTGTTGAGATTGGTATTTTAACAATTCAGGAATTGATAGTGAATGTGTAAAATTTTTTGTTAGAATAAGTTTATAAAAAAGAAAAGGAGTATATATTTATGCTAAAAAGTATTTATGAGCAGATGGCAGATTTTTATAGAAATATTGAAGAAGAGTATGGTACTGTATTTGGTGATCATTTTGACTGGGAACATTTTCATTTTAAATTTTTAATTTATTATTTAGTGAGATATGGTATTGGGTGTCGTAGGAATTTTATTGTTTACCATTATCGTGTTGCTTATCGTTTGTATCTTGAAAAATTGATAATGAATCAGGGATTTATTTCTTGTTGAGGTGTTTTGAGTAAATTTCCGAACAAATTTGTTATTTTATAGAAAGATAATAATAAAAAGCTGGTAATTTTTTAAAATCATTTTTTAATAGTTGGAAATAGCAAATCTTTCTATTGTTTCTTCTTGATAAAAAGGCGATTTTTTCTTATAATAAATTGTAAGATATAATTGCAGGTGAGAGTCCTGCCATGTATGTGAGAAAGGAAGAGCCTGAGGGCTCATACAAGATTATGACTTCAGTTGTTGTTGTAGGTACCCAGTGGGGTGATGAAGGTAAAGGGAAGATTACAGATTTCCTTTCAGCGAATGCAGAAGTGATTGCACGTTACCAAGGTGGTGATAATGCAGGCCACACGATTGTGATTGATGGTAAGAAGTTTAAATTGCAATTGATTCCATCTGGGATTTTCTTCCCTGAAAAAATCTCTGTCATTGGGAATGGTATGGTTGTAAATCCTAAATCTCTTGTGAAAGAGTTGAGCTATCTTCATGAGGAAGGTGTTACAACTGATAACTTGCGTATTTCTGATCGCGCGCATGTTATTTTGCCTTATCATATCGAGTTGGATCGTTTGCAAGAAGAAGCTAAAGGTGACAATAAGATTGGTACTACAATCAAGGGAATTGGTCCAGCTTATATGGACAAGGCGGCTCGTGTTGGAATTCGTATCGCAGATCTTTTGGATAAAGATATTTTCCGTGAGCGTTTAGAACGTAACCTTGCTGAAAAGAATCGTCTTTTTGAAAAATTGTATGACAGTAAGGCGATTGCTTTCGATGATATTTTTGAAGAGTATTATGAATATGGTCAACAAATCAAGAAATATGTGACAGATACGTCTGTAATCTTGAATGATGCGCTTGATAACGGTAAACATGTACTTTTTGAAGGTGCACAAGGTGTTATGCTAGATATCGACCAAGGTACCTATCCATTTGTTACGTCATCAAACCCTGTTGCTGGTGGTGTGACCATTGGTTCTGGTGTTGGTCCAAGTAAGATTGATAAGGTTGTTGGTGTATGTAAAGCCTATACGAGTCGTGTAGGAGACGGTCCTTTCCCAACTGAGTTGTTTGATGAAGTGGGAGAACGTATCCGTGAAGTAGGTCATGAATATGGTACAGTAACTGGTCGTCCACGTCGTGTGGGTTGGTTTGATTCAGTTGTGATGCGTCATAGCCGTCGTGTTTCTGGTATTACGAATCTTTCATTGAACTCTATCGATGTTTTGAGTGGTTTGGATACAGTGAAAATCTGTGTGGCCTATGATCTTGATGGTCAACGTATTGACTACTATCCAGCTAGTCTTGAGCAATTGAAACGTTGCAAGCCTATCTATGAAGAGATGCCAGGTTGGTCAGAAGATATTACTGGAGTTCGTAATTTGGAAGATCTTCCTGAGAATGCGCGTAACTATGTTCGTCGTGTGAGTGAATTGGTTGGCGTTCGTATTTCTACTTTCTCAGTGGGTCCTGGTCGTGAACAAACAAATATTTTAGAAAGTGTTTGGTCCTAAGAGATTTTTAAGATTTGTTTAAGATAGGTCGGGTATACTATAGACAGTTACAAGAAGACCTCCTAACTTGTTGTAACAAATATCCTAAACTTTTCTTTTTCATAATAATCTCCCTATAGAGTCACCGCATTCGGTGGCTTTTTTTGTCTTGGGATTCATGATATAATAATAAAATCGACAAGTAGGAAAAGGGAAATTGATGAATTATACAGTTGAAGAAAAAGAAGTCTTCATGAGAGAGGCATTGAAAGAGGCTGAGATTGCTCTTGAACACGATGAAATTCCAATTGGTTGTGTGATTGTCAAGGACGGAGAAATCATTGGCCGTGGGCATAATGCGCGTGAGGAACTGCAGCGAGCGGTTATGCACGCGGAGATTATGGCTATAGAGAATGCGAACCTGAGTGAGGAGAGCTGGCGCTTGCTGGACTGCACACTTTTTGTGACCATTGAGCCTTGTGTCATGTGTAGTGGGGCGATTGGGCTTGCCCGTATTCCAAACGTGGTCTATGGGGCTAAAAACCAGAAATTTGGTGCTGCTGGAAGTTTGTACGATATCTTGACAGATGAGCGTCTTAACCATCGTGTGGAGGTTGAAACGGGAATTTTGGAAGATGAATGCGTAGCTATTATGCAGGACTTTTTTAGAAATAGACGGAAAAAATAATTTTGCTTTTAAAATGAATAGGAATGTGATATAATAAATAGTGGAGCAACAGTTCTGCGTGAAGCGGGTCAGGGGAGGAATCCAGCAGCCCTAAGCGATTTGAATTGTGTGCTCTTTTTTTTCGTGCTTTTTCCGAATAAATAAGATAGAATAATCTAGAATAAATGATAATAGAAAAGAGAAGATGATGAAAATTCGTGGTTTTGAATTGGTTTCGACTTTTACAGATAAAAATTTATTGCCCAAGCGTGAGACAGCGCATGCGGCTGGTTACGACTTAAAGGTTGCTGTGCGCACAGTTATCGCTCCAGGAGAGATTGTCTTGGTTCCGACAGGGGTTAAGGCTTATATGCAACCGACTGAGGTTCTATACCTATATGATCGTTCTTCAAATCCTCGTAAGAAGGGCTTGGTCTTGATTAACTCGGTTGGGGTCATTGATGGGGATTATTATGGAAATCCTGGGAATGAAGGTCACATTTTTGCTCAGATGAAGAATATTACAGATCAAGAGGTTGTTCTTGAAGTTGGAGAACGTGTGGTCCAGGCTGTCTTTGCGCCTTTCTTAATCGTAGATGGAGATGTGGCAGACGGCGTGCGGACTGGTGGATTTGGATCGACAGGGCACTAGAATGAAGATTATCTTTGTACGTCATGGAGAGCCAGATTATAGTGAGGTAGAGGAGCATTCTTATACGGGATTTGGGATAGATTTGGCGCCCTTATCTGAGAAGGGACGGCAGCAGGCTCAGGAACTGAGCACCAATCCTTTACTCCTTTCAGCTGAAATAATTATATCTTCTGCAGTCACAAGAGCTTTAGAAACGGCTTTTTATGTGGTTTGTGCTACGGGACTTCCTTTAAGAGTAGAGCCTTTGTTACATGAATGGCAGGTCTATGAAAGTGGCACAGATAATTTTGAAAAAGCTCGTACTATGTTTCTAGAAAATAAGGGGGAGTTACTTCCTAATAGTCCTATTCAATATGAGACAGCTACGGAGATGAAGTCTCGTTTTCTAGAATGCATGGCTAAGTATCGAGATTACCAGACCGTGATAGTGGTAACTCACAACATGCTCATGCGCCAGTTTGTGCCAAATGAGAAGATTGATTTTTGCCAAGTGATTGAATGTGAGATAGAGATATAGAAAGAGGTTTATCATCGCAAAGAAAAAAGCGACATTTGTATGTCAAAATTGTGGGTATAATTCCCCTAAATATCTGGGACGTTGTCCCAACTGTGGGTCTTGGTCTTCTTTTGTAGAAGAGGTTGAGGTTGCCGAGGTCAAGAATGCGCGTGTGTCCTTGACAGGTGAGAAAACCAAGCCCATGAAACTGGCTGAGGTGACTTCAATCAATGTCAATCGAACCAAGACGGAGATGGAGGAATTCAACCGTGTACTTGGAGGCGGAGTGGTACCAGGAAGTCTCGTCCTAATCGGTGGGGATCCTGGAATCGGGAAATCGACTCTTCTCCTACAAGTCTCAACCCAGTTGTCTCAAGTGGGGACGGTTCTCTATGTCAGTGGCGAAGAGTCTGCCCAGCAAATCAAGTTACGAGCAGAGCGCTTGGGAGATATTGATAGCGAGTTTTATCTCTATGCAGAGACCAATATGCAGAGCGTTCGAGCTGAGGTGGAGCGCATCCAACCAGATTTTCTCATCATCGACTCCATCCAGACGATTATGTCTCCTGAGATTTCAGGGGTGCAAGGGTCTGTTTCTCAGGTACGTGAGGTGACAGCTGAACTTATGCAGCTGGCCAAAACTAATAACATTGCCATATTTATCGTAGGTCATGTGACTAAGGAAGGAACCTTGGCTGGTCCTCGTATGTTGGAGCACATGGTAGATACGGTACTTTACTTTGAAGGGGAACGCCACCATACCTTTCGTATTTTGAGAGCGGTCAAAAACCGTTTTGGTTCTACCAATGAAATTGGGATTTTTGAGATGCAGTCGGGCGGTTTGGTTGAGGTACTCAATCCGAGTCAAGTTTTCTTAGAAGAGCGTTTGGACGGGGCGACTGGTTCGTCAATCGTTGTGACCATGGAAGGGACACGTCCTATTCTAGCGGAGGTTCAGGCCTTGGTGACACCGACCATGTTTGGAAATGCCAAGCGTACGACGACAGGACTTGATTTTAATCGTGCTAGCTTGATTATGGCTGTTTTGGAAAAACGAGCAGGTCTTCTCTTGCAAAATCAGGATGCCTATCTCAAATCTGCTGGCGGTGTCAAATTGGATGAACCTGCCATTGACTTGGCCGTTGCAGTTGCCATTGCTTCGAGCTACAAGGACAAGCCAACCAATCCTCAGGAATGTTTTGTAGGAGAACTTGGTTTGACAGGAGAGATTCGGCGCGTGAATCGTATCGAGCAGCGCATTAATGAAGCTGCTAAACTGGGCTTTACTAAGATTTATGTACCTAAGAATTCCTTGACAGGAATCACTCCGCCTAAGGACATTCAGGTCATTGGGGTGACAACGATTCAGGAAGTTTTGAAAAAGGTATTTGCATAATCCGTGACAAATCCTCTTAAAAATGATAAGATAGGAGAAATATTTGACTATCAAATTTTCAAGGAGGGAATCGTGTCGTATTTTGAACAGTTTATGCAAGCCAATCAGGCTTATGTTGCCCTACATGGGCAGTTAAATCTGCCACTTAAACCCAAAACAAGAGTGGCTATTGTGACCTGTATGGACTCTCGTTTGCACGTTGCGCAAGCTCTGGGCTTGGCACTTGGGGATGCTCATATCTTGCGGAATGCAGGTGGTCGGGTGACCGAGGACATGATTCGTTCGCTAGTTATTTCCCAGCAACAAATGGGGACAAGAGAGATTGTGGTATTGCACCATACCGACTGTGGTGCTCAGACCTTTGAAAATGGACCTTTTCAGGAGTATCTGAAAGAGGAACTAGGTGTCGATGTGTCAGACCAGGACTTCTTGCCTTTCCAAGATATAGAGGAGAGTGTACGTGAGGACATGCAATTGCTTATCGAGTCTCCCCTAATACCAGACGATGTCACTATCTCTGGTGCCATTTACGATGTGGATACAGGAAGTATGACAGTCGTAGAATTGTAAAAAATTCATTTAGAAAGAAAGTGTATGAAGAAAAACAGTATTTTATTTATTTTTATTTTATTGCTATGTATTGGTTTGCAGTATGAAACCATTTACTATACGGACGGTTCGATGTCAGGTGCGGAATATGGACTAATGGGAGTTTCTATCTTTCTAGCTCTCTTTTACATGATTCCGGCTCTTTATTTCCTTTTCCGTATTGGGAAAAAATGGGAATTGCCAAAGAAGGCCTTGATTTTGTCTTTATTGGGTGGAATGTTCCTCTCAGGTTGGTTGTCTAGCTTTGCGAATACCTATATCCATGATTTGCTTGGCGTTCTTTTTCCAGATAGTGCATTTTTAAATGCCTTTGAAAGTGCTATTGTGGCTCCTTTGGTAGAAGAACCCTTGAAATTATTGCCACTTGTCTTTGTTTTAGCTTTGATTCCTGTGCGAAAATTAAAATCTTTGTTTTTACTAGGAATTGCTTCTGGTTTGGGATTCCAAATGATTGAGGATATTGGCTACATTCGTACGGATTTGCCAGAGGGATTTGACTTTACTATTTCGAGGATTTTAGAGCGTATCATCTCAGGAATTGCCTCTCACTGGACTTTTTCAGGCCTGGCTGTAGTAGGTGTTTACTTGCTTTACAGAGCCTATAAAGGACAGAAGGTTGGCAAGAAAGAGGGGCTTATTTTCTTAGCTTTAGCCTTGGGAACTCATTTCTTGTTTAACTCTCCTTTTGTTGAATTGGAGACAGAGTTGCCTTTAGCGATTCCAGTGGTTACGGCTATTACTCTCTATGGTTTTTATCAGGCTTATCGTTTTGTTGAGAAGCACGATGAGTTGATGAACTAGAATATTTTTCAAAAGAATGATGCAAGGGTACAAATATGGTGCCCTTCTTTTATTTTTGATTGAAAAATAGTGTAAAAAGCGCTACAATGGTAGATGGAAAAATCTTGTGAAAAGCACAAGCGATACATATATACCGGAGGAAATCATGTCTTTTTCTGATTTAAAGCTGTTTGCCCTTTCTTCTAATAAAGAATTGGCAGAACGTGTGGCGCAGGAGATTGGGATAGAGTTGGGGAAATCAAGTGTCCGTCAATTTTCAGATGGAGAGATTCAGGTCAACATCGAAGAATCAATCCGTGGGAAACACGTCTTTATCCTACAATCAACTAGTTCGCCTGTAAATGACAATCTGCTTGAAATTTTGATTATGGTGGATGCTTTGAAGCGTGCGAGTGCAGAATCTGTCAATGTTGTCATGCCTTACTATGGGTATGCACGTCAGGATAGAAAGGCGAGAGCGCGTGAGCCAATCACTTCAAAACTTGTCGCAAATATGCTTGAAGTAGCTGGAGTGGATCGTTTATTGACCATCGACTTGCATGCTGCGCAGATTCAAGGATTCTTTGATATTCCTGTGGATCATTTGATGGGAGCTCCTCTGATTGCGGATTATTTTGAGCGTCGTGGCATGGTTGGTTCTGACTATGTGGTTGTCAGCCCAGACCATGGAGGGGTGACTCGTGCTCGTAAGTTAGCAGAATTTTTGAAAACATCTATCGCTATCATAGACAAACGTCGTAGCGTTGATAAGATGAATACCAGTGAAGTCATGAACATCATCGGTAAGGTCGAAGGCAAGACTTGTATCTTGATTGATGATATGATTGATACTGCTGGAACGATTTGTCATGCGGCAGATGCTCTTGCGGAAGCTGGTGCTGTTGAAGTCTATGCAAGTTGTACGCACCCAGTTCTTTCTGGTCCTGCTATGGATAATATCCAAAAATCAGCTATCAAGAAATTGGTTGTTTTGGATACCATCTATCTGCCAGAAGAGCGTTTGATTGATAAGATTGAACAGATTTCGATTGCTCATCTACTAGGAGATGCTATTGTACGTATCCATGAAAAACGCCCACTTTCTCCACTTTTCAGTATTGAGAAAAAGATTTAATGACAAAGCCTGAGATGATTCTCAGGTTTTTTTCATCTCTTTTCCGAATAAATAGATAGAAGCAGAGAATCTAGTAAATCTAGATTTAATACTCTTCGAAAATCAAATTCAAACCACGTCAACGTCGCCTTGCCGTATATATGTGACTGACTTCGTCAGTCTTATCTGCAACCTCAAAACAGTGTTTTGAGCAACATGCGGCTAGTTTCCTAGTTTGCTCTTTGATTTTCATTGAGTATAAAACTGTGGTATAATAAAAGGAGGAAAAGGATGATTCTAAGACATCCGGGCATTAGCCCGACCAACGATTTGGTTGCTAAGAAAATTTTCAGCAATCCAGAAATCACTTGTCAATTTATTCGCGATATGCTGGATTTGCCAGCAAAAAATGTGACCATTTTGGAGGGAAGTAACATTCACGTCTTGCCTTCCATGCCGTACTCGGCGCAGGATTTCTATACCAGTATAGACGTCTTGGCGGAGTTGGATAATGGAACGCAAGTCATTATTGAGATTCAAGTGCATCATCAGAATTTTTTCATCAATCGTCTGTGGGCTTATCTGTGTAGTCAGGTCAATCAAAACCTAGAAAAAATTCGTCAACGAGAAGGTGATACACACCAGAGTTATAAACACATCGCACCAGTATACGCAATCGCAATTGTCGATAGTAACTACTTCTCAGATGACTTGGCTTTTCATAGCTTTAGCATGCGCGAGGACACGACAGGTGAGGTTTTAACCATCACCAATAATGGACAGGAAAACCATCTAGTCAAGATGGCGTTCTTAGAACTAAAAAAATACAGAGAAACCAGCAAAGACGAGGTTCGCAAGCCCTGGTTGGAG
>NZ_JVRR01000069.1 GCF_001070715.1 Streptococcus pseudopneumoniae
ATGATAGTTTTGAGTACTAATTCCATCATGGGCTATCTCACCTCCTTTCGTAGGCGGTGTAGAAGTGCCGTATGATATTATACCACATAAGTGTTAAACTCGGGAGGCACCAATCCAGTGGCTTTTTTGTTTGTGGCTTGGTTTTTTGATATAATAGAGCCATGAGTAGAATTTTAGATAATGAGATAATGGGGGATGAGGAGTTAGTAGAACGCACACTCCGTCCTCAGTACTTACGTGAATATATTGGGCAGGACAAGGTCAAGGATCAGCTCCAAATCTTTATCGATGCTGCCAAAATGCGGGATGAAGCGCTGGATCATGTGCTCTTATTTGGGCCTCCAGGCTTGGGAAAAACGACCATGGCTTTTGTAATTGCCAATGAACTGGGAGTAAATCTCAAGCAGACTTCGGGTCCAGTCATTGAAAAAGCTGGGGATTTGGTAGCGATTTTGAATGACTTAGAGCCTGGGGATGTCCTTTTTATTGATGAGATTCATCGCTTGCCCATGTCTGTGGAAGAGGTGCTTTATAGTGCCATGGAGGACTTCTACATTGATATCATGATTGGTGCTGGTGAAGGCAGTCGCAGTGTTCATTTGGAGTTGCCACCTTTTACCTTGATTGGTGCGACGACTCGGGCTGGTATGCTCTCAAATCCGCTACGGGCACGTTTTGGGATTACAGGTCATATGGAGTATTATGCCCATGCTGACTTGACGGAAATTGTCGAGCGGACGGCAGATGTTTTTGAGATGGAAATCACTCATGAGGCAGCGTCTGAGTTGGCCCTACGTAGTCGTGGGACCCCTCGTATTGCTAATCGTCTCCTCAAGCGCGTGCGCGATTTTGCCCAGATAATGGGGAATGGGGTGATCGATGATCTTATTACCGATAAGGCTTTGACTATGTTGGATGTTGACCATGAAGGTTTGGACTATGTGGATCAAAAAATCCTTCGCACCATGATTGAGATGTACGGTGGTGGCCCTGTCGGATTAGGAACTCTTTCTGTTAATATTGCCGAGGAGCGCGAGACTGTCGAAGACATGTATGAGCCTTACTTGATTCAAAAAGGCTTTATCATGCGAACACGTTCTGGACGGGTGGCTACTGCTAAGGCATATGAGCACTTAGGTTATGAATACAGTGAAAAATAAGCAAGAAATCCTAGAGGCTTTTAGAAAAAATCCGGATATGATGGCTATTCTGACGATCATCCGAAACCTAGAGTTGACAGATTCCTGGTTGGCAGCAGGTTCTGTCAGAAATTTCATCTGGAATCTCTTGTCAGACAAATCCCCTTTTGACTGTGAAACAGATGTAGATGTGATTTTCTTTGATCCAGATATTTCTTATGAGGAAACCTTGTCCCTAGAGAAAAAGCTGAGAGAGGATTTTCCTCAGTATCAGTGGGAGATGAAAAATCAGGTCTATATGCACCAGCACAGTTCTCACACTGCTCCCTATACCAGTTCCCGTGATGCCATGAGTAAGTATCCAGAACGGTGTACGGCAGTTGGACTGCGCTTGAATGAAGAATCCGATTTTGAACTCTATGCACCTTATGGTTTGGAGGATATTTTGAATTTTCAAGTTCGTCCAACTCCTCATTTTTTAGAGAATCAAGACCGAATGGAACTTTATCGAACACGATTATCTAAGAAAAATTGGCAGGAAAAATGGAAAAATTTGATTTTTAAAAATCCTTAAGGAAACTTTAAGCTAGGAAGTGTATACTAAGTCCATAAGTTAAGAAGACCTTAACTTAAACTCCTAAAACTTTTTCATAATAATCTCCCTATAAAAAATAGAGTCGCCCAATCAGGCGGCTTATTTTTTTGGAAATGGGCTTTGTGCCTGAGAATAAATAGCTTAGTGATAGAAGAAAATAGGGAAATATGGTATAATGAAACGATAGATTTTTGAATAGGAATAAGATCATGTTTGGATTTTTTAAGAAAGATAAGGCTGTGGAAGTAGAGGTTCCGACACAGATTCCTGCTCATATCGGCATCATCATGGATGGCAATGGTCGTTGGGCTAAAAAACGTATGCAACCGCGGGTTTTCGGACACAAGGCGGGCATGGAAGCATTGCAAACTGTGACCAAGGCAGCTAACAAACTAGGCGTTAAGGTTATTACGGTCTATGCTTTTTCTACAGAAAACTGGACCCGTCCCGATCAGGAAGTCAAGTTTATCATGAACTTGCCAGTAGAGTTTTATGATAATTATGTCCCGGAATTGCATGCAAATAATGTTAAGATTCAAATGATTGGGGAGACAGACCGCCTGCCTAAGCAAACCTTTGAAGCTCTGACTAAGGCTGAGGAATTGACTAAGAACAACACAGGATTGATTCTTAATTTTGCCCTCAACTATGGTGGACGTGCTGAGATTACACAGGCTCTTAAGTTGATTTCCCAGGATGTGTTAGATGCCAAAATCAACCCAGGTGACATCACAGAGGAATTGATTGGTAATTATCTTTTTACCCAGCATTTGCCTAAGGACTTACGAGATCCAGACTTGATTATCCGTACTAGTGGAGAATTGCGTTTGAGCAATTTCCTTCCATGGCAGGGAGCCTATAGTGAGCTCTATTTTACGGACACCTTGTGGCCTGATTTTGACGAGGCGGCCTTGCAGGAAGCCATTCTTGCCTACAATCGTCGTCATCGCCGATTTGGAGGAGTTTAGGAGGAAATATGACACAGGATTTACAGAAAAGAACCTTGTTTGCAGGGATTGCCCTGGCTATTTTCCTACCGATTTTAATGATTGGGGGACTCTTGCTTCAGATAGCAATTGGAATCATAGCCATGCTAGCCATGCATGAACTTTTGAAGATGAGAGGTCTAGAGACCATGACTATGGAGGGCCTCTTGACCCTCTTTGCAACCTTTGCCTTAACCATTCCCTTGGAGAATTATCTGACTTTTTTGCCAGTTGATGGGAATGTGGTTGCCTATAGTGTTTTGATTTCAATCATGTTAGGAACGACCGTTTTTAGCAAGTCGTATACGATTGAGGATGCTGTTTTCCCCCTTGCTATGAGTTTCTACGTGGGCTTTGGATTTAATGCTTTACTAGATGCTCGCGTTGCAGGTTTAGATAAGGCTCTATTGGCCTTGTGTATTGTTTGGGCAACAGACAGTGGTGCCTATCTTGTTGGGATGAACTATGGTAAACGAAAATTAGCTCCGACAGTTTCTCCAAATAAAACCTTTGAGGGTGCCTTGGGTGGTATTTTAGGTGCTATTTTAGTAACCATCATCTTTATGATAGTTGACAGTACAGTTGCTCTTCCGTATGGAATTTACAAGATGTCGGTCTTTGCTATTTTCTTTAGCATTGCTGGACAATTTGGTGATTTACTAGAAAGTTCGATCAAACGTCACTTTGGTGTCAAGGATTCTGGGAAATTTATCCCTGGACATGGTGGTGTTTTGGATCGTTTCGATAGTATGTTGCTTGTATTTCCAATCATGCACTTATTTGGACTCTTTTAATCAAAAGACGGAGGAAACGCTATGCTCGGAATTTTAACCTTTATTCTGGTTTTCGGGATTATTGTAGTGGTGCACGAGTTCGGGCACTTCTACTTTGCCAAGAAATCAGGGATTTTAGTACGTGAATTTGCCATCGGTATGGGACCTAAAATTTTTGCTCACATTGGCAAGGATGGAACGGCCTATACCATTCGAATCTTGCCTCTGGGTGGCTATGTCCGCATGGCCGGTTGGGGTGATGATACAACTGAAATCAAGACAGGAACGCCTGTTAGTTTGACACTTGCTGATGATGGTAAGGTTAAACGCATCAATCTCTCAGGTAAAAAATTGGATCAAACAGCCCTCCCTATGCAGGTGACCCAGTTTGATTTTGAAGACAAGCTCTTTATCAAAGGATTGGTTCTGGAAGAAGAAAAAACATTTGCAGTGGATCACGATGCAACGGTTGTGGAAGCAGATGGAACTGAGGTTCGAATTGCACCTTTAGATGTTCAATATCAAAATGCAACTATCTGGGGGAAACTCATTACTAATTTTGCAGGCCCTATGAACAACTTTATCTTAGGTGTCGTTGTTTTCTGGATTTTAATCTTCATGCAGGGTGGTGTCAGAGATGTCGATACCAACCAGTTCCATGTCATGCCCCAAGGGGCCTTGGCTAAGGTGGGAGTACCAGAAACGGCACAGATTACCAAGATTGGTTCACATGAGATTAGCAACTGGGAAAGTTTGATTCAGGCTGTGGAATCAGAAACCAAAGATAAGACGGCCCCGACCTTGGATGTGACTATTTCTGAAAAGGGTAGTGACAAACAAGTTACGGTTACACCCGAAGAAAGTCAAGGCCGTTACCTTCTAGGTGTTCAACCGGGGATTAAGTCAGATTTTCTATCCATGTTTGTAGGTGGATTTACAACTGCTGCTGACTCGGCCCTCCGAATTCTCTCAGCACTGAAAAATCTGATTTTCCAACCAGATTTGAACAAGCTAGGTGGACCTGTTGCCATCTTTAAGGCAAGTAGTGATGCCGCTAAAAATGGAATTGAAAATGTCTTGTACTTCTTGGCAATGATTTCCATCAATATCGGGATTTTTAATCTTATTCCGATTCCAGCTCTGGATGGTGGGAAGATTGTGCTCAATATCCTAGAAGCCATCCGCCGCAAACCATTGAAACAAGAAATTGAAACCTATGTCACCTTGGCCGGAGTGGTCATCATGGTTGTCTTGATGATTGCTGTGACCTGGAATGACATCATGCGACTCTTTTTTAGATAATCGAGGAATATTATGAAACAAAGTAAAATGCCTATCCCAACGCTTCGCGAAATGCCAAGCGATGCTCAAGTTATCAGCCATGCTCTTATGTTGCGAGCTGGTTATGTTCGCCAAGTCTCAGCAGGTGTTTATTCTTATCTACCACTTGCCAACCGTGTGATTGAAAAAGCTAAAAATATCATGCGCCAAGAATTCGACAAGATTGGTGCCGTTGAGATGTTGGCTCCTGCCCTCCTCAGTGCAGAATTGTGGCGCGAATCAGGTCGTTATGAAACTTATGGTGAAGACCTTTACAAACTAAAAAACCGTGAAAAATCAGACTTTATCCTAGGTCCAACTCACGAAGAAACCTTTACAGCTATTGTCCGTGATTCTGTTAAGTCTTACAAGCAATTGCCACTTAACCTTTATCAAATCCAGCCTAAGTATCGTGATGAAAAACGCCCACGTAATGGCCTGCTACGTACACGTGAGTTCATCATGAAAGATGCTTACAGCTTCCACGCTAACTATGATAGCTTGGATAGTGTTTACGATGAGTACAAGGCTGCTTATGAGCGTATTTTCACTCGTAGTGGCTTAGACTTCAAGGCTATCATCGGTGACGGTGGAGCCATGGGTGGTAAGGACAGCCAAGAATTTATGGCCATTACACCTGTCCGTACGGACCTTGACCGCTGGGTTGTTTTGGACAAGTCAGTTGCCTCATTTGACGAAATTCCTGATCAAGTGCAAGAAGAAATCAAGGCAGAATTGCTCAAATGGATGGTTTCTGGTGAAGATACTATTGCTTACTCAAGTGAGTCTAGCTATGCGGCCAACTTGGAAATGGCAACAAACGAGTACAAACCAAGCAACCGTGTTGTCGCTGAAGAAGAAGTGACTCGTGTTGCAACGCCAGATGTTAAATCAATTGATGAAGTTGCAGCCTTCCTCAATGTTCCAGAAGAACAAACAATTAAAACCCTCTTCTACATGGCAGACGGTGAGCTTGTTGCAGCCCTTCTAGTTGGTAATGACCAGCTCAATGAAGTCAAGTTGAAAAACCACTTGGGAGCAGATTTCTTTGACGTTGCTAGCCAAGAAGAAGTGGCAAATGTTGTTCAAGCAGGATTTGGTTCACTTGGCCCAGTTGGCTTACCAGAGAATGTTAAAATCATCGCAGACCGTAAGGTACAAGATGTTCGCAATGCAGTTGTGGGAGCTAATGAAGATGGCTACCACTTGACTGGTGTGAACCCAGGCCGTGATTTTACTGCAGAATATGTGGATATCCGTGAAGTTCGTGAGGGTGAAATTTCTCCAGACGGACAAGGTATCCTTAACTTTGCCCGTGGTATCGAAATTGGTCATATTTTCAAACTCGGCACTCGCTATTCAGCAAGCATGGGAGCAGATGTTTTGGATGAAAATGGTCGTGCTGTGCCAATTATCATGGGATGTTACGGTATCGGTGTCAGCCGTCTCCTTTCAGCAGTGATGGAGCAACACGCTCGTCTCTTTGTCAATAAAACGCCAAAAGGTGAATACCGTTACGCTTGGGGAATCAATTTCCCTAAAGAATTGGCGCCATTTGATGTGCACTTGATTACTGTCAATGTCAAGGATGAAGAAGCGCAAGCCTTGACAGAAAAGCTTGAAGCAAGCTTGATGGGAGCCGGTTACGAAGTCTTGACAGACGACCGTAATGAACGTGTCGGAGTTAAATTTAGCGACAGCGACTTGATTGGATTGCCAATCCGTATCACTGTTGGTAAGAAAGCGGCTGATGGCATCGTAGAAGTCAAGATTAAAGCGACTGGTGACACCATCGAAGTTCATGCAGATAACGTGCTTGAAACGCTTGAAATCCTCAGCAAGAAATAAAAACTATAATCAGAAGAAAAACAGAGGCTAGGCAAAACTCAATTTGAGGAGAAAATTCAGTAAATCTTTCCATGGTAAAAGGCATCATATCAAGGTTGTGTACACCTGACATAATGCGTTTTTATAATTTTGAAGCCTTTTTACCCAGCCTCTTTATGGCTTGGCTGAGTTAGAAGAAGGGTCGTCTGAAGAAATCAGGGCACTGGTTCAAGGAACTAAGTGATAATAATGGATTTTAAAAAAGACTCTGACTGATTATCCAAATTGGTCAGAGTTTTTTACTTACAAGAAGTTGATTTGAACTATACCAATTTTTACTCTTGACAAGTGAAAGAAACAAGTATATACTGTTTTTGCTGGTTCTATAAAAGGGGAATCAGACTATACCAATTTAAGGAGAAAGCACAGCTGGTCTGTGTCGTATATACTATGTGTGGAATTGTTGGTGTTGTTGGAAACACAAATGCAACTGATATTTTGATTCAAGGGCTTGAAAAGCTCGAATACCGTGGCTATGATTCTGCGGGGATTTTTGTCCTAGGTGGTGCTGAAAACCATCTAGTCAAGGCGGTTGGTCGTATCGCAGAATTGTCTGCCAAGACAGCTGGTGTGGAGGGAACAACTGGTATTGGACATACTCGTTGGGCTACTCACGGAAAACCAACTGAAGACAATGCTCACCCACATCGCTCTGAGACTGAACGTTTTGTTTTGGTGCACAATGGAGTGATTGAGAACTACCTTGAAATCAAGGAGGAATACCTTGCAGGTCACCACTTTAAGGGGCAAACAGATACGGAAATCGCCGTTCACTTGATTGGAAAATTTGCGGAAGAAGGGCTCTCAGTTCTTGAAGCCTTCAAAAAAGCTCTTCACATCATCCGTGGTTCTTATGCCTTTGCCTTGGTTGACTCACAAGACCCTGAAGTTATCTACGTAGCTAAGAATAAATCACCACTTTTGATTGGTCTTGGGGAAGGATATAACATGGTCTGCTCAGATGCTATGGCTATGATTCGTGAGACCAACCAATACATGGAAATTCATGACCAAGAGTTGGTCATCGTCAAGGCTGATAGTGTGGAAGTTCAAGACTATGATGGCAATAGTCGTGAGCGTGCTAGCTACACTGCTGAGCTTGATTTGTCAGATATCGGTAAGGGAACTTATCCTTACTACATGCTCAAGGAAATTGACGAGCAACCAACGGTTATGCGTAAACTCATCCAAGCCTACACAGATGAGGTTGGTCAAGTAGTAGTAGACCCAGCTATCATCCAGGCTGTTCAAGACGCAGACCGTATCTACATCCTTGCAGCTGGAACATCTTACCACGCAGGATTTGCTTCTAAGAAGATGTTGGAAGAATTGACAGATACACCAGTTGAACTTGGCATCTCATCTGAGTGGGGCTACGGTATGCCACTTCTCAGCAAGAAACCACTCTTCATCTTTATCAGTCAGTCTGGCGAAACAGCGGATAGCCGTCAGGTTTTGGTTAAGGCTAATGAAATGGGAATTCCAAGCTTAACAGTTACAAATGTTCCAGGTTCAACCCTTTCACGTGAAGCTAACCATACAATGCTCCTTCATGCAGGTCCTGAAATTGCCGTGGCATCAACTAAAGCCTATACAGCACAAATTGCAGCCCTTGCCTTCCTGGCAAAAGCAGTTGGAGAAGCAAATAGCAATGCCAAAGCGCAAGCCTTTGATTTGATTCATGAATTGTCAATCGTAGCTCAGTCTATCGAATCAACTCTTTCAGAGAAAGAAACCATCGAAGCCAAGGTTCGTGATCTTCTTGAAACAACTCGCAACGCCTTTTATATCGGACGTGGTCAAGATTACTATGTAGCCATGGAAGCAAGTCTCAAACTTAAAGAGATTTCTTATATCCAGTGTGAAGGTTTTGCGGCAGGAGAACTCAAGCACGGAACTATTGCCTTGATTGAAGAAGGAACGCCTGTCTTGGCCCTCTTGTCAGATCCAGTCCTTGCTAACCATACTCGCGGAAATATCCAAGAAGTGGCAGCCCGTGGTGCCAAGGTTCTCACTATTGCAGAAGAAAATGTTGCCAAAGATACAGACGACATCGTTCTTACGACCGTCCACTCTTACCTCTCACCAATTTCAATGGTCGTGCCAACGCAATTAGTCGCTTACTTTGCAACACTCCACCGTGGCCTTGATGTGGACAAACCACGTAACCTTGCTAAGTCAGTAACGGTAGAATAAGCTAAAAAAGTCTAGTTATCTAGGCTTTTTCTTGTGGTACGACTTATCCCTTGAGGTCGGTCGCTAGAAAGAGAGAACGACAGATTGAAGTAATACTATAGTGAAATGAAATAAAAACAGGATAAATTAATCAGGACAGTCAAATTAATTTCTAGCAATATTTTAGAAGCCAAAGTGTACTATTCTAGTTTCAATATACTATGCTTCGTTATTGGGCGCTTACACTTGATTTGCTTCAGGTGGTTTTTATACTCTTCTAAAATCTCATCAAACCCTTGCCGTAGAGGTATCTTACTGACCAAGCTATGATGGACTTAGAATAGGTGGTTTGGAGCGTCCTAGTAGCTAGGAAATGCTGATAATAGGCTAGGGTGTAACACTCAACGGGTTTATCTAGCTGATAGAGAGGGAATTACTATAAAATACTCAGGCTTCCATCATATTTTTTGAAACGATTGTGTAATCAAAATGAAACAATATTGTAATATTAGCACAGAAGATGTTGTGCATGGATAAACATATCATAACTGCTGTTTCTCTATGTAAAAAGAAGGTTGTATCAAAAGGTTTTATATGCCTGTGCATATATATATATATATATATATATATATATATATAATGTCGCTTTTTTCTTGCATTTCCTGACTCTATCGTATGGGAGAGGGGGTTGATTTGTACGTCAGAAGTGTTAGTATAGAGTTGATATATTATCGTCTATCGGCTTTTTGCGCGCTTTCTAAGCTCGGAGAAACCCTCAGGCGAGGAAAGGATTCACTTATGTTCAAGAAAAAGAATGATGGTAATGGAGAGAAAATTTTCCGTTATTCCATCCGTAAATACCATTTTGGGGCTGCTAGCGTTGCGGTTGCGGCTCTGATGTTCTTTGCAAATGGGGTGCAAGCGCAGGCACCTGCGGTATCTTCGGCAACAGCCAGTGATGTAGTTGCTGGATCTGCTGGAACACCAGATAAGGATAAGCAGGAGTCAGATGGGGAAGAGCCAGAGAAGGTCTCTCAGACTGAACCGTCGGCTGAGCTCCAGTCTACAGGGGAGTCAAACTCTCCAGAGACTAAAGCCGAGGACGCTAGTAAGGGGCAGGAAACAGATGCCCTTGCTCCGACCAAACCAGAGACGAAGCCAGCTGCTCAAGAAACTTCTCAAGGAGGAGCAGTAAAAGAGCAAGACCAGCCCACATCTGCCACTAAAACGACAGAAGCTAAATCACTCCAAGGCACCCTGCAAGCTTTGTTGGAAAAACTAACTCTTAGCTCCATGAAAGCGCTCCACGATGAAGTGGAAGCAGGTCTAGCAGCAGCTAAGGCTGTCTTAGAAAATCCAAAAGCGACGCAAGCGCAAGTTGATGAGCAAGTCAAACTCATGGAAGACCTGACTCGTCGGGTCAATCAAGCCTTGGAGCCATCGCTACCAAAATTGACAGACTTGGGTGAAGCAAGTTCGACAAATAATAAGCTTGTCGAACCAAACGGAACTGTAACTGAGCAAGCAAGTAGCGGGAAGCGTCGTAAAAGAGGGGGAGTGACCGAGCCTGGAACAGTTGCAAACCAAGTCAATCCAACTGATGGAGGAAAGGAAACAGCTCCTGGAGATAACTCTCAATCTACTCCACGAGAACTCCCAACCTACACCAATACGACAAAAGGTGAAAACGGCGTCTATGGACTAAAAGATGAATTAGAGTCTATTGTCAAACGACTTAAAGAAAATCAAGCGTCGGAAGATAAAATCCAAGCAGCAAAAGCAGCAGCTGATAAGTTTAACGAAGCATTTTCTAAGGGTGATACCATCAGCCAAGAAGATTTTGCCGCTGCCCTAGTCGACCTGAAAAAATCCCGAGACCTCATCGAAGGAGTGCTGGAAGAAAAATATGGAGAAGAAACTACAGGTGGAGGAGTAACTCCTCAACCACGTGATGGTGGCTACTCTGACTTTCGTAGTGCTAACTATAGTGGAAGGTCTGCAAGGGCGGCAAGTCCATTAGATCGGAAAGAAAGTTACATTGAAAATGGTAAGTCGGGAGATAAGACCTACGATAGATACACCTATGTTTTTTTCTCTGATAAAAGACCGACAGACAATTCGACCAAACCTGTCTCTAATGCAAAAAACTATATTCTTGCAAGAGTAACTCCTACAAAGGAAGGTTTCCATTGGGAGCTACAGATAAATAATGGACATAGACGAATACCTGGAACGGGTGTTTGGCTTACGTTGCCTTCGGGGCAAGCATATAAGCAAGGTACAGATAGTATTAGTATTCGTCGCAAAGGTGGTGGCACCACTGCTGTATCTTCTAATGCAGGGGATTTACTTTCCCTTCTAAAACACTCTGCAACAGGATTTGGTAATCAGACTAAAGGAACAGTTAGTAATACCGGTATCAATAGAAGAAATAGTCCGAAAAACTTGCCAGTAGAAACCTTTGATGATTTAGCCCGTCATGGTGTGGGAAGAATCCAACCATATCAGAGACAAGGTGAACCTCAAGAAATGCAAAACCAATCAAACGAAAAATTTCACAAAGTAAATAATAGTGGTTCGGATTTATATTATTTCTCGCTGGGAGATAATGACAATGCTTACACCCTAACTTTCGACACTAAAGGGAGTAACAATATTAAAAACCTTGACTATGCTGTAGGTTTGAGAGGAAATTATGGTAATGAGGTTTTCCTTGTTAATCAGTGGCATGGTAGAACATATAATGAAGCAAAAGAGGATGCCAAGGATGACATAGAGCAAGCGAGACGAGCAAAAAACGACTCTATTAGCAAGAATAAAAATTTATCCCAAGTGGAGCAAAATGGCGCCACTAGTAAAGTTGATATTTATGCACGGGATGCTACAAGAGAGATTGACAATGCCGACAGCCTTATTAAGGTGGAGGATGCCTTGAGACTGGGGTTGGAAAATATCAACGGCGTGAATCCAGTAGGGAGAGAATTGCCGAAGCAAGAAGTCACACGCAAAGCGAATGAGAAGACGACTGCCATCGGCAACAATCCAGACTTGACGGCAGCAGAGAAGAAGACCGCCAAAGCGAAGGTTACTGAGGAAGCAGAAAAAGCTAAGACCGCCATTGACCGAGCAGGTGACCAAAGAGCGGTTAATCAGGCTAAGCAAGATGGCTTAACTGCCCTTGATGGTCTGAATCCAATCGGACGCGAGGGTCAAAAACAAGCGATTGTAGACAAAGCGAATGAGAAGACGACTGCCATCGGCAACAATCCAGACTTGACGG
>NZ_JVRR01000070.1 GCF_001070715.1 Streptococcus pseudopneumoniae
CAACTTATTCTAAAAGACCCAACTACTGTTTCTAAAGAAGTCAAACGAAACAGACAAGTCCGAGAGTCTACATGCCATAACCTTCCTTGCCCTTTACTCGGTAAAGCTCCCTTTGTCTGTAATGGCTGCCCTAAA
Source organism: Streptococcus pseudopneumoniae (assembly GCF_001070715.1). Taxonomy (GTDB): domain Bacteria; phylum Bacillota; class Bacilli; order Lactobacillales; family Streptococcaceae; genus Streptococcus; species Streptococcus pseudopneumoniae_H. The sequence goes on from NZ_JVRR01000070.1 coordinate 136, forward strand.
AGAAGACAAAACTGTGGCTATAAGAAGATCTTCTACCTCGCTAAACAAGCTCAAAAACAGTACGAACAAACTCTTGTTGAATCTCGTGAAGGAACTCCCCTCAATTCCAAGACCTTCTGGGACATGGATAAAGTCATTTCTGATGGGGTTAAAAAGGGACAACACATCTATCATATTCTGAAAACTCACAACCTCAATGTTAGCTCCTCAACTGTCTATCGACACATCCGAAAAGGATACCTGTCTATCGCTCCGATTGATCTTGCTAGAGCCGTTAAATTCAAAGAAAGACGGAAACGTAATCTCCCCTCCATTCCTAAAGAAGCTAAAAAAGGCCGCTCCTATGAGGATTTCCAAAACTATTTAGCCCTTAATCAACTAGACTCTTGGCTGGAAATGGACACCGTTATGGGCAGGATAGGAGGTAAAGTCCTACTCACCTTCAATTTATCTTTCTGTAACTTTATCTTCGCTAGACTTCTGGATAATAAAACTGCCCT
>NZ_JVRR01000071.1 GCF_001070715.1 Streptococcus pseudopneumoniae
ACGGCAAGGCGACGTTGACGTGGTTTGAAGAGATTTTCGAAGAGTATAAAAGAAAGAAGCTGACAAAGGAGACAGGTATGGAACAAACATTTTTTATCATTAAACCAGACGGTGTAAAAAGAGGGCTAGTGGGTGAAGTGTTGAAACGTATCGAACAACGTGGATTTACAATCGAAAAATTGGAGTTGCGTTCACAGCTTTCAGAAGAGTTGATTGACCAGCACTATCAGGACTTGGTTGGCCAAAGTTTTTACCCACCGATTCGTGAATTTATGACTTCAGGACCGGTTCTTGTAGGTATCATTTCTGGTCCCAAAGTAATCGAAACTTGGCGGACTATGATGGGTGCGACTCGTCCAGAAGAAGCTTTACCAGGAACTATTCGAGGTGATTTTGCAAAAGCTGCTGGAGAAAATGAGGTTATCCAAAATGTTGTACATGGTTCAGATTCAGAAGAGTCAGCTAAGCGAGAAATTGCTCTTTGGTTTTAAGAGTGGATTGGCTCAATCAATTGCTTAAAAGCTCATTTGAATAGAAAGTATAGTCAATTAGTTTAAGACATGACGCATGATATCAAACTTTTTAGTTTTTGATATGGTGCGTTTTTTGATTAAGTGACTATTAGTTCGTCTCGCTCCGTTAGGTGCGAGACAAAAAAACACCCGCTATGCGGGTGCGCGTCGAAGCTTATACCAAAAAAACTCCAAACGCGATACAATAAAGGTGTTCAAGCCAATTGTAAAGCGAAAGGAGAAAAATATGGCACAAAAGGTTCTGTTGTCCTGTTCTTGTTTCAATTGACTATATTTCTATACTTTTTCTTCCTTTCTCTGTGAAAATCGCAAGTTTTTCCCACCTTTTCTCAATACTGAAACAACATCTTTCCAGAACTTCAATAATTTCTTTTTGTGTTAAATAATTATCTAACTCAATCTTTGGAGGCAATACGTTTTCAAAGCTACTTTTTTACCATAGGTTTTGAGCCTTTAACACAGATTACTAAGCCAAAAATGCTCTAAATTTTTGAAATTCTAACAAATCCCACTCAACTTCATCATCATCTTTGACTTTCACAATATCTTCCTCAAAATAACATGGAATAAAGATAGTTTTCTTTTGAAACGGTTGTAGGGGGAAAATCTCTCCTACACTATTCTTGATTCTGATAGAAAATTGCAAAATATCATCTACCAAACTTTCAATTTTTAAGATTTTTTGCAGTTTATCTGAATTAGAATCGCAAGGCTTCTCAATAATATAATTGTCGAATTTTTTCATTCTAACTTCCTCTCCACTATTTCTTCCTTTATCAAGAAAAAGTTACCTCAATATTAATAAAGTACAATTCTAAATTAACTCCAATTATTGATTCATGATAATATTTCAGTAACTCATCGTGCAATTAAAAACAAGGATTTTTATTTCAGATGATCCATCGTGAACACTTCATCAGCCATCTCCCAAATTGCCGGATTATGTGTTGCGATAATGATTAGCCTATTATCATCTCGAAGAGATAGCAAAATCTCCATAATCAACTGAGAGGTTGCTGGGTCTATTGAAGCTGTTGGCTCATCTGCCAGAATAAAGGGTGGATTCTTTAAGATAACTTTTGCCAAGGCAACCCGTTGCGATTCTCCGCCCGATAACTCAAAGATGCGCTTATCTAGGTCAAGATAATCCAGGCCGACCTGTTCTAAAGCCTGCTTCTGCCTCAACCGCTGTTCCGACCGACTCAACTTTTGACCAATGAGACCTAGCTTAAGGTTTTCTTCAATACTTTGGTTTTCAATTAAGCCAAAGTTCTGGAAGAGGTAGCCCAATTCGTGACGGAAAAAATCACTCGATTTATAATTGGCCAAGTCTTTACCTCGGTAAAAAATCGTCCCATCATAAGATTCTAATTTCCCAATCATGTTCATCAAGGTTGTTTTTCCGCTACCACTTGAACCAATTAAGGCATAGACTTTTCCAGCCTCAAATGTCATTGAAAGATTTGAAAATAACTCTCGTTCTCCAAAAGATTTACTCACCTGTTTAAGTTCAATCATATTAACCTCCCTTCAAAACAAGCATGGACATCTTGTTTTCTTTCTGCATTTGGACATGTAACTGTAAAAGAGATAGACCAGTAAAGAGTAATAAGACTAAGAAAGCAACTAGTATCTCTACCATAAGAAATACACTCGCAATAAATCCCAGTAAAAACACACCCAGTTGAGCAAAGAGATAAGTGCGATGGATTTCTAAGAACCTGAGACCTGCAATGCGTTTGATAAAAATGGCACGTCTAAATTCTTCAAAGTAGAGCCTATTCATAGTGTTAAACAACAATATTGAAGTTGCAATCCCAAGCACAGCTCCTGCTAGCATTACCCAACGTTCCCTCTGGATATTATCCAATAATGTGATGTAGTTGTGGTAACCTGTTTGCATTTCTGAGACCCAATTTTCAATGCCTTGTCTCTGGATAAGCTCCTGGGCATCAGACAATTGATTAAAGAGAACGTAGTTCTGTATTGCGTCTACCCAAAACAAAACGGACTGTGGACCAGTTGATTGGGGTGTTATAACAATGATGATTGGATCTTTCAAAAACTGCTGGTAAGAAATAGGGGTCGTATTATACACAAAACGATCCTGACCTGATTCCAAATAACCTACCGTAGCAGTCATTTGCTGTCGTTCATCTCGACTAGACATGCGACTGGTTAAGTCGTCTTCAAAAACAGATTTATAATGTTCTTCCTCTGAACGGAGGTGTTCAGGCAGCAATAAGACAAACTCCCCTACATCAAGGTGATTCATCTTTTGCTCAATAGTTGTATCTACAGGAATGTTTTGACGCTCCAAGTATTGCGGTGTGACGATAAGGACATTGCCATTCGGGCTGTAATCGTACCATTCTGTAGAGGTTATAAAGTTTTTGGAGGAAGCCATGCCATTTTGCAAAGTACGGTCAATTAACTGGTGTCTAGATAAGAAAGCCTTTTTTTCTGAAACAGCCAAATCCATCAATTGATACCAAGTTCTGAGTTTCCTTTGAGCTTGTTCATCAAAACCAGGACCCGCTCCTTCACGGCTGAATGATAGGGTAATCAGTTGCCTTTCCTGGCTCCAAGCCTCTTGTCCAATCCGATGCTGTTGCCAGGCTTGGGAATACTTTAAGCTACCCCCTATTCCCAGCGTTACAATAATAATCGCTAATAGTTGACCGATTAAAATCAAACTAATGATTCCTCTGACAGGCACTTGCCCTTTTATAATCTGCATCAGGTGTATCTTTTTTATCCCAACTGCGAAGAGTTGAGCGAAAAACAGGGAGATCGACAACAAGATGAGATTATAACTGAGCAAGCCTTCTCCTATGGTCATTAGGGATTGCGTTGGAAGCGACAGAATTTTTTGCATAAGAATGGCGAGCACGCCAGCTAAACTGAAACCAACAGCTATCCCTTTCAAATCCTCACCAACTGGTCTAAGGAAAATGGACCACCGTTTCTCTCCTGAAATGAGGCGAATGCCCGACGACCGTAATTGGCTAATTTGACTAATTAAAGTCAGTGCTCCAAAGGTTAAGATGAAAATCAATAAACTGATTAACTGAAATCCGTTACTAAAGATAGCCATTAACGTAGATAGTTTAGATGGAATTGTCAGGTGCATGTTAGTCAAGCCAAGTTGACTTAGCTCCTCCCTTAGCAAGTGAATATCTAGGTTTCCATCGAATACAAAATAGTTTGTTTCAACACTACTACTTTGAGCATCTTCTAGATTTTTTTCCTGTAGCCCATCAGGCAACTTTCCGTTCCCAAAGGTCGTATAAGAAAACACTGGAGTACCTTCTGAGTTAGGATCTTGGTGTTGAATCGCAATAAAGCTATCCGTTTCTTTTGCTAGTTTTTCCAAGCGTGTAGCAACATGCTGAAAAGTTGTTTCAGGGGAAGAATCACGTACAACAACGTTGGGGTAATAATAGGAGACATATGTATCAGTCCAAATGGTAAATACCCAAACAAAGAACAAACTAGCAAGCAGGTTGGATATGAGTATAAATAATTTTTTCATAGTGCATTCCTTATTCTAAAACGGAGGGCAGAAATACCCCTGACCTCTATAAACTAAACAAGCTTACTAAACTATTGATAAAAGAATCTTCTTCTCTCTAAATAGTTGAATTTTAAAGTAATACGAAATCAATCTGCCTTCCCAAGATCAAGACCATTGGACTTCTTTTGTGATTGGACTCGAATCTCCAATTGTTTATTCTTCTTAATAAACTATTGGTAAGGAATTGTATTACTAAACATAAAACACCTAGTAATGCTAATATAGCTAATTTTTTAATTCCACGTTTTTTCTCATACAATGAAAACCCTTTCTGTTTCCTTATTTTTATTCTAACATATATATATTATTCAGCCAAGTATTTTTATTGTATTTTGAACTTTTTTTCTTATTATTACAATATAGAATTATTTATTTCTTTAACTTGCTATTTTGAACTAAAAATTTTATAATGAAATTAAGCAAATAGGAAGGTTTATTATCTTTAATGAATACACTCGCAGAGAAATTCAGATTAAAAAGAAAAGAGTTGAGACTCTCCCAACAAAATCTTGCAGAAGGAATTTGTGAACAAAGCCAGATTAGTAAAATTGAGAGAGGGCATTTCATTCCCTCCGCAGACCTTTTGTTCAAACTCTCACAACGACTTGAAGTACCATTAGATTATTTTTTTAATGAACAAATTGAAATTAAATCTAACCTCTCTAATTTCAAGCAATTATCTGCTCGACTATTAGATGACAGAAATTATGACAATTTGGAATATATTTATAGAATAGAGATTGAACGAAGTACTTTTCTAACACTAGAAGACCGAACTTACCTTGAATGGATTAAAGCTATTATTGACTTCTATCAATATGACAGTAAGTGTGAGGCTATTTCTTCATTGGAAAATATATTATTAAAAGTCTCTTCAAATACTCTGATTTATTTAAAGGCATTGAATACTCTATCTAATTTCTATTCCTTAGTGGGTCGTGAACAAGAATATGAGGCAAACTACTCTCATTTGATGGAGTTATATCAGACAAAAAATTTTGAGCATCAAGAGTTTTTATTTGGCTACATCAGAGTTCGTTACAACTACGCTCACTACCTAGTGTCAAAGGAAAAATATAACGAAGCCATCCAAGAAGCTCTTGAGACGATTGAACTCTGTAAACAAAGACAGACAAGCTACCAACTGGCTCCTCTACTTATTCTTGTAGGAAATGCTGGAGCCAAATTTCTAGACAGAGAACAAGTCAAAAATTATTATATGGAAGCAAGAGAGCTATGCAAGATTTATAACAATCCTTTAATGCTGATGAAGATAGAAAATTATTTGAAGGAATTAGATACTGTTTAGTTAATCTTGACATTATAGTTTTTCTGAAACGTTAAATAACCTGTAAGGCTGATAGTGAAATGAATACTATCAGCCTTATTTCAATTTATATTCTTCCAAAATCTCTTCAAACCACGTCAGTTCTATCTGCAACCTCAAAACAGTGTCTTGAGCAACCTGTGGCTAGCTTCCTAGATTGCTCTTTGATTTTCATTGAGTATTAGTCTCTGGTGTTTGTTTAGCGTCTTAAAAAGACATTTGAGAAGATTAGAAACAGTTCTCTCTTTTCTCCGAGTATAATGATTGGCAGGAAGGGAGAGAAAAGATGAAATCAATGAGAATCTTATTTTTGTTAGCTTTAATTCAAATCAGTTTGAGTAGCTGTTTCCTATGGAAAGAATGCATCTTGTCCTTTAAACAAAGTACAGCTTTTTTCATCGGAAGTATGGTCTTCGTTTCAGGAATCTGTGCTGGAGTAAATTATCTTTATACTCGTAAGCAAGAAGTCCATAGTGTCCTAGCCAGTAAGCGGTCAGTGAAGCTTTTTTACAGTATCCTGCTCTTAATTAATTTGTTAGGAGCTGTTCTTGTCCTGTCAGATAACTTGTTCATCAAAAATACGCTGCAGCAAGAATTAGTTGATTTTTTATTGCCATCCTTCTTTTTCCTATTTGGACTAGATTTGCTGATTTTTTTACCCTTGAAAAAATACATGCGCGATTTGCTTGCTATGCTAGATAGAAAAAAGACAGTGTTGGTGACTATTTTAGCAACACTTCTCTTCTTAAGAAATCCAATGACCATTGTCTCTCTTTTGATTTATATTGGACTGGGCTTGTTTTTTGCAGCCTACCTTGTCCCAAATTCTGTTAAAAAGGAAGTTTCCTTTTATGGTCATATTTTCCGAGATCTTGTATTGGTCATTGCTACGCTCATTTTCTTTTAGAGAAAGCTTGTTTTTATGGATGTTATGATGGTAAGTTTAGCAGGAAAATAGACACAAAAGAAAAGTTTTTGGTATAATAAAAGTATGTACACAAAAAATGAAGAAGAGCTACAATCCTTAGGGGAACGATTGGGTCATCTATTAGCAAAGAATGATGTTTTAATCTTAACTGGAGAACTGGGTGCAGGTAAAACGACCTTTACTAAAGGACTTGCAAAAGGATTACAGATTTCTCAAATGATTAAAAGTCCCACCTATACTATCGTAAGAGAGTATGAAGGCAGACTGCCACTTTATCACCTAGATGTTTATCGAATTGAAGGGGATGCGGATTCTATCGACTTGGATGAGTTTCTCTTTGGTGGCGGAGTGACTGTTATTGAGTGGGGAAATCTCTTAGGAGATGCCTTGCCAGATACTTATTTAGAATTGGAAATTCTAAAAGAAGCAGATGGACGCCGTTTAAATTTCCAAGCAAAAGGTTTGCGTGCAGAAAAGCTTTTAGAGGAGCTTCAATATGGAGTATGAATTGCTCATTAGGGAAGCAGAGCCCAAAGATGCAGCTGAATTAGTGGCTTTTTTAAATCGTGTAAGTTTGGAGACAGATTTTACCAGCTTAGACGGAGATGGTATTCTCTTGACCAGTGAGGAGATGGAAATATTTCTCAACAAGCAAGCTAGTTCGGACAATCAGATAACCTTACTTGCATTCTTAAATGATAAAATTGCTGGTATTGTAAATATTACAGCTGACCAGCGCAAGAGAGTCCGTCATATTGGAGATCTCTTCATTGTGATTGGAAAAAGATATTGGAATAATGGATTGGGAAGTTTGTTGCTAGAAGAAGCGATAGAGTTGGCACAAGCAAGTGGCATTCTGCGTCGTCTCCAGCTGACTGTCCAAACTCGTAATCAAGTAGCAGTCCATCTTTATCAAAAGTATGGCTTTGTCATTGAAGGTCGCCAAGAGCGTGGAGCATATATAGAAGAAGGGAAATTTATCGATGTTTACTTGATGGGTAAACTGATCGATTAGTAGAAATATGGTTAAAAAAATTATTGGAATGGTGCTAGCTTTACTTTCTGTAACTGTAGTAGGAGCAGGTATTTTTGCTTATACTATTTATCAACAAGGGACAGAAACCTTAGCTAAAACCTATAAAAAAATCGGCGAAGAAACCAAGGTTATTGAAGCGACTGAACCTCTAACCATTCTGTTAATGGGAGTGGACACCGGAAATGCTGAACGAACTGAAACTTGGGTCGGTAGAAGTGATAGCATGATCTTGATGACAGTGAATCCTAAAACGAAAAAAACAACGATGATGAGTTTAGAGCGGGATATTCTGACCCGCATTGAATCAGGGAATGGTCAGGCTCATGAAGCGAAACTGAATTCAGCATATGCAGATGGTGGAGCAGAGCTTGCTATAGAAACCATTCAAAAAATGATGAATATCCATATTGATCGCTATGTGATGGTCAATATGAAAGGGTTGCAAAAACTAGTGGATGCAGTAGGTGGTATTACAGTCAATAATACCCTAGGTTTCCCAATTTCTATCAGTGACCAAGAAGAATTTAATACCATTTCTATCGGTGTTGGAGAGCAACATATTGGGGGAGAAGAAGCCCTAGTCTATGCACGAATGCGTTACCAAGATCCTGAGGGGGATTATGGTCGTCAAAAACGTCAACGTGAAGTTATTCAAAAAGTCATGGAAAAAGCTCTCAGTTTAAATAGCGTTGGTCATTATCAAGAGATTCTAAAAGCTTTGAGTGACAATATGCAGACCAATATTGATTTGTCTGCAAAAAGTATCCCTAACTTGCTAGGCTATAAAGATTCATTTAAAACCATTGAAACTCAGCAGTTGCAGGGTGAAGGAGAGATGCTTCAAGGTGTTTCTTACCAGGTTGTTTCGAGAGCCCATATGTTGGAAATGCAAAATCTACTCCGACGTTCTTTGGGACAAGAAGAAGTTACCCAGGTCGAAACCAATGCGGTCTTATTTGAAGATTTATTTGGACGAGCACCTGTTGGTGATGAAGATAATTAACTTTTGATACAAATAAAAAATCAATCGTAGGAAAATTCCTGCGATTTTTTCAAAAAAATACGAATAGATAGGTAGGAGGAAACATGAAAGCAGAAATCATTGCTGTTGGAACAGAGATTTTGACAGGACAGATTGTCAACACTAATGCCCAGTTTTTATCGGAAAAACTAGCAGAGATTGGGGTAGATGTATATTTTCAGACGGCTGTAGGAGACAATGAAGCTCGTCTCTTGTCTTTACTTGAGATTGCCAGTCAACGTAGCAGTCTGGTGATTTTGACAGGCGGTTTAGGGCCAACTGAGGACGATTTGACCAAACAAACTCTGGCTAAATTTTTAGGGAAAGAATTAGTCTTCGATCCTCAGGCCCAGGAGAAGTTGGATGTCTTTTTTGCCCAGAGACCAGACTATGCCCGAACACCGAATAACGAAAGACAAGCTCAAATTGTAGAAGGAGCGACTCCACTGCCAAACGAAACAGGGTTGGCTGTGGGAGGGATATTAGAAGTAGACGGAGTGACCTACGTTGTCCTTCCAGGTCCACCAAGTGAATTGAAACCCATGGTCTTAAACCAACTTCTACCCAAGTTGATGACAGGGAGCAAGCTATATTCCCGCGTTCTTCGTTTCTTTGGGATTGGTGAAAGTCAGTTGGTTACGATTTTGGCTGATTTGATTGATAATCAGATTGATCCTACTTTGGCACCTTATGCCAAGACAGGAGAGGTAACCTTGCGTCTGTCAACAAAGGCTAGCAGTCAAGAAGAGGCGAATCAAGCGCTGGATATTTTGGAAAATCAAATCTTGGATCGCCAGACCTTTGAAGGACTTTCTTTACGAGACCTTTGTTATGGTTATGGGGAAGAAACTAGTTTAGCCAGCATTGTGGTAGAAGAACTGAAAAAACAAGAGAAAACCATCACGGCTGCAGAGAGTTTGACGGCAGGGCTTTTCCAAGCCATTGTGGCGGATTTTTCAGGAGCTTCCAGTATATTTAAGGGTGGTTTTGTGACCTATAGCTTGGAGGAAAAATCAAAGATGTTGGATATTCCTGTCAAGGATTTGGAAGAACAGGGTGTGGTGTCTGAATTTACAGCTCAGAAGATGGCTGAGCAGGCACGAAGCAAGACTCAATCTGATTTTGGAATTAGTTTGACTGGAGTGGCAGGACCAGATAGCCTAGAAGGGCACCCAGCTGGGACAGTCTTTATAGGCTTGGCACAGGAGCATGGAACTAAGGTCATCAAGGTGAATATTGGAGGTAGAAGTCGAGCAGATGTACGTCACATTGCGGTTATGCATGCCTTTAACCTAGTTCGCAAGGCTTTATTAAGTGACTAACTTTTGATATAATAGTAGATAGGTCTGAGGACCATTAGAATGTAGGAGAATAGAATGGCGAAAAAACCAAAAAAATTAGAAGAAATTTCAAAAAAATTTGGGGCAGAACGTGAAAAGGCCTTGAATGACGCTCTTAAATTGATTGAGAAAGACTTTGGTAAAGGATCAATCATGCGTTTGGGTGAACGTGCCGAGCAAAAGGTGCAGGTGATGAGCTCAGGTTCTTTGGCTCTTGACATTGCCCTTGGTTCAGGTGGTTATCCTAAGGGACGTATCATCGAAATCTATGGGCCAGAGTCATCTGGTAAGACGACGGTTGCCCTTCATGCAGTTGCACAAGCGCAAAAAGAAGGTGGGATTGCAGCCTTTATCGATGCGGAACATGCCCTCGATCCAGCTTATGCTGCGGCCCTTGGTGTTAACATTGACGAATTGCTCTTGTCACAACCAGACTCAGGAGAGCAAGGTCTTGAAATTGCAGGAAAATTGATTGACTCAGGTGCTGTAGATCTTGTCGTGGTCGACTCAGTTGCTGCCCTTGTCCCTCGTGCGGAAATTGATGGAGATATCGGTGATAGCCACGTTGGTTTGCAGGCTCGTATGATGAGCCAGGCCATGCGTAAACTTGGCGCCTCTATCAATAAAACCAAAACAATTGCCATCTTTATCAACCAATTGCGTGAAAAAGTTGGGGTCATGTTTGGAAATCCAGAAACAACACCTGGTGGACGTGCTTTGAAATTCTATGCTTCAGTCCGCTTGGATGTTCGTGGTAATACACAAATTAAGGGAACTGGTGACCAAAAAGAAACCAATGTCGGTAAAGAAACTAAGATTAAGGTTGTAAAAAATAAGGTAGCTCCACCGTTTAAGGAAGCCGTAGTTGAAATTATGTACGGAGAAGGAATTTCTAAGACTGGTGAACTCTTGAAGATTGCAAGCGACTTGGATATTATCAAAAAAGCAGGGGCTTGGTATTCTTACAAAGATGAGAAAATCGGGCAAGGTTCTGAGAATGCTAAGAAATACTTGGCAGAGCACCCAGAAATCTTTGATGAAATTGATAAGCAAGTCCGTTCTAAATTTGGCTTGATTGATGGAGAAGAAGCTTCAGAACAAGATACTGAAAACAAAAAAGATGAAGCAGTTCAAGCAGATTCTGTGAATGAAGAAGTAACTCTTGACCTAGGCGATGAGCTTGAAATCGAAATTGAAGAATAAGCTGTTAAAGTAGTGGAGAAAATCCGCTACTTTTTCGATTCCTTATTCTGGTTTTCTGCTCACGCATAGTTTGCTGTTTCTTGTCGCTCCACTAGAAAGCTGATATAATAGCCTTATGAATAAAAAACGAACAGTGGACCTGATACATGGTCCGATTCTTCCCTCTCTCTTAAGCTTCGCCTTCCCAATCTTGCTATCAAATATTTTTCAACAGCTCTATAATACTGCTGATGTCTTGATTGTTGGACGTTTTCTTGGACAAGACTCCTTGGCTGCAGTAGGGGCGACGACAGCGATTTTTGACCTGATTGTAGGTTTTACTCTTGGTGTTGGCAATGGCATGGGGATTGTCATTGCCCGTTATTATGGGGCTCGAAATTTCACTAAAATAAAGGAAGCAGTAGCAGCCACCTGGATTTTAGGTGCTCTTTTGAGTGTTGTAGTTATGCTGCTGGGCTTTCTTGGTTTGTATCCTCTCTTGCAATACCTAGATACTCCTGCAGAAATTCTTCCCCAGTCCTATCAATATATTTCTATGATTGTGACCTGTGTCGGTGTCAGTTTTGCTTATAACCTCTTTGCAGGCTTGTTGCGGTCTATTGGAGACAGTTTAGCTGCCCTTGGATTTTTGATTTTTTCGGCCTTGGTCAATGTGGTTTTGGATCTCTATTTCATTACGCAATTGCATCTGGGAGTTCAATCCGCAGGACTTGCTACCATTATTTCGCAAGGTTTATCAGCGGTTCTCTGCTTTTACTATATTCGTAAGAGTGTGCCAGAACTGTTGCCTCAACTCAAACATTTCAAATGGAAGAAGGCCTTGTACGCTGATCTCTTGGAGCAAGGTTTGGCTATGGGCTTGATGAGTTCAATTGTATCTATAGGCAGTGTGATTTTACAGTCTTCTGTTAATACCTTTGGTGCAGTGATTATTAGTGCCCAGACGGCGGCTCGACGCATTATGGCCTTCGCCCTTCTTCCTATGACCGCTATTTCTGCATCAATGACGACCTTTGCTTCTCAGAATCTAGGAGCTAAGCGACCAGACCGCATTGTTCAAGGTCTTCGAATCGGTAGTCTTCTAAGTATGTCCTGGGCAGTTTTTGTTTGTGTCTTCCTCTTTTTTGCCAGTCCAGCCTTGGTTTCCTTCTTGTCTAGTTCGACGGATGGTTACTTGATAGAAAATGGAAGTCTCTATCTGCAAATCAGCTCAGCTTTTTATCCTATTTTGAGTCTCTTATTGATTTATCGTAATTGTTTGCAGGGCTTGGGGCAAAAAGTCCTTCCTCTGGTTTCCAGCTTTATTGAACTAATCGGAAAAATTGCTTTTGTGGTCTTGATTATTCCTTGGGCAGGCTATAAGGGAGTTATCCTTTGCGAACCCCTCATCTGGGTTGCCATGACAGTTCAACTGTACTTTTCACTTTTCCGTCACCCCTTGATAAAAGAAGGTAAGGCCATCTTGGCAACAAAAGTGTCATCCTAGCTGTATTTGCTAAATAAAATCCATTTCCTCTAGTGAAAATCGAAAAAACTTGTGCTGTCATCTTTAGTTTGGTCTTGAAAATAGTTTAACAGACTTTTGACTTCTTTTATATGATATAATAAAGTATAGTATTTATGAAAAGGACATATAGAGACTGTAAAAATATACTTTTGAAAAGCTTTTTAGTCTGGGGTGTTATTGTAGATAGGATACAGACCCTGTCAGTCCTATTTACAGTATCAAAATAGTGCGTTTTAAAGTTCTATCTACAAGCCTAATCGTGACTAAGATTGTCTTCTTTGTAAGGTAGAAATAAAGGAGTTTCTGGTTCTGGATTGTAAAAAATAAGTTGTTTTAATTGATAAGGAGTAGAATATGGAAATTGATGTGAGTAAATTAAGAACAGATTTGCCTCAAGTCGGCGTGCAACCATATAGGCAAGTCCATGCCCATTCCACAGGCAACCGTAATTCAACGGTGCAAAATGAGGCTGACTACCATTACAGAAAAGATCCTGAATTGGGCTTCTTTTCTCACGTAGTCGGTAATGGTCGTGTTATGCAGGTAGGACCTGTTGATAATGGTGCCTGGGACGTTGGGGGCGGTTGGAATGCAGAAGGTTATGCACAAGTTGAACTGATTGAAAGCCATGAATCGAAAGAAGAGTTTCTGATTGACTATCGTCTCTATATCGAACTCTTGCGCAATCTAGCAGATGAAGCTGGTATACCGAAAACACTTGATACAGACGACTTGGCAGGTATCAAGACACACGAATATTGCACCAATAACCAACCTGACAACAACTCAGATCACATTGACCCTTATCCTTATCTTGCCAAATGGGGTATTAGCCGTGAGCAGTTTGAGCAGGATATCGAAAACGGCTTGACGATTGAAGCAGGATGGCAACAGAACGATACTGGCACCTGGTATGTACACTCAGACGGTTCTTATCCAAAAGATAAGTTTGAGAAAGTAAATGGTACTTGGTATTACTTTGACGGTTCAGGATATATGCTTGCAGATCGCTGGAAGAAGCACATAGACGGCAACTGGTACTGGTTTGACCAGTCAGGCGAAATGGCTACAGGCTGGAAGAAAATCGCTGAGAAGTGGTACTATTTCGATGCAGAGGGTGCTATGAAGACAGGTTGGGTCAAGTACAAGGAGACTTGGTACTATCTTGATAGTCAAAATGGGGACATGGTTTCTAATGCCTTTGTCAAATCAAATGATGGCTGGTATTACCTTAAAGAAGATGGTACGATAGCAGACAGACCAGAATTTAGTATAGAACCTGACGGTTTGATTACGATGAAGTAGTTTTTTGGTGAAGGGTAGCATTTTTGCTTTTTAAATAGACTTGTTTAGTATCTTGTTGAATTTTTAAACTATAAAATATATTCTTTTGTGTATTGTTGTAGCTGATTTAAAGATGCGAAAACTAAAAACACCAATGGTTAGTTGGAACGATACAAATTCAATTTCTAACTAGCCAATCTTGCTTCAAATAGTTATCGAACAAGTCTAATAAACTTTGAGATAATTCTGACCTTTTCTCTCTTTTATAGGAATTTTAATAATTTTGTGTAGGAAAGTTAAACAAACAGTAGCTTCTGATTAAAGAAAAGAGAAGGGGGCATTTGTTACTCAGGTTCGTACTATGGGTGAAAAAGCTAATATGGCTGTTATTTTGGTGTTTTCAAAGTTATCAGACAGTGAAAAAAGTAACTACTTCAAGCTAGAGTTCCTTTTGTCGACTTCAAGGGAAACCTCTTCTTCCCTCCATTGGGACTAGTACTGAATGCTAATGATACTGAATCCCATAAGGAATTAACACCTTGCGAACAATTAACGTGGATTGCCTTTTTATTGACAAAAGGTCAAAAAGTAGTAGATGTTGATTTGCTTTCGCAGGTAACTGGACTTCCAAACTCAACGATTTATAGGTGCTTGAGGACTTTTAAAACGTTAGATTGGTTAAACAAGCCAAATAAACTTTGTTTTGGAATGATTTTAAAAATAATCATGATAAATAATTTGTAGATTCGCTTTCTCTCTATTTGACCTTAAAAGATGATAATCCGCGTATAGAGGAAGAGGGTGAAGCACTACAAAACACTATATTATAGTATCTAGGAAAAGATGATGCTAGCTAATACGAATTGTAGGAACTGCCACTTCTATTGTATTGGATTCGCAAGGGTTTTAAAGTCGCACAACAAAAGATTATGATACGGTCATCATTGATGAACTAAAAAATAAGGAATTTTATAATACCTTATTTTTTAGAATTGGGAGAGTATCAAGGAAGTCAGAAAGATGAGAAAGCGTAGCTTTTTCGATTTACAACAGGTCATCAGTTAAGACCGTATGATTATGGTACAAAAGTTAAATTTAATATAATAGAGTAGGTGAATAAAATGTTAACTATGAAAAAGATTATTGCGGAATTTGATAAAAGTTCTAATGATATTAAATTCTTTGAATTTAATAAAAAAACAACGGATAGTATCGAAAGACCACAAGAAATGAGGTTTATCTTAGAACATTTTTCTTATATAACTGTTAATGGTTATTTAAAAATCTTGGGGAATGATTCGGAGAATGGCTTCATCTACTGTAATGAATTGTTTTCAAAATGTTATAATTCTAATCGTTGTTTGATAGCTTATGATATATTGGGTGGTCTATTTGCAATAAATATTGAAAAATTAAATTCAATAGAATATTTCGCTCCTGATACATTAGAATGGGAGGATTTGGAAATAGATTACAAGGGATTTTTATATTGGGTGACGACAAATTAGTTAGACACATTTTATCAAGGACTTATAGTGCCAGATTTGTTCAAATTAGATTTATCGCTTGAAACAAATGAAGTTGTTTTGACCTATCCTTTTATTTGGTCAATGGAATACACTCCATCAGGTTCAGTTAGAAAAATAGTCCCTTTTAAAGAATTGTTAGGAATGAATGCTGATTTTTATAGACAGTTAAGTATATAAATTCATAGGCGTACCTCTCGTTCTAGATTGTTATTTATCTTATAGTCATTTAGTTTTAAAAAAGCACTCCAAACATTCAAAAATAGTTGGGACTTCCCTTAATAATTCTGTCACCTTCTTTTTCAAGATAGCCCAAGCCTGCTCAATGGGATTCAAATCTGGTGAATAAGGTGGTAGAGGTAAGAAAAAGTGTCTATTTTGGATGCAGAGTTCATCCAAAATGTTCTTGGGATGAAAACTAGCATTGTCCATGACAATAACATGAGGTGATCTTCAAAGCAGGCAGGAGTTGCATTTTGAACCACTCCACAAAGAAATCGCTTGTCATACTTTCTTTGTAAATCATAGGAGCTATAAACTCTCCGTCTACTTGTCCTGCAACAATTGAAGTCCACTCAAAACGCCGTTCGCTAATCTTTTCATAGACTTTCTCCCCTCTAGGAGCCCGTGCATAAGGACGATAGAGGTAGCGGTCGATTCCCGTTTCGTCAATATATACGATTGGTAAATCTTTTAGGCTATTCAAAATATCAAGAAACTCAGCGACTTTCTCAGGATCTTGTTCCTTAAAGCTAGTCATCTTTTTTTAAAAGTGACATGAATCTGCTTTAAAGCTGCCCATACTGAAGGAACAGCACAATCAAAATGTGCCGCAATTTCCCGTAAAAAAGCGTCTGGATGAGCCTCTACAAAGGCTTTCAATTCCTTTAAAGGGATTTTCCGCTTTTTGACGACTCGCTTTTTCCGCTCTAAATGTCCTTGTTCACGTCTTCCTTTTCCCAAGTGAAGAGAGTTCTGACGCCAGCATCAAAAACTTTGGCTGCCTCGACATGGCTGTGTCCCTCTTTGATGTAATCTAATGCTCCTTGTTTAAAATCTGTACTATATGCCATAGCTTTATTATGACATGCCCGTTTGAAACTAAGCAACTATAAATGGTAGAGAATCATTTCATCTATTCTTTGTTTACCAGTTTATCGAAATGGCTAGTATAGTGTAATTTTAACTTGTCTTCTCCTAAAATATCAAGGACTTGTATGGCCTGTTTCATTTTTTCAATTCCGCTATCTGAATGACGCTTAAATTCAAAGTAACCAGTTGCATAGAGAAAAACTGTCTGTTCATAAAAGTTTAATTCATTATCTAATAATGCTTTTATTTCGGTGATTAGATAAGTACAGTTTGAAAATTCTTCCTTATCTACGCTCAGAATTAGACAATTGATGGCCAATTGAGTGACAATTCGCTTATTTGTTTTATTCAATGAAGAGTAGATGTAATTGTTCAACATTTCCTTTGTTAATAGGAAGTAGGAGTTGTAGTTTATTGTTCGTACACAGTTACCTAATAAAGTGATTTCATAGTAACCCCATTTTTCAACTTTAAAGAGATAATCTGTCAATTGAAGTAATTCTTTATTTGATGGAATAATACTGGAATCCATTGTATGTAGAATGGATTTTATCATTGTTTTCTCGAAAGAATTTAAAGTGTAATGTGATGAGTCAGAAAGTAGAGCAGCTATATTTTTGATGTTTTGTGATGAATATTGCTTACGAATATATTGAACCAAATTAGCGAATAATTCAGTATTAGTATAATCTTCATTATGTAAAACAAGAAACTCATCTAAAGTAATGTGTAATTTGTCTAAAATATTGATAAGTCGAATACAAGATATCTCTGATTCCCCACGTTCGAATCTAGATATTTGAGATTTTGAAAGATGTTCATCTGCTACAGAGCATAGACTAATTTGTTTTCCTTTACGAACTTTTCTAAGTGTGATGCCAAGTTTTGATTTCATAATTTCCCATTTTCCCAACAAAAATTAAATCCGTTTTTATTTATTGTACAATAAATAAAATCAGTTATCAATTTTAGCTACTCGAAAAGAAACTAGAGGAACAGTTTTTGCGGGAATTAGACTTGTTGAATTTTATGGTCTGACTAAGAATTCTTTGAATACCCAAATGCCAGTTTTCGCGTTTGCAGTAGAATAGGAGATAAAAATGGAAAAATTAGTTATATCTAATGTTATTAAAACATACAAAGACACAGTTGCTTTAAGGGATGTAAATCTAGAATTGGAAAAAGGTAAGAGGTATTTTTTACTTGGAAAAAACGGATCAGGAAAATCTACTTTAATTGATTGTATTGCAGGGCATATAAGCTATAAGGGCAGTATTACTTATAATAAAAAGGTTCAATTTTATAGAGAAATAGCTTATCAACCTCAGCATTTTAATATACTAGAAAATTTGAAAGTGTCAGAAGTAATCAATTTTTTTAAATCTTCGGTCTCGTCGTATCGGTTTGATCAGGAGCTCTATAATTTTCTTGAGATTGCTAATATTTTAAAGAAAAAGGTGAAATCTTTATCAGGTGGACAGCGTAAATCCCTATCAATATTCATTTCATTAGTAATGAATAAGAAAATTGTAATTTTGGATGAACCATTTTCAGAGTTGGATTTTGAAAAGAAAAAAGAACTCAATCAGTACTTATCCCAAAATTATCTTGATAAATTATTCATTGTTATTAGTCATGAATTAGAGGATATGCAGTTATTCACGAGTGATTTGATAATTTTAGATAATGGTAATGTCAAGTGTTGTGGAGACTATAATAATCTGTTCTCTAACTATAAAGTAAATACCATAGAAGATTTATATTTGGCAGTTACTGGGAAGACAATATATGAAAAGAGGATTTAAATATTGAAAAAAATATTACGGATGATTAAGTTTAGTTTTTTAGAAAATATGAGAAATTATGGAATCATTATCAGTTCAATTATTCCATCTACTGTATTTTTAATTATTGGTCTAGCAATTAAAAATATATTAAATAACACAGATATTATAAGTTTGTTACTCTATGGGCAATTTTTACCTATGAGTTTGATGCTACTCGTTTTATCATTCTCTTTCACTTTAAACATTAGTAGTTTTACAGAAAAAAGACAAACAAATTTTTTTAATTTTTTATCACATACTGATGTTAGTAGTCTAGAATTTTATATTGGTACTTTTGTAGCTATGCTCTTGTTGTTTAATGTATTCCAATTACCTCTTTTACTTTTGTTCTTATCAATAGTGAAAAATATGTATACTCACATTATCCATCTTAGTATTGCTTCAAATATTATTTTTATAGTGATGTATCCATTAGGAATATTAATTTCCTTATTTATTAAGAGTATGTCTAAAGTTAATGCAATCATGACACCTGTAAATTTGATATTGATGTTTTCAATCTCAATGCCAACTTTATTCGCTAGTTTATTAGGAAAAGAAGTCACGATATTTTACACGTATCTTTTTTGGAATCCTCTAATAATTTTGAATGATTTTATTTTATTTGAAATGAATATAAGTGAAAAAATGTGGTTATCCAAAGAACTCTCTCTCTTTTTATTGTTTATCTTGTTTTTTGTATTCACTTTAGCGGCTTATTGTTTGGAAAAAAGAAGAATTCAGGAAATTTGAAAATATCCCCTATTAAAAATACGTGAATTGTAATTGAGAGCGGTGATAATCTTATGCAACAGTTAATGTATTTTTAAATTATAAAGAGAGGAGAAATAGAATAATGGAACATATTCTTGAAGAAATAAATCCATTTATTACTGAAGAACTTTTTTTGGAAGAACAGTTAGAAATGGATAATATGGCAGCTTCATGGGGCACTATTAGCTCAGCAAGTTCAGGTTCTTGTCCAGCATCAACGGTTGCTTCAGCTTCTTCAGCTTCTAGTATTGGGTAATAATGACATCAGTAAAATAATTTAGAAAAGGATAAAAATGGAAAATATTATTGATATTGAATTAGTAAGCTCAACGGACCTTTTTGTAGAGGAACAGTTAGAAATGGATAATATGGCTGGAACATGGGGTTCTGCTTCATCATTTTCCTCTGCATCGACTTTTGGAAGTTGTACAGCTACTGCTTCAAGCGGAGGCAGTGCATCGTCCTTCGGTTAGTTTGCATAATTTATCATAGAAAAAGGGTATTCAAAATGGAAAATATTTATAACACTACTATCTCTACTATTAATCCCAGTGTTATGGAAGATGTTTATATAGAAGAGCAATTTGATGAAGCGGAGTTAGCAGGTTTCACTACTGCGGGTTCATTTGCGACTGGAGGTAGCTTTGCATGTGCTGGTAGTTGCGGTAGCTCTATATCATCTGCTTCCTCAGTATCTACTGCAGGTGACTAATCTATTATGAAAAAAACATTTAGAACTCTAACGAGTGGGTTTGGAAATACAGATGATGTTATTCGACTAAGGCTTGACATAACTTCCTCTAAGGGGTTTATAAAAAAGGGGGTTGAAGTAAAAGCTATTGTTGATGATCAAACTGGAGAAGTTAGATTATTTGTGGATCCAGACATGCTTAGGTAGCAATAACTAAATAAATATCTCCCCCTGGTTTGGCTACTTGAAGGTATTGCTTTGGTTTCTCTAATTATTTAATAGCTTTATTAAATAATTTTGTTGTTAAACTGTAAATTCAACTTAAAATTGAATTTTGAGGCTGGGCAAAAACTTACTTCTAACTATCAAAAAACGAGCACTTCCGTAGTTGGAGATGCTCGTTTTCTTATGTCATAGTTTATAATTATCACATTCGAATCACACAAACAGAAAAAAGTTTAAAAAAGGTGTTGACAAAGTTTAAAAAGTGGGTATAATAGTAAGAGT
>NZ_JVRR01000072.1 GCF_001070715.1 Streptococcus pseudopneumoniae
AAACGTGGATTTAAGAATAAAGCCTTTCGAACTTTGGAAGATGTCATGAAGCAACTTCAAGACGTCATACAAGGACTGGAGAAGGAAATGATAAAGTCCATCGTTAATCGAC
Organism: Streptococcus pseudopneumoniae; assembly: GCF_001070715.1. Lineage (GTDB taxonomy): Bacteria > Bacillota > Bacilli > Lactobacillales > Streptococcaceae > Streptococcus > Streptococcus pseudopneumoniae_H. The sequence goes on from NZ_JVRR01000072.1 coordinate 113, forward strand.
GATGGACTAGAATGCTTTTTGAAAACAGATGAGTATAAGTTAGAACAAGGAAAACATTACAATGTAGCCATCATTCACCTTGCAAAAAAAACTTATCAGAATGCTGTTTTATCTTCTCAAAAACGAGCTACCCTTTGACGAACAAAAAGTGATGTAACTTCTGAATTTGACACAGGATCACCTTTGAAAAAATGGATTTTTTCAAGGGATTTTTGACGTGCTCTAAAATCAGCAAATTTGAAACAAGAAATATTTTAGATAAAACTATTGACTTTTCTTATAGTTTGTCTTTTTTAATCTTATATCTAAAATTTAATATTCATTTCTGCCATTTCAGATATAGCTATAGAAAATACACTCTCTTCAGCGATTTTTCTCTTATTTTCTATCCAATGTCCGAAGTGCCGCCTGATAGGTTTGCTTCATCAGCATAGTAATGGTCATAGGACCTACACCTCCAGGGACTGGCGTAATATGGCTAGCAAGTGGGGCAACTGCCTCATAATCCACATCCCCACATAGCTTACCATTTTCATCGCGGTTCATCCCAACGTCAATGACTACCGCACCTGGTTTGACAAAGTCAGCAGTCACAAACTTGGCACGACCGATTGCAACAACCAGAATATCTGCTTTTGCAGCCACCTTAGCGAGATTATGGGTGCGTGAGTGAGTCAAGGTAACTGTTGCATTCTTGGCCAAAAGAAGCTGAGCCATGGGTTTTCCAACGATATTGGAACGACCGATGACGACCGCATTTTTACCTTCTAATTCAATCCCATATTCATGAAACATTTCCATAATTCCTGCAGGTGTAGAAGGAATCATGACTGGATGTCCAGACCAAAGACGCCCCATGTTTAGCGGATGGAAACCATCCACATCCTTTTCTGGATCAATGGCTAATAAAACCACTTCTTCATCGATATGTTTTGGTAATGGTAACTGAACCAAAATCCCATGCCAAGCTGGATCCTGATTATATTTAGCAATCAGGTCTAACAATTCCTCTTGCGTAATGGTATCTGGAACTCGCACAACTTCACTACGGAAACCAGCCGCAAGGGCAGAACGTTCCTTGTTGCGAACGTAAACTTGGCTGGCTGGATTGTCCCCAACCAAAATCACTACCAAACCAGGCACTAGACCTGTTTCGTCCTTTAATTTTGCAGTCTTTTCAGCCAACTGCCCCTGCAATTTGGCCGCTAAAGCTTTCCCATCAATAATCTGTGTCATATCACTTCTCTTTTCTTTCAAATATCTTCCATTATACCAAAAACTGCTAGTACCCTCTAACACTTCTTTCCTAGGCAATCCTATAGTTTCAAACTATAAGAAAAAGCTCTGGTTGAGCTTTTCACTAATCTTGTCTTGAAATTTTAAAATAGATTATAAAACCTTACTCAAGAAATCTTTAGTTCGTTGTTCTTGGGTTTGTTCAAAAATCTGCTCAGGTGTCCCATCTTCAACAACTACACCGTCTGCCATAAAGATAACACGATCTGCTACCTCACGGGCAAATCCCATCTCATGTGTTACGATAACCATAGTCATCCCTGACTTGGCAAGGTCTTGCATAACAGCCAGTACCTCACCTACCATTTCAGGATCCAAGGCTGAAGTTGGCTCGTCAAAGAGCAAAACATCTGGTTCCATGGCCAATCCACGCGCGATAGCAATCCGTTGTTGCTGCCCACCTGACAAACTCTGTGGATAAGCGTCTGCCTTATCCGGCAAACCAACTTTTTCCAACAGCTCTTGGGCTCTCTTCTCAGCCACTGCCTTGCTCTCACCTTTGGTCTTGATAGGTGACAAGGTGATATTTTCCATCACAGTCATATTAGGAAAGAGATTAAACTGTTGGAAAACCATACCCATTTTCTCACGCATAGCAAACAGGTCATTCTTCTTGTCCGTAATATCAACTCCCTCAAAGATAACCTTCCCTTTGGTTGCTTCTTCCAACAAATTCATAGAGCGAAGCAAGGTAGATTTCCCGCTTCCTGAAGGACCGATGATAACGACAACTTCTCCTCTTTGAATCTCGAGGTTGATGCCCTTCAATACTTCATTCTTTCCAAATGATTTATGTAAATTTTCAATTTTTATCAAGGTTTCTGTCATTATTTCTTATCTCCTTGTCCCATACGTTTTTCAAAAGCTTTCAAGGCCACTGTCAAAATAGAAGTCATAATCAAGTAATAAAAGGCTGCAAATAGAAGTGGTGTTAAAGGTAGATAGGTTGTTGTGGAAACTGTTGTAGCCCCGTTCCACAACTCCATAACACCGATAGCTGATAAGAGGGAGCTGTCCTTGATAATGGTGATAAATTCGTTCCCCAATGCTGGCAAAATATTTTTGATAGCTTGTGGCAAAATCACATAGCGCATGGCATTTTTAGGACGAATCCCTAGCGAGTAAGCCGCCTCTAGCTGACCTTTTGGAACCGCATTGATTCCGGCACGAACAGTCTCAGAAACATAAGCACCACTGTTCATAGAGATAATCAAAATCCCTGGAATCAGACGAGAAAGATCAACACCTAAAATTCCAACCTGAATAGTCGGAGCATTGATGTGCATAAGAGCAAAGGCAATCATAATCTGAACCATCATCGGTGTCCCACGGAAAATCCAAACGTACAAGTTGGCCAGCCAGACAAGCGGTTTAAACTTTGAACGTTGCCCAAAAGCCAAGACAACACCCAAAATAGTTCCCAAAAAGACAACACAGATAGAAATGAGAACCGTCACAACAGCCCCATAGTTAAAATAAGGTAAATACTTAGGTAAAAAAGAAAAATTCATAGTCACACTGCTTTCTAAAATAGAATACTGTATGATTATAACATGTGTTGAATTAAAATTCAAACTTTTTATCCGATTTATTCAAAAAAACTTTAAGCTAGTAGAATTAGCGAGAAATCTTAGTTTTTTCTAGTCAAGTTGGCCTCCTTTATGGTAAAATAGTAACGATAAGAAATGAAGGAGAATCAAAATGGAATCACATTTGGTTAGAATCATCAACCGCCTTGAAGCAATGGCAAACGATGGCGGAAATTTAAAACGTAATTTTGAACGCGAAGGAGTTGTTGTTGCAGAAGTTGCATACAGCCACGACGAAGAAAACGGATCAATCTTTACCCTTCGTGATGTAGAAGCTCGTGAAACGTATACTTTTGATAGCATTGACTTGATTGCAATGGAGATTTACGAACTCCTCTACTAATACAAAACAAGCTGGGATTGCCCCTGCATGTCTAACCAAAATCCTTTTTGTCTCACAAATAGGATTTTTTTAGTCCAAATTCACAAAAATTTTCATTATAACAACTTCTCAAAGCTGCAATCTTTTTACTTGCTTTACATCCCAATCCTGTTATAATGAGAGTATAGAAATTTGACTATTTTTGACCTTTAAACAGGTCAAGCTAAAGAAAGAAATGAGGTAGATGTATGATTTGTCAAAACTGTAAAATTAACGACTCAACAATTCATCTTTACACCAATCTCAATGGAAAACAAAAACAAATTGACCTCTGTCAAAACTGCTACAAGATTATCAAGACTGATCCTAATAACAGTCTTTTTAAAGGCATGACGGATCTGAACAATCGTGACTTCGATCCCTTTGGTGATTTTTTCAATGACCTAAACAATTTCAGACCTTCTAGCAATACTCCTCCTATTCCCCCAACCCAATCAGGTGGAGGTTACGGTGGAAACGGAGGTTATGGCTCCCAAAATCGTGGATCTGCTCAAACTCCGCCTCCAAGCCAAGAAAAAGGCCTGCTAGAAGAATTTGGTATTAACGTAACTGAGATTGCCCGTCGTGGAGATATAGACCCTGTTATTGGGCGCGACGATGAGATTATCCGTGTCATCGAAATTCTCAATCGTAGAACTAAGAATAATCCTGTTCTTATTGGTGAACCAGGTGTCGGAAAAACGGCCGTTGTCGAAGGTCTAGCTCAGAAAATCGTTGATGGCGATGTTCCACATAAACTCCAAGGCAAACAAGTCATCCGCTTGGATGTGGTTAGCTTGGTTCAAGGAACAGGTATCCGAGGACAATTTGAAGAACGCATGCAAAAACTCATGGAAGAAATTCGCAAGCGTGAGGACATCATCCTCTTTATCGACGAAATCCATGAAATTGTCGGTGCTGGTTCTGCTGGCGATGGCAATATGGATGCAGGAAATATCCTCAAGCCAGCCCTTGCTCGTGGGGAACTACAATTGGTCGGTGCTACTACCCTCAATGAATACCGTATCATTGAAAAAGATGCTGCCCTAGAGCGTCGTATGCAGCCCGTTAAGGTGGATGAGCCAACAGTGGAAGAAACAATCACTATCCTCAAAGGAATTCAAAAGAAATACGAAGACTACCACCACGTTCAATATACTGATGCCGCAATTGAAGCAGCTGCCACTCTTTCCAATCGCTACATCCAAGATCGCTTCTTACCTGACAAAGCAATTGACCTCCTAGATGAAGCAGGCTCTAAGATGAACTTGACCTTGAATTTTGTAGATCCTAAAGTGATTGATCAGCGCTTAATTGAAGCTGAAAATCTCAAATCTCAAGCTACACGAGAGGAAGATTTTGAAAAAGCTGCCTACTTCCGCGATCAAATTGTCAAGTATAAGGAAATGCAAAAGAAAAAGGTTACTGACCAAGATACTCCTATCATCAGTGAGAAAACAATTGAACACATTATCGAGCAGAAAACCAACATCCCTGTTGGGGATTTGAAAGAGAAAGAACAATCTCAACTCATCCATCTAGCTGAAGACCTCAAGTCTCATGTTATTGGGCAAGACGATGCTGTCGATAAGATTGCAAAAGCTATTCGCCGTAATCGTGTCGGTCTCGGTACGCCTAACCGCCCAATTGGAAGCTTCTTATTTGTCGGCCCAACCGGTGTCGGTAAGACAGAACTTTCCAAACAACTAGCTATCGAACTCTTTGGTTCTGCTGATAGCATGATTCGCTTTGACATGAGTGAATACATGGAAAAACACAGCGTTGCTAAGTTAGTCGGTTCCCCTCCAGGTTATGTCGGCTACGATGAAGCTGGACAATTAACTGAAAAAGTCCGCCGTAATCCCTACTCTCTTATTCTCTTAGATGAAGTAGAAAAAGCCCATCCAGATGTCATGCATATGTTCCTTCAGGTCTTGGATGATGGGCGTTTGACAGATGGACAAGGACATACCGTCAGCTTCAAGGATGCCATCATTATCATGACTTCAAATGCAGGTACAGGTAAGGCTGAAGCCAGCGTTGGTTTTGGGGCTGCTCGCGAAGGACGTACCAACTCAGTTCTCGGTGAACTCGGCAACTTCTTTAGCCCAGAATTTATGAACCGTTTTGACGGCATCATCGAGTTCAAAGCTCTCAGCAAGGATAATCTCCTTCAAATCGTCGAGCTCATGCTAGCTGATGTTAACAAGCGACTCTCCAGCAACAACATTCATTTAGATGTAACGGACAAGGTCAAGGAAAAATTGGTTGACCTCGGCTATGATCCAAAAATGGGGGCGCGCCCACTCCGCCGTACTATTCAAGACTATATTGAGGACGCAATCACTGACTACTACCTTGAAAATCCAAGCGAAAAAGACCTCAAGGCAGTTATGACCAGCAAGGGCAAGATTCAAATTAAGTCTGCCAAAAAAGCTGAAGTAAAAACTTCTGAAACAGAAAAATAAATCCTATAGAAAAGGAGTAGAAAATGAAATTTTTCTGCTTCTTTTTTACTAAAATAACTGTAATTTCTTGACAGCTCGGACTTTCTCCATTATGATAATAATAACGATACTAGATAATGAGGAAAATGCAATGGCAAACCCAACTTTCGGAGAAAAAAAAGCGAATACAGACTATATTTCACGTTACGGTGTATATGCAGTTATCCCTGACGCTGAACAAAAACAAATTGTTCTTGTTCAGGCACCTAATGGCGCTTGGTTCTTACCAGGTGGCGAAATTGAAGCAGGTGAAAACCATCAGGAAGCCCTAAAACGTGAGTTGATTGAAGAACTTGGATTCACAGCTGAAATTGGTACCTATTACGGACAAGCTGACGAATATTTCTACTCTCGTCACCGTGACACCTACTACTACAATCCTGCTTACCTCTATGAAGCGACTTCCTTCAAAGAAGTACAACAACCATTAGAAGACTTTAATCATATCGCCTGGTTCCCTATTGACGAAGCTATTGAAAACCTCAAACGTGGTAGCCATAAATGGGCAATCCAATCTTGGAAAAAACAGCATAAGATTGACTAATACTCTTCGAAAATCTCTTCAAACCACGTCAGCTTCGCCTTGTCGTAGGTATAGTTACTGACTTCGTCAGTTCTATCCACAACCTCAAAGCGGTGCTTTGAGCAACCTGCGGCTAGCTTCCTAGTTTGCTCTTTGATTTTCATTGAGTATAAATCAAGCTACTTTATTTAAAAAGTGCTATAATAGAATTAGAAAATCGGAGGAAATGTTATGAAGCTTATCAATACGACAAACTCACACTCGCAACTTGTAAAAAGCCAGCTAGAAAGTACAGATGCAACCCTTGTTGAAGTCTATTCTGCTGGAAATACTGATGTTATTTTTACCCAAGCTCCGCTTCACTATGAAATCCTCATTTCAAATAAACACCGTGCTATTCGCGAAACCGAAATCGAAGCCATCCAAGAGTTTTTCTTGAAACGTAAAATTGATAAGGACTCTATTGATGAGGCCAATATCAAAACCCTCTACTCAGAAAAATTAATTGGGATTTCGATTCCAATCAAATAAAATTTTGGAGAGATTAGAAAGCTATTGAACCTTCTAGACCAAACATAGGTTCTGACTTGCTTTTTAAATCGTCTCCAATTTTTTATCTTGAGATCTTATCATACAAGATTTTATAGACAAATAATAAAAAAGATTTGGTTCTGCTTCTCACAAAACCAAATCTTTTTTATTATTTTAGAAACGAATCGTTTCACGTGTTTTCTCATATGAGGTAACAAAGCGGTTGGTTACACCAGGCTCTGCCACTTCCAATGCTTGAGAAATCTTGTCAAATGAAGCGTGATAATCAAATTCTTTCTCAAAAATGTCCAAAGCTTCATTAAAGGCTTCTTGAATGCGTTCATCAAATGAGCGGTAACGGTTAGAATATTGTAAGAGTTGCTCTGTCAAGGTTGCATACTGCACAATATTATAAGTTTCCGTTTCTAAAGCTTCCATATCATTCGTTGCAATCTCAAGCATGCGATTTACAACTTCGATATTGACCTGTGCTTCTTCAAGTTCAGCCATTAACTCTTCTGTATGGTTACTTGCTGTAAAGAACAACTGTAAGAAATTCTGAGGAATACCTGGAAGATTCCGTTTTTCCATATATCTCTTGATGGTATGGAGACGATTAACATATACATTTGCCTTTTGGCGTGCATTGATATCATCTTTTTCAATTTGTGTCAGGCGCTCACTAACTGAAATTTGCTCATCTTCAATATCTTTAAGATTTTCCTGTAAAGATTCAAGATTTTCTTCAAGAATTGAATAAGCTTGGGTTGGTTCTTCTTGATTTGAAGTTACCTCAACAATAGCTGCCTCAAAACTCTCTAATTCTGTCTGAATACGACGAACATGGCTTGCAGCTGTCTCAGGAAGTAAATAGGTCTTGTTCAAACGTGCAATATCTTCTCCCAATAAAGTATTATTCTCTTTCATATGTTGAAGGTAAGTTGGAAGAGTTGCAAGTAGATTTTCCACTACTTTCTGAGCAGAAATTTCTCGAGTAAAAATATCATACAAGGCATTGATTTCCTCTTGTGCCTGTCCATTCTCATATTCGGCATTATCCAATTCCAACTGGCGAATATTCTCTTGGTTTTTCTTGAATGCTTCATAAAGCAAGTGGAAACGTGCTTCAATATCCGTTTCAACAAAATGATAATTAGCATCAATTAGTTTACGATAACCATCTTCTAAATCTTCTAGTTGATCTGGTAGCTCTTTAGATAATGTTGTTACAATTGCTGGTATACGATCAACAATATGTGTCAAAGCCAAGATATGATTTTCAGCATTATCCAAAATCACAGCAGCTTCTACTGGGTCACCCGATGAATTCAAGGTTACAAATTGTGAAAATTCAGATTGGATATTTTCTAATTGTTTTTCAATCTCATCCAAGGCTTGACCATACTGTTCTGAATTTTCAGCAACTCTATGCTGAAGTTCCTCAAATAAATCCAAAGCATGAAGAACACGACCACTATTTTTAGATTCTTGCTTCTCTAAATCTGCCAAAGCATTGCGAATTTCAGCAATATCTTCTTCAATCAAAGTAATTTGACTCTCAATTTGGTCAATTTGATGACTGGCCTTGAGAAAACGAAATGAATGGTTATAGCCTTCTGCTTCAAAGAGATTATTTTCAATATCGGCAAAAGAGTTGAGAGATAAATCGACCCATTTTTGATTCCATTCACGGAAAGCCACTTGACTTTGTCCAATCAAGTGCATATTTTTTACAGCTTCTACTTCATCATTTACTGGAAGATTGTATAGTTCTTCTTTTCTTTCTTCTAGCGCTTCTAATCTTCCCTCGTTTCGCTTACGTAGAAAGATTGCCACTACATAAGCCAGAACTAAAATGACTGCAATTGCAACCATTAAATAAATTAGTTGTCCATTAGACATATCAAACTCCTTTTTTACTTGAAACAATCGTAATGATTATATCATATTTTTTAGACCAAGGGAACTACTTCTCCCGATTTTTTAGACATCAAGTGTACTATAAACGGCATTTTCCTCGATAAACTCACGACGAGGTTCTACTCGATCCCCCATCAACATATCAAAGATTTTATCTGCTTCTGCAGCATCGTCCACAGAAACTCTGGCCATCAAGCGATGTTCGGGATCCATGGTTGTTTCCCATAATTGGTGATCATCCATTTCACCCAGACCCTTATAACGCTGAATAGTTGGTTTGGTACGTCCTTCACTGTGGCGGGCTAAAGCTTCTTGGAGTTTGATTTCTTGATCTGCACCTGGCTGGATGTATTCTTTAATCTCGCTTCCAACCTTGACACCATAGATTGGTGGTTGGGCAATATAAACATAACCAGCTTCTAGGATTGGTTTCATATAACGATAAATCAAGGTCAAAAGAAGGGTACGAATGTGGGCTCCATCGACATCGGCATCAGTCATCAAAACGAGTTTTTGGTAACGGGCTTTCGAAACATCAAATTCTGCGCCAAATCCTGTTCCCATGGCTGTGAAAAGACTACGAATTTCTTCGTTAGCTAGAATCTTATCCATGCTGGCTTTTTCAACATTCAAAATCTTACCGCGAATTGGAAGAATTGCCTGAAACTCACGATTACGACCAGATTTAGCTGATCCACCAGCTGAGTCTCCTTCGACGATGAAGAGTTCTGTTTCAGCAGGATTGTTAGAAGAACAGTCTGCTAGTTTCCCTGGAAGGTTGGAAATTTCCAAACCAGATTTTTTACGAGTGACTTCACGCGCACGCTTGGCAGCCACACGAGCCTTGGCAGCCAAAATCCCTTTTTCCACGATACGTTTGGCAATCTGTGGATTTTCCATGAGGAAATCGGAGAAGGCGTCACTGAAGAGGCGATTGGTAATCTTGACCACTTCGCTATTCCCCAGTTTGGTCTTAGTTTGTCCTTCAAACTGTGGATTTGGGTGTTTAACTGAGATAACTGCAGTTAATCCTTCGCGAACATCTTCCCCAGTTAGGTTGTCTTCATTGTCTTTCAGTAACTTATTCTTACGAGCATAATCGTTGATAACACGTGTCAAGGCTGTACGGAAACCTTGTTCATGCGTTCCACCTTCATGGGTATGAATATTATTGGCGAAACTCATGACATTTTCATGGTAACCCGTTGTGTACTGCATGGCTACCTCAACTGTGATATCATCCATCTCACCATCTGTGTAAATTGGTGTATCAAAGATTACATCCTTGTTCGCGTTGATGTATTCAACGTAACTAGCAATCCCACCTTCATAATGGTAATGTTTGGTTTGTTCCAAACCTTGGCGCTTATCAGTGATAGAAATTTGAAGACCGCAATTTAGAAAGGCCAACTCTTGAATCCGTTTATTTAATTTATCGAAATCAAAGGTTGTTGTTTCCGTAAAGATTTCTGGGTTCGGTGTGAAGTGAACCGTTGTTCCTGTTCTATCTGTATCTCCAACCACCTCAAGGTCTGCGACAACATGACCACGACGATATTCTTGGTAATGAATCTTTCCGTTTTTGTGGACATGAACATCTAATTGGGTGGAGAGGGCGTTTACTACTGATGACCCTACACCGTGAAGACCACCTGAAACCTTGTAGCCGCCACCGCCAAACTTTCCTCCAGCGTGAAGGACAGTAAAGACAGTCTCAACGGCAGGTCGCCCTGTTTTTTCCTGAATATCGACTGGGATACCACGCCCATCATCGACAACAGTAATCGAATCATCTGGCTCAATAAAAACTTGAATATGGCTGGCAAATCCTGCCAAGGCCTCGTCAATTGAGTTATCAACAATTTCCCAGACTAGATGGTGAAGACCTTCTTTTGAGGTTGATCCGATATACATCCCTGGACGCATACGAACAGCCTCTAAGCCCTCTAAAACTTGAATTTGACTGGCATCATAATCTTGTGCCTGCAGATTTTTGATTTCTTCTGTCATCTTATTCCTTTTTCTTATATGTCTAATACTTGTCTTAAATTCACGATACTGGTAAACAAGTGGGTATCGAGTCCTGCAGCTTGACCTGCTTCGATATCAATCGGTCGATCACCAATGACAAGACCAGAGCCAATCTGATACTTTTCTCTTAAATAAAGCATGGACTCGGGATTTGGCTTTCTCTTAAAGCCTGAGCTAGAAGTCACCACTTCTGTAAAATAAGCTGCTATAGAGGTTTTTTCTAAAATTTCCAAAACCTGATCATTTCTGTGAGAAACCAAGAAATGACGCCCACCTTGATTTGAAATGTCTTCCAATAAGTCAGAAACTCCTTCAAACAAAATCGGGTGTTCAAGCTCTCTGGCTTCATTTTCCTTGTACTTTTCTAAAAAATTCTCTAAATTGGGAGCGAATGTCTCAATCGCAAAAGGAGTAGAAACCTTTAAAGCTTGATAGACACTGTCATGGTCTTGTGTGATGCCATACAGTGCCAATGTTTCAACAAATGCAGCTGTTGAAGTTTCATAATTATCCAGTAAAGTTCCACCTAAATCCCAGATATAATCGTGATATTTCATACCCTTCATTATAGCATTTTTTTATGAAAAAAGCGATGATTTCCCTGATTTTTCCACATAAAAAACGAGAGAATAACTCCCGTTTTACTGATTTTTACCAAAGACATCTCGATAGAGCATTCCTGTTCGTAAACTCTCTGCGTCTCCTCCTAATTGCTCCACCAACTCATAGGCAAAGGCAAGGGCTGTAGAGGGACCTCGACTGGTTGTCAACTGACCATCTACAACTACTGTTTCCTTGACGTAGTGACCATCAAGGATTTGCTCTTGAACACCGTCATAACAAGTGTATTCCTTGTTTTTCAATAGCCCTGCTTGATTGAGGGCAATTGGCGCCGCACAAATGGCTGCTAATTTTTTTCCTTCTTGCTCGAAGTTTTGCAATTCTTGCATCAGCGCCTGATTGTCACGCAAATGTGCAGAACCAGGCATCCCTCCAGGAAGAATAATCATGTCATAGTCTGATAAATCTCCATCAAAGACACGATCTGCTCTTACTTGGATTGCATGCGAACCCGTTACTTGCTTTTCAAAACCAACCATATCACAAGTAATATTTGCTCGACGCAAGACATCCACAACTGTCAAAGCTTCAATTTCTTCAAAGCCCTGAGCCAACATAACTGCTACTTTTACCATGATTTTCTCCTTATTTGATTTGTTTTAATACAACCTTTTTCCGCTTGAATCGGACTTTTCCACTCTTTTCTTCAGCTAGATTAGTCTGGTAACTCATCGATAAAAGCAAGCCAACACCAATCAAATTACTGATAATAGCCGATCCTCCTTGCGAAATGAAAGGCAAGGGAATCCCAGTCAAAGGAAGTAGGCCAGTCACAGCACCGATATTCTCAAAGATGTGGAAGAGTAACATCATAATCAAACCTGTGGAAATATAGGTGTAGAACTGGTTATTTGATTTGAGAGTAATCTTCAACATACGATAAATGAGCATAAGATAGAGGGCAATAACCACGACAGAGCCAATAAAGCCAAAATCTTCTGCAATGACCGTGAAAATCATATCCGACTCTCGAACTGGGATAAGCAGATTAGAAGCATTAAAACCTTGACCAAATAAACCACCGCTCCCAATGGCAATCTGCCCTTGAGCCTGCTGGTAAGTCGTTGTTTGGGCAAACTCAAAGGGATTGAGCCAAGCCAAAATCCGATTGATTTGGTAGGTCGGCATTCCAATCTGGTGAAGAAAAGCTCGTCCGTCCTTGCTAATAAAGATGGCTAAGAAACCAGCAACTCCTGTTACAGCAGTCACAAATACTGGGATAATAATTTTCCAAGAAACCCCTGATAATAAAACGATTCCTGAGAAAATGGCTACAAAAACCAAAGCCGTCCCTAAGTCACTTTGAAGTGCTAAAAGAACTAGGACTGGAATAGTAAAGAGAATCATCCAAAAAATTAACAAAAAGTCCAGCGGAACCGTGCGTCTCCATTCCTTATGTTTTTTGGTAAACTGGACAATGACACGAGCCAACATGAGGATATAGGATATCTTCATAAATTCTGACGGCTGGAACAAGGTAACACCATTTACCGATACCCAGTTTTTGGCACCCGTTGATGCAACTAGGCTTGGATTATAAAAGACAATTGGCAAGACCATGAGTCCCAAGCCTAAAATATACAGAAAGGGGGTTACTTTCCAAAGAAATTCTGTATTAAAGAGCATGACCACAAAACCAATCACAAGCCCCAAGGCAATCCAGGCGACCTGCTGCCCTAAAATGGGCAGAATATTGTTTGGATAATCATGACTAACAGCTATATAGATAGCCACCACGCCAATAACCAGTAGAAAAAATACTGGCAATAGCAAACTATAATCGACTCTTGAGTCGAGAGAACGTTTCATATACACTAACCTTATACTTTCATACAATACTATTTATCAAAGTTCATTTAAAAATTTATCAACAGCTTCATCAACTTCGGATCGAGAGACGGTTTTAACAGTCGCTTCTTTTGCTAGAGAAGTCACTATTTGCTTGCCGTATCGTTTTCCGACGATTCTTCTATCCAGAATGAGGGTTAAGGAACGTTGGTGTTCACGTCTCATACTTCTTCCCAAAGCCTGTTTTAAACGAATAATGGCCATTGGCAATTGATAATCATAAAAGGCATTTTTCCCTTCTTGATTCAGTTCCTGATTGATCTTTTTCGTCAAGGGCTCTTGAGGATTTTGGAAAGGAAGTCTTGGTACAACTTGAATCACAAAAGGATGACTTGAAAAATCAACTCCCTCCCAGAAACTTGCTGCACCAAGCAGGATTTGTTGTTCACCTTTTTCAAAGCGTTTCTTAAGCTGATGAACATCCCCATTTTTATACTGGGCCAGATGGCTAACTGGAAGTAAATCCGATACTGCTAGAAGCATGTCTTTAGCGGTAAAGAGAACCAAAATCGGTTGCTGGAAAGCTTGAACATCCATCAGCAAATCAGCTACTTCTTGAGCATAAACTTCTAAGGAGGTTTCTGTTACTAGAGGAAAATCTTTGACCAAGACCACTTCTTGATCCTGTTTTTTACCAGCTTTAATCTTAACAAATTTAGCTTCGGGATAGCCTAAAAGGTCTACCAAAGAAACCCTCTGACTAATCTCAAGAGTAGCCGACACTCCCAAGACTTGACATGAATTAGGTACTAAAGAAGATAGGAGAATACGTCCTGATTTCGTAGAAGAAATTTGAATTTTCTTTTGACTCGTTTCAGTTGCTTCAAGCCAGTAATCTCGGTCAGCTGTAAAATAGCGGACCAGTTCCCCAAAGCCTTCTACCTCTAATTCTGAAAAATACTGGTGGAGATTGGCAAGAGAATCTAAGATATTTTTCTTAGATTTTCCAGACTGAAATTGTTCTATCAAGTAGAAGCACTCAAAGCGAATACTTTCTAGTATCCGTTGTTGAATCCTGTTTTCTTCTCCTACTAAAGCCTTATCAAGCAAATCGACAATAGACTGGATATCGTAGGTCTCTTGAAGCAGATTTTCTAAAGCCAACAAAATCTTTTGAACTTCATCAATAATCAATAAACGGTCACTGACAAATTCAGGATTATCTTCCAGTCTGGTTACAAGATAAGCATGATTGGTCACTAAAAGCTTACAGGACTTTGCCCTTTCTTGACTACGTTTCCAAAAATCTTCCGTCACAAATAAGCTCTGGGATGATAAATTCCCATCATGACGAAGATCTGTCAAAAAATGTTGATAACGGTAGAGTTGACCAATTTCATCCAAATCTCCTGTCTCTGTCTCAGTCAGCCAGACCAAGAGTTGCATTTTAAAGCGTCTAAATAAGCGATTTTCATCATTTTCCTGCAAGGAGCGATAAAAGGCATCCAGCTTCAGATAATTGTGTGGTCCCTTTAAACTATGAATATCTATATGGAACACTTCCTTGAGATGTTTACCTTCTTCTTCCATGATCTGATTTTGAAGAATCTTTGTCGGAACACTAAGAACAATTTGACGCTCTTTGGCTTGAGATAAAGCGGGTAAGAGATAGCCATAGGTTTTCCCAATCCCTGTCGGAGCTTGAATCAGAGAGACAGGCTCATCTTTCAATAGCAAGCCAACCTCTTTAGCAAAACTCTCTTGTCGTTCCCTCACTTCAAGATTCAACAGAGAAATATTTTTAGAAAAATCTTGGGATAGTTTTCGTGGCTCCAGGGGAGCTCCAGTTTTCTTGAAATACAGTCCTTGAACTTCGACCAAGTCTGGAGAACTAAGGATAGATTGGTTTCGAAAAATTTCTTCAATAACCAGGTAAGACTCGTATAAGAGAGCATCAGCCATTTCCAGCAAGCGTTCCAGGAGACCTTTAGGAAGCTGGGCCATCTTTTCCCGTAGAAATAAGAGTAATTCCGCAGTAGCTTGGGCATCTGAAAGGGCTGTGTGAGCATGTTTTAGAGGAATTCCTAATTCTCGACACAATATCGACAAGCTATATTTTTCCAGTTCAGGGAAAAAAACCTGAGCCAATTCGACCGTGTCAACACGAGGATTTCTTAGTTCATAGCCTTCAAAAAATAAATTTTCCGCCAAGAGATTGGCATCAAACTGAACATTGTGGGCTACAAAAATCCCATCCTCCACCAAGTCAAAGATTTTTCTAGCAACTTGCGAAAAATCAGGTGCTTGCGCCAGACGTTGGTCTGTCAATCCTGTCAGTTCTTTGATATGAGCATCTAAGGGTTCATGTGGATTGACATCCGTCGTATAGTGATCGACGATTTTTCCGTCCTCAATCACGACAATTCCCACTTGGATAATTTTAGCCTTACTACCTGTGCTAGTTGCCTCTAAATCCACCACAACATAGCGATTACCAATCGTTTTCATTATAAAAAATTATACCAAAAAAAGGGCCATTTGGCACCTGCAAACATGGGATAATTTTCAAACTCAAGAAGGTTATTTGTATTAAAATTCCCAGTAAACAGAGCATCCTAGCCTACTGATTTTTTTGAAAATGGTGAAGAAATAAAAAAATTGAGAGAAGAAATTTTAAATCTTCCTTCTCTCAACGAATCATTTACTTTATTTAACCATATCAGGATCGTAGTCATAGAATCCTGTATCAAGGAATCGGTTTTTAGGGTGTAGTTTACGAACTTCTTCATCCAGCAAGAAGGCTTGGTCATGGCTAAAGTTACCCTCTTGAATCAAGCTACGCGCTTGGATAAAGAGTCTTGCAATCTCAACAAAGTTCTGACCAGGAGTGTAGAGCCCTTCTAGTTTCCAGTGAGTAAAACCATGCTCCACCAATTCTGTCAATTTAGTCATCAGATCAAGGTCATTGTTGGCAAAGATGTGGGTACCATGATTGTCTTCAAAAATGGAATAGTGGCTCTCTGGGTCACTTGGTTCTGCCAAGAAGAGGTCACGCTTGCGAGTCTTTTCATCATCGATATGTGTAAAGTTATAGTAGTTTTGCAAGAGCGGACGTTTAGAATGATGGATAACGCTAGCTCCGTAAACCAAAACTTCAGCAGGAATTTCCAAAATCTCTGGCATTTTGAAAAGTTCTGCAGATGGAATTTCACGCGCCAAAACAGCCTCAGATGCACCAGCCTTTTGTCCCCAGAAGTTAATCTGACGACTGCTTGTCACCATGGTTGAAGCATCGTAGATAGTCTTAAAGGAATAACCATCGCGATTGACCACATAAAAGACACCTGCATCCCCAATCGTAATGTAGTCTGTCTTGATTTCTTCCAAGAAGTCCAGGAAAGGCTTGATACGATCCATCATATCTTGGTGCATGAGGGCATTGACTGCAATAATCAATTCCTTATCAGCATCATGAACCAGCTTAGCGATTTCACGCAATTGGTCATAACTAAAGGTTGTTGGCAGACGAAGGCCAAAATCTTTCTCACCGACATAGATACGGTCTACGCCAGCTTCGAGTAGTTGTTCAACTTGTTCAATACTTTCAGCAGTTGCTGTAATGATAATCTTTTCCATAGGAAAAATTATACCATATTTCTCCAAAATCAGCTATTCTTTAAAAATGAAAAGGTACTTTATTCTTTTTGTAACCTTTCTGTAATAATTCTCTGCTGAAAAAATGATAAAATAGGTATGTACTGTTAAGGAGAGAATCATGCCCGTAAGAAAATTACAATCCTATGAGGTAGACTATCAAGAAGAATTAAACCAGCAACTTCCTCATTATCAAGCTTATACACCTGAAGCACAAGCTGATAGTAATCTCAAAGAAATTTTATTTTTTGTCAATATCGCTGTTTTTTGTATCTGCATTGCCATCTTTAGTTTTATCTTTTTATCACTAAAATTAACAACTGTGCTCGCCTTACCTGCAGCAATAGTATCCAGCTTACTTGTTTTAAAAGTCCAACGCTCTGTTATCAAACGAAAACTTAAAAAATAAACATATCGCCCCATATGGAGCGATATGTTTATTTTTTCTTTTTAGACGGTGTGTGGATGGCAATCTTCACTTCAAAGATTGTACCCTTGGGTTTATTATCTTTGACAGTAATGGTTCCTTTTAAAGCATCTACAATTTGCTTGGCTAGGGATAATCCTAAACCAAAACCACCTTTTTGGCGCGTTCTAGCCTTATCAACTCGATAAAAGCGGTCAAAAATTTTCTTCTTATCTTCTGTCGAAATACCGACTCCATTATCAGAAACCAGTAAATACAGATTGCGATCGGTCGCTGAGATAAGAAAATCAATTTCACCATCCTCTTCAGTATACTTGACGGCATTATCGAAGAGAATCGTCATCAACTGCTTCAAGAGAAGCTGGTCTGTGACAATCGTTCGATGGATGCGATTTTCAAAACGGAAGACACGATCATTTTCCGAAGCAATCATCTCATAGTTTGTGAAAGTCGTATTGAAAAAACTGGTTGGAACTTCTGCAAGTTCCGGCTTAATCCCATCATCTCTCCGAGCTAAATTCAACAAGTTCGTCGTCAAAAACCGCATATTTCGAACTTCTTCCAAACTCGATGCAATGCTTTCACTCACATCCATAATGGTTGCTTCTGGCTTACGGAAAAGGGTCTCTAAGCGATTTTGCAAAACTGCAAGTGGAGTTCGTAACTCATGACTGGCATTTTCCACAAAGGACTGTTGCTTCTGCATACTCTCAAGCAGGGGCCGAACACTGACTCTAGCTAGATAGAGACTGGCAAGTAAAGACAAAATCCAGAAACTTGCCATCACAATCACAATCAATTGCTCATGCTTTTGACTGGCCTGCTCCAACTGACTGGTATTAATCAAGACAGCAGCATACTTGATATTGGTTGAAACCGAACTGATATTCGTTTCCATCAAGATCATGCGATAGATTTCTTCTTGTCCATAGCTATTAAAAACTTGAATCTGGTAGATATGTCCTAGTTCTTTCTTTTCTAACTTAATCTTATCCAAGCCCAAAAATCGATTTCCAGAAAGGAGCTGGGTAAAATTCTTATCAAAAAGAATAACCTCCGTATTGGAGCTGACATTGGGTTTCACCTCAGTCTTGCTAGTATCTGTAGCGGCATTCTCTAAATCTTTAATCTCTTCTGTCGCCCTATTTACCGCAAGCTGAATAACTGCCTGAGGATTTTCACTCAGTCCATGAAGCTTATCATCCACCGAAGTATAGAGACTCGAATGCATGACTTGTAAAATAATCAAGGTCATGGTGGAGAAAATCAGAGTGAAGACACCAAAGTTGCGGATAAAATAACTAAAGTCATCCGCATACCATGTTTTTTTTAGTTTACTGAACATCTTTTAAAATATACCCAACACTGCGCAAGGTTTGCAAATTCTCTGCAAAAGTGGTTCCTTTTAATTTCTTACGGACTTTTGAAACATAAACTTCGACAACCGAAATCGTTGTGTCACTATCAAATCCCCATAGACGATCAAAAATCTGCGTCTTAGGCAAAATAACATTTTGATTTTGAAGGAAATAAACCAGTAAATCGAACTCTTTCCCCAGCAATTCGACAGTAGTATCTTCAACCTTAACGGTATTTGTTGATAAATTGATGAGAATATCTCCATAAGATAGCGTATTTTCATTAAACTTGCCTGAACGTTTGAGAAGGGCTTGAATCCGCATTTTGAGTTCTTCTAGGTAGAAAGGCTTGGTCAGATAATCATCCGCTCCCAGTTCAAATCCATGTCCCTTATCATCCAAACTTTCCTTGGCAGTCATGATCAGAACTGGTGTCGTAATTCCCTTTTCACGCAATTCTTTCAAGACTTGGAAGCCATTTTTTTCAGGTAACATCAAATCGAGCAAAATCAAGTCATAGACACCACTTTCAGCTTCGTAGAGACCTTCTTCCCCATCAAATACCTGCATGACATCCGCAAAATCGTCTAAAAAGTCAAATACTGAATTTGACAGGCCTAGGTCATCCTCAACCAATAAGATTTTTATCATGAGAAACTCCTCCTTATTAAAACCATTATACCAAATTTGCCTTAAAAAAAACTCAACTCTCTGCATTTTATATGAGATAGCTGAGTTTTCTTTTTATTTAGTCTTAATTATTTAGTTCCATATTGAAGAACGACTACTTCCACTGCAGCTTTTTCACGGTTAATCAAGTCAACACGCGCTGCAATCTCCTTGATTCCCATACCGATGTTACGGCTAAGAGCAAGATCAGAAAGTTGCGGTTCAAAGAATTCCTTGTATTCTACAAAGCGTTGCTGAGTCTTAAATACGTGAGCAGGAAGGATAACAAAACTATCAAAGCTCATATCTCCTCCAAGAGCTGCCTTAATCCAAGCCCAGTTTTCACGCGCCCAAGACCAAGCTGTTTCCTGAGTTGCTTGATGACCTAAGAATTGGTAATACCAAGCAGACAAGTCCTGTGGTTTAACCACAAATTTGTCCTTCCAAGCAGCAATCAAGGTTTGGGTGTTATCCGCATCTGTACTGTATGCAAGAGCTGCTGCCAACTGGCGTTTAAAGACAGCATCTGTTGCGTGCGTATAAGTATCAAGATAAAGTGCTAGCAAGTCTTTAGTCTCATGATGTTTCATCTCATTGATCAGAACTTGTGAGCGAATAGCTGCTGGAAGTCCTGCAAGATTCTCCTTGTGAGCTGCGAAGATTTGACTAGCGACTTGACTAGCTTCTGCATCATTTGAGCGAATCATCATAGAAATGGCTAACTGACGAACCAATTCATCCTCATCTGATTCTCCGTCTTTAGCTTCAAAACCAAGACGGTCATAGTTATGACGAGCCAATTTAGCAACCAAGGCTTTGAAGGCTCTTTCAGCTTCTGTTCCTTCATCGATAAAGCGCTCAAGGGCAGAAATTACTTGAGAAACAGCGGAAACGACAAGGTAAGACTCTTCCTTGGCAAGTTTATCAAGGACTGGGAGCAAGTCTGCATAAGAAATGTGCCCTGCCTCAGCAAGCAAGCGACGTTCTTGGACGATTTGCAATTTGCTTGTGTTATCAAGCTCAACTAGGTCAGCAAGAACAGCATCTAACAAGTCTCCTTGATAGTCTGTAATGTAGTGGGCTGTATTTTCAGTGTTGAAGCGAAGAGCTCCTTCATTTTCAGCAAGAAGGGCTGCGTAGCCAGGGATTTCGATACTTTCTGTTTCAAGTGTATCAGGCAAGCCTTTCCAGTTGCTGTTTAGTGGCACAACCCAGAGACGGTTCTTGTCTTCGTGCTCACCGATAAAGAATTGTCTTTGTGAAATCTTCAAGACATCATTTTCAACTTTGACAGTGAGAACTGGATAACCAGGTTGTTCCAACCAAGAATCCATAAAGGCTGCAACATCACGACCTGATGCTTGACCAAGAGCATTCCAAAGGTCACGACCAATTGTATTGCTGTATTGATGTTTTTCAAAGTAGGCATGCAAACCTTTGGCAAAATCAGCATCACCTAGCCAACGACGAAGCATGTGCATGAGACGGCTTCCTTTGGCATAGACGATAGCGCCATCAAAGAGCGTATTGATTTCATCTGGATGTTTAACTTCCACGTGAACAGACTGAACACCATCAGTCGCATCACGTTTCAAGGCAGACGGAACACCTCCTGTTTGGAAATCTTCAAAGATATTCCAGCTTGGTTCAATAGCATCCACACAGACGTACTCCATCATGTTAGCAAAGCTTTCATTGAGCCAAAGGTCATCCCACCATTTCATAGTAACAAGGTTACCAAACCACTGGTGAGCCAATTCATGGGCTACAACAAGGGCAACTTGTTGACGGCTAGCAAATGTTGAGTTCTCATCCACAACCAAGTAAACTTCACGGTAGGTCACAAGACCCCAGTTTTCCATAGCTCCAGCTGAGAAGTCAGGAAGGGCGATGTGGAGAGATTGAGGGATTGGGTACTTAACTCCATAGTAATCTTCGTAAAACTCGATAGAGCGAACAGCGATGTCCAGTGAGAAATCAAGGTTAGATAGTGGATGGGCTTTGGTTGAATAGACACCGACGAGGGTACCGTTTTTAGTTTTAGCCGTCACACCTTGCAAATCACCTGCTACAAAGGCTAACAAGTAAGAAGACATGCGAGGTGTTGTCTCAAACTTCCAGATACCTGTTTCCTTACGGTTTTCAACATCGATTTCTGGCATGTTAGACAAGGCCAATTCATCTTCTGCTTGGTCGAAACGTAGAGAAAGATCAAAAGTTGCTTTGGCTTCTGGCTCATCCACACATGGGAAGGCTTCGCGCGCAAAATGGCTCTCAAATTGAGTAGACAAGACTTCCTTCTTGACTCCATCAACTGTGTAATAAGAAGGGTAAATCCCTGTCATGTTGTCTGTGATTTTACCAGAAAAGGTAAGAACCACTTCAACTTGACCAGCCTCAGCTAATTCGATATGAAGAGCTTCATTTTCATGGTCAACTGTAAATGGACGAGCTTGACCTGCAACTTCTACAGAAGCGATTTCCAGGTCTTTTTGGTGGAGGGAAATACGGTCACTCTGTGCTTGACCAGTGATGGTCACCTTACCAGAAAACGTCTTGGTCTCACGACTCAAGTCTAAAAATAAATCATAATGTTCAGGAACAAATTGCTTAATAAAATGTTCAACTGCTTGCATAGTTTTCTCCTATTCTAAGTTTAAGAGCTGCTGCTCTTCTTCAAACAAACTTATTATAACATGTTTTGCCTAAGAAAAAAGGATTGGACAGCGATTTCCAAAACTTTCTTCCTTTCTAATAGCCTACAGTGGGTAGACCTTGCGAAATTCTTCTAAAACAACCTTGCTTTCAGGTGTAAAAGTCAGTCCTGCTTCTCTCAGCCACTCGGCGAAACAATCCTCATGAACCTGACGCCAATAGGCTAAAGATTTGTCACCTTCCCCTTCCTTAAAGGCATGTTGATCAGAAACTTGATTGAAGGATTCAACAGAAACCTTTGTAATTTCGACAATGCAGACAGCCTGATTTTGACTATCTAAAATGATGTCAAAGGTGCCTTCTTGCGGAAGGGGTTCATCTTCTAGTACATAGAGGTCATAGGCTGACGCTGTTGCTGTCTTTTCTCCTTTTAAAACCAAATCTGCCAAGAGATCGGCTTCCACTCCAAAAGCCCAAGCATCGATTTCATCTCCGATTGAAGGATTGATTTGCTTGTATTTATTCCACATTTCTTGCGGTGTCATGGGTTTCTCCTTTGTAATTTTTTACTTTCTTCTTTTATGTGTTTAAGATGATCTGGATGGTCAATTTCTAAATCAAAAATCTCCGGAATAGAGCTGTAATGGAGAATGCATTCGATATCCATCTGATTCATTTTTTGTATGAAAGAAGTATTCAGATAGCCTGCTACAGCAAAATCAATCTTTTTCATCCCTGCTTTATCCTGCATATCTCTTAGCATATCTAACATTATTGGACTTTCCATATCATGCCATTGACTGTTTCTCACAGTCGCAAAAACAAAAGAAGTCAAATCATTCATTCCAACTACAATCTTTGAAATGCCCGTTTCCATTATTCTGTACAAGTCAAAATATGCTGACGGTAATTCAATCATCGTGCCGACTTTCCCAGTAAAACCATGCTCACGCAATACTGTAATAGCTTGTTTTAATTGGTCGGCATCATTAACAAAGGGAAAAATAAGAGAAAGATTGGGATTGGTTTGATAAACTTCTGTAACGACATGTACCTCCGCATGAAATTCATCCAAACACGCAAGTAAACGCCTAGTTCCTCTATAGCCAAACAAGGGATGATTTTCATCAAAGTACTCTTTAGTCCCCTCTAAACAATTGGCTTCTGTATTCGTTAATTCTGAAAAACGATACCAGACCTCTTCATCCGAGTACAAGGAACAAATAGTGTCTAGATAATCTTTTACAAATTGCTGACAACTTGCTAATATGATGTTTTGATTAAGCTCTCTCAACAAATATTCCCCACGAATCATGCCGACGTGGTGAAATAGTTGAGGATAAATTTTTTCAAGAATTTTTTCGCCACTAAGGGCAAGTTGATTTTTCATAGCCATTCACCTCGTCTTAAAAGATACAATATCATATATAATTATATGAAATTTTCCTCTAGTTCAAAAGCTTCATAAGGTTCAGCTAACTCATATCCTAAAAATTCTGCTACTTTTTTGGAAGCATCGTTATGAGCATCCCAAAGTGGAAACATATCTCTATTTAAACTCTCTAGAATCATTGCAGCACCAAGCTTTTTAGCAAATCCATTTCCTTGTTCGTTTGGTCTAGTTGCAACTTCCACTTCAACTGCTTCACTGTAAACTAACCCTGAGGAAATCCCAGCAATCAGTTCATTATTTTTAAGAATCACAAAGCCAAATCCACCTTTTAAAACAAAATCCTGATAGGACTCAAAATCCCCCTGTAAATCCTGTGACCATTCTTCCGTAGAAAAGCAGTTATAAATATGATTATCAATAGGCACAATATTGTAATCTTCCTCTAAATGAGTAACTAGATCATTTAGAAATTTAACTTGAAAATTTGCCTTATCTTTAAAAGAATAGCGAGTAAAAGAATTTAGCCCCACTTTCCGATGCAGAAAATCTTGCCAATTAGTATTTTCTGAAATAATAATCTTATAATCTAAACCATATTTTCTAACAAAATCTTCCCAAAATCTGGAATCCAACTCCCCTGCTAGGTATAGAAAATTCCCAACATCATAAAAGCTTGTTGTCCTATCATTGTTTCGGTAGATAGTTCCAATTTGAGATTTAAGACCATAGAGAACCATATTTTTCTTCCATGTTTTAAATAGTTCCATTATCCCCCTACTTCACCTTCCAATTTCTACAGCTTGTCATATCTAATTCTGGAAATCCTAATAATTCAGACTTAACCTTCAAGACTAGTGACGATGCATTTTTTTGGAATAACTTCTAACAGTATATCCCGTCTCTTCCATAACTTCTCTAGTCAGCGTTTCCGTCAGTCCTTCACCAAGTTGCTGACTGCCTCCAGGTAGATCATACCGATGTTGATAAGGGCCTCTCGTTTTTTCAATGCAGAGTAACTTCCCATTTTCAAAGCAAACAGCGTAGACTCCAAAGTGTCTTTTGATTTCCATCAGATCCTCCTACTTCAAAGACCAGCCGCCATCTATTGTCAAGATTTGTCCCTGCATGGCAGATGCCTTTCCACTGGCCAAAAAGAGACTGACTTCTGCCACTTCCTCTGGTTTAATCCAGCGCTTGATTGGTGTTTCACTAGCAACCCAGTCAGCTAAGCCACCTGGCTCAAAATCCGCAGCGGTCATAGCCGTCTTGACTGCTCCCGGAGCGATACCAAAGACCTGAATCCCAGCCTCAGCATAGTCTAAAGCCAACTGCTTAGTAAAGCCAGCCAAAGCATGCTTAGAGGAAGTATAGGCGTGACCACCTCCACCTGCTAGGCTAGAAGCAATGGAACACATATTGATGATGATTCCCTTTTTATTTTCCAGCATTTGTGTCAAATAATAGCGAGTCAACTCAACAGGAGTCACATAGTTAATTTCAAAAATCTCTTGAATTTCCTGGGCTGATTGTTCCAATAGGGGTTTATAAGCATCCAACACTCCAGCAGTATTGCACAAAATATCTACCTGAGGACACCAGTCAAAAATTGGCTCCAAGTCCAAGGTTAAATCTCTCTGTAAAAAGTGAAAATCACCCTCTAAGAGTGGATTTTTATCTTGGTCAACTCCATAAACTTGATAACCATTTTCTAAAAAGAGTCGAGCCTGAGCCAGACCAATGCCTGAACTCACTCCTGTAATGAGTACACGCTTAGTCATGCACTTCTACCCAATCCGTCGCCAAAACATCACAAGGTGTCGGGCTCCACATGGAAAATCCTTCTCCTTCGCCAGAAACGTTAATCAAAAAATAAGGAGTTACCTCTAAAGCCACACCATTTTGCTCGATGGTATCAAAGAGTTGGACATAGTTTTCAGCACCTCCCCAACCAGTACGTACATATTTTTTCTTAGCCTTTAACCCAGGTAGAATTTCTTCAAATGTCATGTTTATCTCCTTTAATATCAATAATTCTTCCCTTCATTATAACAAAAAAACCGCTTTAAAACGGCTTTTTGACTGTGATTTATTTACATCTGCTTCTACTTACGGCAAATTATTCCCTGCAGCAAGATAAATTTCATACCATTCTTTTCTTGTTAAATTAAAGTTTGTCGCTTGGCTAACTTCTCTCAAATGCTTAGGATTTGTTGTACCTACGACTGCCTGCATTTTGGCTGGGTAGCGTAATATCCAAGAAATAGCAATAGTTGAAGAAGTTACTCCATATTTAATAGCTAAACGCTCAAGTACTTGATTTAAAGCTTGAAATTTCTCATTGCCAACAAAATTCCCTCTAAAATACCCGAATTGTAAGACAGACCATGCTTGAATGACCACATCGTGTAATTTGCAATATTCAAAAATGCTGCCATCTCGCATAGCTGCTTGACTATCTTCCATATTAACATGAAAACCTGATTCGAATCCTGGAGTAAAAGCCGCACTCAATTGTAGCTGATTAACAGTTAGCGGCTGCTTGACATCTTTTTTAAGCAACTTCATCATCATAGGATTTTGATTAGAAACTCCAAAATTTCGAACCTTACCTTGTTTATAAAGGAGATCAAAGGCTTCTGCTACTTGGTCAGATTCCATCAAAGCATCTGGTCGATGAAGAAGCAAGCTATCTAGATGATCAATCTTCAATCTTTGCAAAATACCGTCTACTGATTTTATAATATAGTCCTTAGAAAAATCAAAATAGGTAAATTCTTCTATGCGAATGCCACATTTGGACTGAATCCACATCTTTTCTCTTAAATCTGGACGATTTTTTAGGACAAGACCTAACAGTTCTTCACAACGACCACGACCATATATATCAGCCAAGTCAAAAGCATTGATTCCAACAGAGAGTGCTGTTTCTACAAGCTCTTCAACTTCTTTTACAGACTTATCTTCTATTCTCATCATTCCGAGAACAATTTCTGATAATTCTTTGTCATCTTGACCAAGAGTTATGTATCTCATCAAATTTTTCTCCTTAAATTTCTAACATTCTTCCCTTCATTATAACAAAAAACCGCTTTGCAACGGCTTTTTGACTATATTTCACTCCATTTTATCTTCTTAAACCCACGGAATAATAGAAAAATGCCAATAAAAAGAACAGCTAAAGGAATAATCTTTGTAAGAAAAACATTTGAAATTCCCATCCACTCATAATAACGGAGTAGAGAACCCACCACAAGATGGGCAATAATCATACTGACAAAGGGACGAAAAATCGGTTCTTTCCAATTCCAAATACTGATGACTAGGGAAATCATAAAGACAGACAAACTATCCCAGGGAGCAGGAAGATAAAATGCTCCTTCTTGTACAAAACTTCCTATTCCTACATATCCCAGAACAACTAGCAGAACAAGAATCCCAACGACAATATAGGTGCCAATTTTCATCTTAGGAGAATCTTGGACTAGCCCCCAACGTAAGATTGTGGCCACAAGTCCAAATCCAATCAGAAAAAGAAGAAGTTGCCCTAAAAATGTGAGCAAATTGACTGTTAAGAGAGGACCTTTAGAAAAATCACTTAGTAGTTGATAATAACGTAATACCGCTAGGACAAGAATTGGCGTCAAAAGGGACTCTTTGATAGAACTGCGTGGTGCTTCCTTGAGAATCTCTTTCATTATTTTTTTAGGATTCTTACCTAAATAATCCTCTGCACTCATGCCATCTCGTTCTGCTTCTGAGAAATCTAACATCATCAAATAAATCTGCTCTCTGAGATAGTCCTCATCATAGAGAAATCCAGCAAGATTAAAACTATCCCACAGTTCCTCAAAATACTGCTGATTCTCCTCAAAAAACTCATGCAACAAATTGTTTGTTTCTTCATAATACTTCATTTTCTTCATGGTTTAGCCCCCATTCTTAATCCCTTCTACTTTTTGACTCAAATCGTCCCATTGTTGCCAAAAGACCGAGACACGCTCTTCTCCTTCTTTCGTTAATGAAAAATACTTCCGATCTGGACCATCTGGCGACGGGCACATGTCGCCTCTTATCCATTGATTTTTTTCTAACTTTTGCAACAAAGGATAAATAGTTCCTGGAACGATAGTATCAAATCCAGCCTCTCGCAAAGTCTGAACCAACTCATAACCATATCGCTCTTTTTGACCAATCATATCCAAGACACAACCTTCAAGAACACCTTTTAATAG
Source organism: Streptococcus pseudopneumoniae (assembly GCF_001070715.1). Lineage (GTDB taxonomy): Bacteria > Bacillota > Bacilli > Lactobacillales > Streptococcaceae > Streptococcus > Streptococcus pseudopneumoniae_H. The sequence goes on from NZ_JVRR01000072.1 coordinate 27,668, forward strand.
CTGAGTTTCTTTCATCCCTTCTCCCTTCTAATCTATTTTGTAATACCTACTAGTGGCATCACCTATAGAATACTACTTCTAAACTAGTTTGTAAAGCATAATAGTTAAATCATGACCACCCGTCTAACGGGTGGTTTGAACCAGGGCTATAAGCCCAAATTACCAGCCAGCGCCTAAAGACGCTGGCTTTCACTTTGTTCAAGCCTCATTGCTCTTGACTCGTCACTTGCCTCTCAAAGAGGCTTTAGTATTACTTACCACTATCCCTAAAGGGATCCTCATATTCTTTTACACT
>NZ_JVRR01000073.1 GCF_001070715.1 Streptococcus pseudopneumoniae
AGCAACCTGCGACTAGCTTCCTAGTTTGCTCTTTGATTTTCATTGAGTATGAAATGAGAAGACAAAAAGATTGTCACAAACCCCCATTTTTTTGATAGAATAGAAGTAGTAAAAAAGAAATGAGTTAGACATGTCAAAAGGATTTTTAGTCTCTCTTGAGGGACCAGAGGGAGCAGGCAAGACCAGTGTTTTAGAGGCTCTGCTACCAATTTTAGAGGAAAAAGGGGTAGAGGTGCTGACGACCCGTGAACCTGGCGGAGTCTTGATTGGGGAGAAGATTCGGGAAGTAATTTTGGATCCAAGTCATACTCAGATGGATGCGAAGACAGAGCTCCTTCTCTATATTGCTAGTCGCAGACAGCATTTGGTGGAAAAAGTTCTTCCAGCCCTTGAAGCTGGCAAGTTGGTCATTATGGATCGCTTCATCGATAGTTCTCTTGCCTATCAGGGATTTGGTCGTGGCTTGGATATTGACGCCATTGACTGGCTCAATCACTTTGCTACAGATGGCCTTAAACCTGATTTGACACTCTATTTTGACATCGAGGTGGAAGAAGGACTGGCTCGCATTGCTGCTAATAGCAATCGTGAGGTCAATCGTTTGGACTTGGAAGGGTTGGACTTGCATAAAAAAGTCCGTCAAGGTTACCTTTCTCTTCTGGACAAAGAAGGAAATCGCATAGTCAAGATTGATGCGAGTCTCCCTTTGGAGCAGGTTGTAGAAACTACCAAGGCTGTCTTGTTTGATAGAATGGGATTAGCTAAATGAAACAAGATCAACTAAAGGCCTGGCAGCCAGATCAGTTTGACCGCTTTGTCCGTATTTTGGAGCAAGACCAGCTCAATCACGCCTATCTCTTTTCAGGTTTCTTTGGAAGCTTGGAAATGGCGCAATTTTTAGCTAAAAGTCTCTTTTGTACGGATAAAGTAGGCGTTTTACCATGTGAGAAATGCCGAAATTGTAAGCTGATTGAACAGGGAGAGTTTCCCGATGTCACCTTGATTAAGCCAGTCAATCAGGTTATTAAGACAGAACGCATTCGGGAATTGGTGGGACAGTTTTCTCAAGCAGGGATTGAAAGCCAGCAGCAGGTTTTTATTATCGAGCAAGCTGAGAAGATGCACCCCAACGCAGCCAATTCTCTGCTCAAGGTCATCGAAGAACCCCAGAGTGAGGTTTATATTTTCTTCTTGACCAGCGATGAAGAAAAGATGTTACCGACAATCCGAAGTCGGACGCAGATTTTTCACTTTAAAAAACAAGAAGAAAAACTCATCCATCAATTAGAACAAGCAGGTCTGGTCAAGAAAAAAGCAACTCTCTTAGTTCAGTTTAGTCAATCGAGAGCTGAAGCAGAAAAGTTGGCTAATCAGGCAAGTTTTTGGACCTTGGTTGATGAAAGTGAACGCCTGCTGACTTGGTTAGTGGCTAAGAAAAAAGAAAGTTATTTGCAAGTTGCCAAACTAGCTAGCTTGGCAGATGACAAGGAAAAACAAGATCAGGTTTTACGGATTCTTGAAGTTCTCTGTGGACAAGATATCCTACAAGCAAGAGTAAGAGTGATTTTACAAGATTTGCTAGAAGCTAGAAAAATGTGGCAAGCTAATGTCAGCTTTCAAAATGCCATGGAATATCTGGTCTTGAAAGAAATGTAAACTCAAAAATGAACGATAAAGAAAGGAAAGGGCTGTTTTATGGACAAAAAAGAATTATTTGACGCGCTGGATGATTTTTCCCAACAGTTATTGGTAACCTTGGCCGATGTTGAAGCCATCAAGAAAAATCTCAAGAGCCTAGTGGAGGAAAATACAGCTCTTCGCTTGGAAAATTCTAAGTTGCGCGAACGTTTGGGTGAGGTGGAAGCAGATGCTCCCGTCAAGGCTAAGCATGTTCGCGAAAGTGTCCGTCGCATTTACCGTGATGGATTTCACGTTTGTAATGATTTTTATGGACAACGTCGAGAGCAGGACGAGGAATGTATGTTCTGTGACGAGTTGTTATATAGGGAGTAGGCATGCAGATTCAAAAAAGTTTTAAGGGGCAGTCTCCCTATGGCAAGCTGTACCTAGTGGCAACGCCGATTGGCAATCTAGATGATATGACCTTTCGAGCTATCCAGACCTTGAAAGAAGTGGACTGGATTGCAGCTGAGGACACGCGCAATACAGGGCTTTTGCTCAAGCATTTTGATATTTCTACCAAGCAGATCAGTTTTCATGAGCACAATGCCAAGGAAAAGATTCCTGATTTGATTGGTTTCCTGAAAGCAGGGCAAAGTATTGCTCAGGTATCCGACGCAGGTTTGCCTAGTATCTCAGACCCTGGGCATGATTTGGTTAAGGTAGCTATTGAGGAAGAAATTGCAGTTGTGACTGTTCCAGGTGCTTCTGCAGGAATTTCTGCCTTGATTGCCAGTGGTTTAGCACCACAGCCACATATCTTTTATGGTTTTTTACCGAGAAAATCAGGCCAGCAAAAGCAATTTTTCGACTCAAAAAAAGATTATCCTGAAACTCAGATTTTCTATGAATCTCCCCATCGTGTGTCAGATACGTTAGAAAATATGCTAGAAGTCTACGGTGACCGCTCGGTCGTCTTGGTTAGAGAATTGACCAAAATCTATGAAGAATACCAACGCGGTACCATTTCAGAGTTATTAGAGAGCATAGCTGAAACGCCACTTAAGGGAGAATGCCTTCTCATCGTTGAAGGTGCCAGCCAGGATGTGGAGGAAAAAGACGAGGAGGACTTATTCTTAGAAATCCAAGCCCGTATTCAGCAAGGCATGAAGAAAAATCAAGCTATCAAGGAAGTCGCTAAGATTTACCAGTGGAATAAAAGCCAGCTCTACGGGGCTTACCACGAATGGGAAGAAAATCAAGAAAATGACTAAACAGGGAAGTTTGCCTTCTTCCCTTTTTTTGTTATACTAGTAGAAGAAAAAAATAGAAAGATTTGTGGGAGTGAAAAAGTCCGGGGGACTTTTTCAGCCTGAGCCAAGAAATTCGAGAGCGAGGAAAGTCCTGTGGACTTTTTAAGCCTGAGCCAAGAAATTCGAAAACTCTTAAGTTTGATTGGCTTTTTCAATGTGAACCTTATCTTCACACTCCCAAAGAGGTATTAGTGTCGTGTCTCAATCTTATATCAATGTTATCGGTGCTGGTTTGGCAGGTTCTGAAGCAGCCTACCAAATCGCAGAGCGTGGTATTCCAGTTAAACTCTATGAAATGCGTGGTGTCAAGTCAACACCTCAACACAAAACAGACAATTTTGCCGAGTTGGTTTGTTCCAATTCTTTGCGTGGGGATGCTTTGACAAATGCTGTTGGTCTTCTCAAGGAAGAAATGCGTCGCTTGGGTTCTGTTATCTTGGAATCTGCTGAGGCTACACGTGTTCCTGCCGGTGGAGCCCTTGCGGTGGATCGTGATGGTTTCTCTCAAATGGTGACCGAAAAAGTGGTCAACCACCCCTTGATTGAAGTAGTTCGTGATGAAATTACAGAATTGCCGACAGATGTTATCACAGTTGTGGCTACTGGTCCTTTGACAAGCGATTCCCTAGCTGAAAAAATTCATGCCCTTAATGATGGAGATGGCTTCTATTTCTACGACGCGGCAGCGCCTATTATCGATGTCAATACCATCGATATGAGCAAGGTTTATCTCAAGTCTCGTTATGACAAGGGAGAGGCGGCCTACCTCAATGCTCCAATGACCAAGCAGGAGTTTATGGATTTTCATGAAGCCTTGGTTAATGCGGAAGAAGCACCGCTCAATTCTTTTGAAAAAGAAAAATACTTTGAAGGTTGTATGCCAATCGAAGTCATGGCCAAACGAGGTATTAAAACCCTGCTTTATGGTCCTATGAAACCAGTCGGTTTGGAGTATCCAGACGACTACACAGGACCTCGTGATGGAGAATTCAAAACACCGTACGCGGTTGTGCAACTTCGTCAGGATAATGCGGCTGGTAGTCTCTACAATATTGTTGGTTTCCAGACCCACCTCAAATGGGGAGAACAAAAGCGTGTCTTCCAAATGATTCCAGGTCTTGAGAATGCGGAGTTTGTTCGTTATGGTGTCATGCACCGCAATTCTTATATGGATTCACCGAATCTTCTTGAGCAGACCTACCGGTCTAAGAAACAACCAAATCTCTTCTTTGCTGGTCAGATGACGGGTGTGGAAGGTTATGTTGAGTCCGCAGCTTCAGGCTTAGTTGCGGGAATTAACGCGGCCCGTCTCTTCAAGGGAGAAAGCGAGGCAATTTTCCCAGAAACAACAGCGATTGGAAGCTTAGCTCATTACATCACCCATGCTGACAGCAAACATTTCCAACCAATGAATGTCAATTTTGGAATCATCAAGGAGTTGGAAGGCGAGCGTATCCGTGATAAGAAGGCTTGTTATGAAAAAATTGCTGAGCGTGCCCTCAGTGATTTAGAGGAATTTTTAACAGTCTAATTTTTTTGAAAGAATTGCTCATGATACTATAAAAATCTTAGAAATTGTGATAAAATAGGTAGGATAAAAAAAGGAGAGTGAAAATGGCGAATCCCAAGTATAAACGTATTTTAATCAAGTTATCAGGTGAAGCCCTTGCCGGAGAACGTGGCGTAGGGATTGATATCCAAACAGTTCAAACAATCGCAAAAGAGATTCAAGAAGTTCATAGCTTAGGTATCGAAATTGCCCTTGTTATCGGTGGAGGAAATCTCTGGCGTGGTGAACCTGCTGCAGAAGCAGGAATGGACCGCGTTCAGGCAGATTACACAGGAATGCTTGGGACTGTTATGAATGCTCTTGTGATGGCAGATTCATTGCAACAAGTTGGTGTCGATACGCGTGTGCAAACAGCGATTGCTATGCAACAAGTGGCAGAGCCTTATGTCCGTGGACGTGCCCTTCGTCACCTTGAAAAAGGCCGTATCGTTATCTTTGGTGCTGGAATTGGTTCACCTTACTTCTCAACCGATACAACAGCGGCTCTTCGTGCAGCTGAAATCGAAGCAGATGCTATCCTTATGGCTAAAAATGGTGTCGACGGTGTTTACAATGCCGATCCTAAGAAGGACAAGACAGCTGTTAAATTTGAAGAATTGACCCACCGTGACGTTATCAATAAAGGTCTCCGTATCATGGACTCAACTGCTTCAACCCTCTCAATGGACAACGACATTGACTTGGTTGTCTTCAACATGAACCAACCAGGCAACATCAAACGTGTCGTATTTGGTGAAAATATCGGAACAACAGTTTCAAATAATATCGAAGAAAAGGAATAAGAAAGATTATGGCTAACGCAATTATTGAAAAAGCTAAAGAGAGAATGACCCAGTCTCACCAATCACTTGCTCGTGAATTTGGTGGTATCCGTGCTGGCCGTGCCAATGCAAGCTTGCTGGACCGTGTACATGTAGAATACTATGGAGTAGAAACTCCTCTTAACCAAATCGCTTCAATTACGATTCCAGAAGCGCGTGTTTTGTTAGTAACACCATTTGACAAGTCTTCATTGAAAGACATCGAACGTGCCTTGAACGCTTCTGATCTTGGTATCACACCAGCTAACGACGGTTCTGTGATTCGCTTGGTTATCCCAGCTCTTACAGAAGAAACTCGTCGTGACCTTGCTAAAGAAGTGAAGAAGGTCGGCGAAAATGCTAAAGTGGCTGTCCGCAATATCCGTCGTGATGCTATGGACGAAGCCAAGAAACAAGAAAAAGCAAAGGAAATCACTGAAGACGAATTGAAGACTCTTGAAAAAGACATTCAAAAAGTAACAGACGATGCTGTTAAACACATCGACGACATGACTGCCAACAAAGAGAAAGAACTTTTGGAAGTCTAAAAATAAACAGAAAAACTCAGTTGGCATTGCTGGCTGAGTTTTATTCGAAAGAAGGAAATATGAATACAAATCTTGCAAGTTTTATCGTTGGACTGATCATCGATGAAAACGACCGTTTTTACTTTGTGCAAAAGGATGGTCAAACCTATGCTCTTGCTAAGGAAGAAGGTCAACATACAGTAGGGGATACAGTCAAAGGTTTCGCCTATACAGATATGAAGCAAAAGCTCCGCTTGACCACTTTAGAAGTGACTGCCACTCAGGATCAATTTGGTTGGGGTCGTGTCACAGAAGTACGCAAGGACTTGGGTGTCTTTGTGGATACAGGCCTTCCTGACAAGGAAATCGTTGTGTCACTCGATATTCTCCCTGAGCTTAAGGAACTCTGGCCTAAGAAGGGAGACCAACTCTACATCCGTCTTGAAGTGGACAAGAAAGACCGTATCTGGGGTCTCTTGGCCTATCAAGAAGACTTTCAACGTCTGGCTCGTCCTGCCTACAACAACATGCAGAACCAAAACTGGCCAGCCATTGTTTACCGACTCAAGCTGTCAGGAACCTTTGTCTACCTACCAGAAAATAACATGCTTGGCTTTATCCATCCTAGCGAGCGCTACGCAGAGCCACGTTTGGGGCAAGTATTAGATGCGCGCGTTATTGGTTTCCGTGAAGTGGACCGCACGTTGAACCTCTCCCTCAAACCACGTTCTTTTGAAATGTTGGAAAATGATGCCCAGATGATTTTGACTTATTTGGAAAGCAATGGCGGTTTTATGACCTTGAATGATAAGTCATCCCCTGAGGATATCAAGGCAACCTTTGGCATTTCTAAAGGTCAGTTCAAGAAAGCACTCGGTGGTTTGATGAAGGCTGGTAAAATCAAGCAAGACCAGTTTGGGACAGAGTTGATCTAAGGAGACTTATGAGAAAATCATTTTACACTTGGCTCATGACCGAGCGCAATCCTAAAAGTAACAGTCCCAAAGCTATCTTGGCAGACCTAGCTTTTGAAGAGTCTTCCTTCCCAAAACACACCGATGATTTTGATGAGGTGAGTCGCTTTTTAGAGGAACATGCCAGTTTCTCTTTTAACCTAGGAGACTTTGACGCTATCTGGCAAGAATACTTAGAACACTAGCATGATTCATTGGGTTTGGGCTAGTAATTTCTCCACCCCTTTGCTATAATAAAAAGAAATAAAAGGATTAGAGAGGTTCTTTATTTGAAGGAACATTCAATTGACATTCAACTGAGTCATCCAGATGACTTGTTTCATCTTTTTGGTTCCAATGAACGCCATCTTCGTTTGATGGAAGAAGAGCTTGATGTGGTGATTCATGCCCGTACGGAGATTGTGCAGGTTTTGGGAGAAGAGACTGCCTGTGAGGAAGCTCGTCAGGTTATCCAGGCATTGATGGTCTTGGTAAATCGTGGGATGACTGTTGGCACACCAGATGTGGTGACTGCGATTAGCATGGTCAAAAACGATGAAATCGACAAGTTTGTCGCCCTTTACGAAGAAGAAATTATCAAGGATAATACAGGGAAGCCTATCCGCGTCAAAACTCTAGGTCAAAAACTTTATGTGGACAGTGTCAAACAGCATGATGTGACCTTTGGAATTGGACCTGCAGGGACAGGGAAGACCTTCCTTGCAGTGACCTTGGCAGTAACTGCCCTTAAACGTGGGCAGGTCAAGAGGATTATCCTAACTCGTCCAGCAGTGGAAGCAGGTGAAAGTCTAGGTTTTCTTCCGGGTGATCTTAAGGAGAAGGTAGATCCTTACCTTCGACCTGTTTACGATGCCTTGTATCAGATTCTCGGCAAAGACCAAACGACCCGTCTCATGGAGCGTGAAATTATCGAAATCGCGCCCCTTGCCTATATGCGTGGCCGGACCTTGGATGATGCCTTTGTCATTCTGGATGAGGCGCAAAATACGACCATCATGCAGATGAAAATGTTCTTGACTCGTTTAGGTTTTAATTCTAAGATGATTGTCAATGGAGATATCAGTCAGATTGACCTACCGCGGAATGTCAAGTCCGGTTTGATTGACGCTCAAGAGAAACTAAAGAACATTCACCAAATCGACTTTGTTCATTTTTCAGCCAAGGATGTGGTTCGCCATCCAGTTGTCGCTCAGATTATTCGAGCTTATGAACCAACTCCAGTTAAAAAAGAAGAGAGTGAAGAATTAGATCCTCAACCTCTATCTGAAGGATAGTTCTTTTGTACTTAAAGTTATCTCAATACCAAGTATAAATTTGCGTTTTAAATATTTCATTCAATATCCTTATATTAGTTAGAAACTTTTCAAGTGGAGGAAACGTATGGAATCAATCTTTTTAAAACTAGCCCAGTATCCCATAGTCGAGACTGAGCGTTTATTGCTTAGACCTGTAACTTTGGATGATGCGGAAGCTATGTTTGAGTATGCCTCGGATAAGGATAATACACGTTACACTTTTCTAACCAATCAAAATTTAGAAGAAACTAAAAATAATATTGCTCAGTTTTATTTAGCCAATCCATTAGGGAGTTGGGGAATAGAACTGAAATGCAATGGCAAATTTATTGGAACCATTGACTTGCACAAAATTGATTCTGTTCTTAAGAAGGCAGCTATTGGTTACATTATCAATAAAAAATATTGGAATCAAGGATTGACGACAGAAGCCAATCGTGCTGTGATTGAGCTAGCTTTTGAGAAGATAGGAATGAATAAGTTGATTGCCCTTCACGATAAGGACAATCCCGCGTCAGGAAAGGTCATGGAGAAATCAGGAATGGGTTTTTCCCACGAAGAAGCTTATGCTTGTATGGACCAGCATGAAAAAGGCCGAATCGTTACAAGAGTTCATTATGTCTTGACCAAGGAAGACTATTTTGCAAATAAATAAGCAGTTGAAAAGAAATTTTCGACTGTTTTTTCTTTCTCTTACGAATAATCTAAGAGAGGAGAAAATATGGAAGCAATTATCGAGAAAATCAAAGAGTATAAAATCATTGTCATCTGTACTGGTCTGGGCTTACTTGTAGGAGGATTTTTCCTGCTAAAACCAGCTCCACAAACACCTGTAAAAGAAACGAATTTGCAGGCAGAAGTTGCAGCTGTTTCCAAGGATTCGGTATTCGAAAAGGAAGAACCCCTTGAACAAGACCTAATCACAGTAGATGTGAAGGGGGCTGTTAAATCGCCAGGGATTTATGATTTGCCTGTAGGTAGTCGAGTCAATGACGCTGTTCAGAAGGCAGGTGGCTTGACAGAGCAAGCAGACAGCAAGTCGCTTAATCTAGCTCAGAAAGTTAGTGACGAGGCTCTGGTTTACGTTCCCACTAAGGGAGAAGAATCAGCTAGTCAGCAGGCAGGTTCTGGGACGGCTTCTTCAACAAGCAAGGAAAAGAAGGTCAATCTCAACAAGGCCAGTCTGGAAGAGCTTAAACAGGTCAAGGGACTGGGAGGAAAACGAGCTCAGGACATTATCGACCATCGTGAGTCAAATGGGAAATTCAAGTCAGTAGACGAGCTCAAAAAGGTCTCTGGCATTGGTGCCAAGACTATAGAAAAGTTAAAAGACTATGTTGCAGTGGATTAAAAATTTCCCCCTTCCCCTAATCTATCTGAGTTTTCTATTGCTCTGGCTTTACTACGCTATTTTCTCAGCATCCTATCTTGCTTTGTTGGGGTTCGTTTTTCTGCTAGTCTGTCTTTTTTTCCAATTTTCGTGGAAATCAGCTAGTAAAGTTCTACTGCTTTGCGGAATCTTTGGATTCTGGTTTCTGTTTCAAAATTGGCAACAGAGTCAAGCGAGTCAAAACTTAGCGGATTCTGTTGAGAGGGTGCGGATTTTGCCTGACACTATTAAGGTCAATGGTGACAGTCTATCCTTTCGTGGCAAGTCTGATGGACGCATTTTTCAAGTCTACCATAAACTCCAGTCTGAGGAAGAAAAAGAAGCCTTTCAAACATTGACAGACCTTTATAATATAGAACTAGAAGGGAAGCTTTCGGAGCCAGAAGGGCAGAGAAATTTTGGTGGCTTTGACTACCAAGCCTATCTGAAAACTCAAGGGATTTACCAGACTCTCAATATCAAAAAAATCCAGTCACTTCAAAAGGTTAGCAGTTGGGATATAGGAGAAAATCTATCCAGTTTACGCCGAAAGGCTGTGGTTTGGATTAAGACGCATTTTCCAGACCCTATGCGCAATTACATGACAGGGCTCTTGCTAGGGCATCTGGACACAGATTTCGAGGAGATGAATGAGCTTTATTCCAGTCTAGGAATTATCCACCTCTTTGCCTTGTCGGGGATGCAGGTAGGCTTTTTCATGGATGGATTTAAGAAACTTCTCTTACGATTGGGCTTGACCCAAGAAAAGTTGAAGTGGCTGACTTATCCCTTTTCCCTTATTTATGCAGGGCTAACAGGATTTTCAGCCTCGGTCATTCGCAGTCTCTTACAAAAGTTACTGGCTCAACATGGTGTTAAGGGCTTGGATAATTTTGCCTTGACGGTGTTTGTACTCTTTATTATCATGCCCAACTTTTTCCTGACTGCAGGAGGAGTTTTGTCCTGCGCTTATGCTTTTATCCTGACCATGACCAGCAAAGAAGAGGAGGGGCTTAAGGCTATTGCCAGAGAAAGTCTGGTTATTTCTTTGGGAATATTACCCATTCTATCCTTCTATTTTGCGGAATTTCAACCTTGGTCTATCCTTTTGACCTTTGTCTTTTCCTTTCTTTTTGACTTGGTCTTCTTACCGCTCTTGTCTATCTTATTTGCCCTTTCCTTTCTCTATCCAGTCATTCAGCTTAATTTTATTTTTGAATGGTTAGAGAGCATTATTCGCTTGGTCTCACAGGTGGCAAGTAGACCTCTAGTCTTTGGACAACCTAATGCATGGCTTTTAATTTTATTGTTAATTTCCTTGACTTTAGTCTATGATTTGAGGAAAAACATTAAAAGGCTAACGGTATTGAGCTTATTGGTTACAGGTCTCTTTTTCCTTACCAAGCATCCACTGGAAAATGAAATCACTATGATGGATGTTGGGCAAGGCGAAAGTCTTTTCCTACGGGATGTAACTGGTAAAACCATTCTCATAGATGTGGGAGGCAAGGCAGAATCTGATAAGAAAATTGAGGCTTGGCAAGAAAAGGCGACGACCAGCAATGCACAGAGAAGCTTGATACCTTATCTTAAAAGTCGAGGAGTGGCCAAGATTGACCAGCTGATTTTGACAAATACGGACAAGGAACATGTTGGAGATTTGTTGGAGGTGACCAAGGCTTTCCATGTAGTCGAAATTTTAGTGTCCAAAGGCAGTTTGAAACAGAAGGAATTTGTTGCAGTACTACAGGCAACTCAAACCAAGGTGCGTAGTGTGACAGCAAGAGAGAACTTGCCAATTTTTGGAAGTGAGTTAGAAGTCTTATATCCAAGGAAAATTGGAGATGGAGGTCATGAAGATTCCCTGGTTCTTTATGGGAAACTCTTGGATAAGCACTTTCTCTTCACTGGAAATTTGGAGGAGAAAGGAGAGAAGGACTTGCTGAAGCAATATCCTGACCTAGAGGTGGATGTTTTGAAAGCTAGCCAACATGGCTCTAAAAATTCATCAAGTTCAGCTTTTCTAGAACAGTTCAAACCAGAGATGACTCTTATCTCAGTTGGAAAGAACAATCGAACGAAACTCCCCCATCAGGAAACCTTGACCCGACTGGAAGATATCAATAGCAAAGTTTACCGAACTGACCAGCAAGGAGCTATACGCTTTAAGGGGTGGAATAGTTGGAAGATTGAAACGGTTCTTTAGTCTCCAAAACTTTTCAAAAAAATAACTTTTTATCTTGACAAGAGCTAGAAAACTTGGTATCATATAAAAGTTGAGAAAAGCAGAAGTGAGAGCTTCTCGCCTTGTGACATTAAGTTGCCTGGCCCTACGGATGAAAAGTTTCTAAGAAACGCTATCATAACGTGCGGGCTTGTATATTTACGAGTCCGCTATTGTTTTTCTCTAATAAAACAAAAGAGGTGAAAACCATAGCAAAGCAAGACTTATTCATCAATGATGAGATTCGTGTACGTGAAGTTCGCTTGATTGGTCTTGAAGGAGAACAGCTAGGCATTAAGCCACTCAGTGAAGCGCAAGCTTTGGCCGATAACGCTAATGTTGACCTAGTATTGATTCAACCCCAAGCCAAACCGCCTGTTGCAAAAATTATGGACTACGGTAAGTTCAAATTTGAGTACCAGAAGAAGCAAAAAGAACAACGCAAAAAACAAAGTGTTGTTACTGTGAAAGAAGTTCGTCTAAGTCCAACGATTGACAAGGGTGACTTTGATACAAAACTTCGCAATGCACGCAAATTCCTTGAAAAAGGAAATAAAGTTAAGGTATCTATTCGCTTTAAGGGTCGTATGATTACCCATAAAGAGATTGGTGCAAAAGTTTTAGCCGAGTTTGCTGAAGCAACTCAAGATATTGCCATCATCGAACAACGTGCTAAAATGGATGGACGTCAAATGTTCATGCAATTGGCGCCAGCAACTGACAAAAAATAATTGTCAGAAAGTTAAATAAAGGAGAAAAAATCATGCCAAAACAAAAAACACACCGCGCATCAGCTAAACGTTTCAAACGTACAGGTTCTGGTGGACTTAAACGTTTCCGTGCTTACACTTCTCACCGTTTCCACGGAAAAACTAAGAAACAACGTCGTCATCTTCGTAAAGCATCTATGGTGCATTCAGGAGATTACAAACGTATCAAAGCAATGCTTACTCGCTTGAAATAATAGCTTGACTGTAAGTAAACAATTCTAGGAAATATTTGGAGGAAATAAAACATGGCACGTGTTAAAGGTGGCGTTGTATCACGCAAACGTCGTAAACGTATTCTTAAATTAGCAAAAGGTTACTATGGAGCTAAACACATCTTGTTCCGTACTGCAAAAGAACAAGTAATGAACTCTTACTACTATGCATACCGTGACCGTCGTCAGAAAAAACGTGACTTCCGCAAATTGTGGATCACTCGTATCAACGCGGCAGCTCGTATGAACGGACTTTCATACTCACAATTGATGCATGGTTTGAAATTGGCTGAGATCGAAGTTAACCGTAAAATGCTTGCTGACTTGGCTGTTAACGATGCAGCAGCTTTCACAGCTCTTGCAGATGCAGCTAAAGCAAAACTTGGTAAATAATAACAGATAAGACTGGAACAGGATTGTCCCAGTCTTTTTAAAAATAAAGGAGAAAAATATGGCTTCAAAAATGCTACATACTTGCTTGCGAGTAGAAAATCTTGAAAAATCAATTGCATTCTATCAAGATGCTTTTGGTTTTAAAGAATTGCGTCGCAGAGATTTTCCAGACCATGCCTTCACGATTGTCTATCTAGGTCTTGAGGGTGATGACTATGAGTTGGAGTTGACTTATAACTACGATCACGGCCCTTATGTGGTTGGAGATGGGTTTGCTCATATCGCCCTAAGTACACCTGATCTTGAGGGACTTCATCAAGAGCACAGTGCCAAAGGCTATGAGGTTACTGAGCCAAATGGTCTACCAGGAACTGCACCTAACTATTACTTTGTCAAAGACCCTGATGGATATAAGGTCGAAGTCATTCGTGAAAAATAATCTCGTCAAGTCAAGTAGAATGTTCGTTTTCTACTTGACTTTTTTTAGCTGAAAGAGTATACTAATAAAAATTTAACCTTTAAGGGGAGTCCAGAGAGACTCACAAGGTGTCAGATAAAAGAATAGTACAATTTTCTAGAGGAGACTTTTTGAGTGTGCTCTCTTCTGTTGTACGATTTTAACTGAGGCCTTGCACTAGCAAGGTCTTTTCTTTGTCTGGTTCCCTTAAAATTTAAGGAGGAAAAGTCATGAATCCCACATGTAAGAAACGTTTGGGTGCCATTCGTTTGGAAACCATGAAGGTGGTTGCACAGGAGGAAATCGCGCCAGCAATCTTTGAACTAGTCCTAGAAGGGGAAATGGTTGAAGCCATGCGAGCAGGCCAATTTCTTCATCTGCGTGTGCCTGATGATGCCCATCTTTTGCGTCGTCCTATTTCAATTTCGTCTATTGATAAGGTTAAGAAGCAGTGTCGTCTTATTTATCGGATTGAAGGGGCTGGGACAGCTATTTTTTCAACCTTAAGTCAAGGAGATACTCTTGATGTGATGGGCCCTCAGGGGAATGGTTTTGACTTGTCTGACCTTGATGAGCAGAGCCAGGTTCTCCTTGTTGGTGGGGGGATTGGTGTTCCGCCCTTGCTTGAAGTAGCCAAGGAATTGCATGCACGTGGTGTGAAAGTAGTGACTGTCCTCGGTTTTGCGAACAAGGATGCTGTTATTTTAGAGACGGAATTGGCCCAATATGGTCAAGTCTTTGTAACGACAGATGATGGTTCTTATGGTATTAAGGGAAATGTTTCCGTTGTTATCAATGACTTAGACAGTCAGTTTGATGCTGTTTACTCATGTGGGGCGCCTGGAATGATGAAGTATATCAATCAAACCTTTTATGACCACCCAAGAGCCTATCTATCTCTGGAATCTCGTATGGCTTGTGGGATGGGAGCTTGTTATGCCTGCGTACTAAAAGTGCCAGAAAGCGAGACGGTCAGCCAACGTGTCTGTGAAGATGGCCCTGTTTTCCGCACAGGAACAGTTGTATTATAAGGAGAAAATCATGACTAGAAATCGTTTACAAGTTTCTCTACCTGGTTTGGATTTGAAAAATCCGATTATTCCAGCATCAGGCTGTTTTGGTTTTGGACAAGAGTATGCCAAGTACTATGATTTAGACCTTTTAGGTTCTATTATGATCAAGGCGACAACTCTTGAACCACGTTTTGGGAATCCAACTCCAAGGGTAGCAGAGACACCTGCTGGTATGCTTAATGCAATTGGCTTGCAAAATCCTGGTTTGGAGGTTGTTTTGGCTGAAAAGCTACCTTGGTTGGAAAGAGAATATCCAAATCTTCCCATTATTGCCAATGTGGCTGGTTTTTCAAAACAAGAGTATGCTGCTGTTTCTCATGGGATTTCCAAGGCAGCTAATGTGAAGGCTATCGAGCTCAATATTTCTTGTCCCAACGTAGATCACTGTAATCATGGACTCTTGATTGGTCAAGACCCAGATTTGGCTTATGATGTGGTGAAAGCAGCTGTAGAGGCTTCTGATGTACCAGTTTATGTCAAATTAACCCCTAGTGTGACCGATATTGTTACTGTCGCAAAAGCTGCAGAAGATGCGGGAGCAAGCGGCTTAACCATGATCAATACTCTAGTTGGAATGCGCTTTGACCTCAAAACAAGAAAACCAATCTTGGCCAATGGAACAGGTGGAATGTCTGGTCCAGCAGTCTTTCCAGTAGCCCTCAAACTCATCCGCCAAGTCGCTCAAACAACAGACCTTCCCATCATTGGAATGGGAGGAGTGGATTCGGCTGAAGCTGCCCTAGAAATGTATCTGGCTGGAGCATCTGCCATCGGAGTTGGAACAGCCAACTTTACCAATCCATATGCCTGTCCTGATATCATCGAAAATTTACCAAAAGTCATGGACAAATACGGCATTAGCAGTCTGGAAAATCTCCGCAAGGAAGTAAAAGAGTCTCTGAGGTAAACTGCAATCAATCTGTTCTTGATTTTTTATTAGTTTGTAATATGAATTTCAGAGAATTTTGGTACAATAAAATAAATAAGAACAGAGGAAGAAGGTTAATGAAGAGAGTAAGATTTATTTTTTTAGCCCTGCTATTTTTCTTAGCTAGTCCAGAGGGTGTAATGGCCAGTGATGGTACTTGGCAAGGAAAACAATACCTGAAAGCAGATGGCAGTCAAGCAGCGAATGAGTGGGTTTTTGATGCTCATTATCAATCTTGGTTTTATATAAAAGCAGATGCCAACTATGCTGAAAATGAATGGCTGAAACAAGGTGACGACTATTTTTACCTCAAATCTGGTGGCTATATGGCCAAGTCAGAATGGGTAGAAGACAAGGGAGTCCTCTATTATCTTGACCAAAATGGGAAGATGAAAAGAAATGCTTGGGTAGGAACTTCCTATGTCGGTGCAACAGGTGCCAAAGTAATAGAAGACTGGGTCTATGACTCTCAATACGACGCTTGGTTTTACATCAAAGCAGATGGACAGCACGCAGAGAAAGAATGGCTCCAAATTAAAGGGAAGGACTATTATTTTAAATCTGGTGGTTATCTACTGACAAGTCAGTGGATTGACCAGGCTTATGTGAATGCCAGTGGTGCCAAAGTACAGCAAGGTTGGCTTTTTGACAAACAATACCAATCTTGGTTTTACATCAAAGAAAATGGAAAACATGCTGACAAAGAATGGATTTTCAAAAATGGTCACTATTATTATCTAAAATCCGGTGGCTATATGGCAGCCAATGAATGGATTTGGGATAAGGAATCATGGTTTTATCTCAAATCTGATGGCAAAATGGCTGAAAAAGAATGGGTCTACGATTCTAAAATTCAAGCTTGGTACTACTTCAAATCTGGTGGCTATATGGCAAAAGATGAATGGATTTGGGATAAAGAGTCATGGTTTTACCTCAAGTCTGATGGCAAAATGGCTGAAAAAGAATGGGTATACGATTCTAAAAATCAAGCCTGGTACTACTTCAAATCTGGTGGCTACATGGCGAAAAATGAGACAGTAGATGGTTATCAGCTCGGAAGCGATGGTAAATGGCTTGGAGAAAAAACTACAAACGAAAATGCTGCTTACTATCAAGTAGTACCTGTCACAGCAAATGTTTATAATGCAGATGGTGAAAAGCTGTCCTATATATCGCAAGGTAGTGTTGTTTGGCTGGATAAGGATAGAAAAAGTGATGACAAGCGCCTGGCTATTACTATTTCTGGTTTGTCAGGCTATATGAAAACAGAAGATTTACAAGCGCTAGATACTAGTAAGGATTTTATCCCTTATTATGAGAGTGATGGACATCGTTTTTATCACTATGTGGCTCAGAATGCTAGTATCCCAGTAGCTGCTCATCTTTCTGATATGGAAGTAGGCAAGAAATATTATTCGGCAGATGGGCTGCATTTTGATGGTTTTAAGCTTGAAAATCCCTTCCTTTTTAAAGATTTGACAGAGGCTACAAACTACAGTGCTGAAGAATTGGATAAGGTATTTAGTTTGCTAAACATTAACAATAGCCTTTTGGAGAACAAGGGAGCTACCTTTAAGGAAGCCGAAGAACATTACCATATCAATGCCCTCTATCTCCTTGCCCATAGTGCCTTAGAAAGCGACTGGGGAAGAAGTAAGATTGCCAAAGATAAGAATAATTTCTTTGGAATTACAGCCTATGATACGACCCCTTACCTTTCTGCCAAGACATTTGATGATGTGGATAAGGGAATTTTAGGTGCAACCAAGTGGATTAAGGAAAATTATATCGATAGGGGCAGAACTTTCCTTGGAAACAAGGCGTCTGGTATGAATGTAGAATATGCCTCAGACCCTTATTGGGGTGAAAAAATTGCTAGTGTGATGATGAAAATCAATGAGAAACTAGGTGGCAAAGATTAGTCCTATTATTGGATATGATTTGAGTAAGTAGTAATACTCTTCGAAAATCTCTTCAAACTACGTCAACGTCGCTTAGATTATCTATGTAACTGACTTTGTCAGTCTTATCTACAACCTCAAAGCAGTGCTTTGAGCAACCTGCGGCTAGTTTCCTAATTTGCTCTTTGATTTTCATTGAGTGTAAGTTAAAAATCCTGATTTCAAGTAAAATCAGGATTTTTTCATGGATGCGATTTTTTCTGGTTCTGGTGTGACACGGAGGGTCTTTTGTCCTGTGTAAGTGACAAATCCTGGTTTTCCACCAGTTGGTTTATTGAGTTTTTTGACTTCAATCATATCTACATGAACTAGATTTGATAAGCGCCCTTGAGAGAAGAAGGCAGCCAGCTCTGCTGCGTCTGTCTTGATTTCATCAGATGGGTCAAGATTGCCTGAGATGACAACGTGGCTTCCAGGAATGTCCTTGGCATGGAACCAAAGTTCCTCCTTGCGGGCCATTTTAAAGGTTAGCTCCTCGTTTTGTAGGTTGTTTCGGCCGACATAGATGATGGTTTTGCCATCGCTTGCTAGATATTGTTCTGGTTTTTTGCGTTTCTGGATTTTCTCCCGTTGTCTTCTGCGGATAAAGCCAGTTTGAATCAATTCTTCACGGATTTCAGCGATTTCTTCCAGTCCAGCTTGGTTGAGGACGGTTTCTACACTTTCCAAATAGAGAATAGTGGCCTTGGTTTCTTCAATCAGATCAGTCAAGTATTTGACAGCTTCTTTGAGTTTCTGGTAACGTTTAAAATAGCGTTGGGCATTCTGGTTGGGAGTCAGAGCCTTATCAAGCGCAATGGTGATAGGTTGATTAGTGTAGTAATTTTCTAAGATAACCTGGTCTTGGTCATTAGGCACTTGGTGGAGGAAGGTTGTCAGCAATTCTCCTTTTTGGCGAAACTCCTCCGCATTGTCTGTCGCCAGTAACTCTTTTTCCTGTTTTTTCAGCTTATGTCGATTTTTCTGCAGTTCATTTTCAACACGACGAATGAGTTCACTGGCTTGCTGTTTGACGCGGTCGCGTTCAGCCTTGTCCTTATAGTAGGTGTCCAACAAATCAGAAAGACTAGTAAAAGGCTCTCCTACTTGATTTGCAAAAGGAATTGGACTGAAAGAAGTCTCTGTCAAGCAAGGCTTGGTTTCTTGACTGAAAAAGTTACGGAAAGTAGACAGTTTATCACTAATCAGCAGACCTTCCAATTCATTTGCTGTATCACGTCCCAGACCTTGAAAGAGATTTTGAAGATGTTTAGCTGTCGTTTCCTGTGTTTGCAGGATTTCAAAGAGTTTCTCGTCCTTGATCGTAAAAGGATTGAGAGATTTCGTACTTGGCGGAGCGATATAGGTAGACCCTGGCAGCAAGGTGCGGTAGCTATTTTGTGAAAAGCCGACGTGTTTAATGACTTCGAGGATTTTGTGGCTACTTTTATCAACCAGTAGAATATTACTGTGTTTACCCATAATCTCGATAATCAAGGTAGCCTGGATATGGTCTCCAATCTCGTTTTTATTGGAAACTGTGATTTCCACAATACGGTCATTTTCCACTTGCTCGATCGACTCAATCAGGGCACCCTGCAAATATTTTCTCAAAACCATGATAAAGGTAGAAGGTTGAGCTGGATTTTCAAAAGTCGTTTGGGTCAGCTGAATGCGTCCAAAAACTGGATGGGCAGAAAGGAGCAGGCGATGACTTTGGCGATTGCTACGGATTTG
This sequence comes from Streptococcus pseudopneumoniae, assembly GCF_001070715.1. Lineage (GTDB taxonomy): Bacteria > Bacillota > Bacilli > Lactobacillales > Streptococcaceae > Streptococcus > Streptococcus pseudopneumoniae_H. The sequence continues at coordinate 19,203 of NZ_JVRR01000073.1, forward strand.
CAAGACCAACTCTTGTTCAAAAGGCTGATTGATTTTCTGGATGCGACCGTTCACTAACTCTCTTCGCAATTCCTCAACCATGTGGTGTAAAAAAAATCCGTCAAATGACATCGTTCTCTCCTTGTGATTGTATTCCATAGTATTATATCAAAAAGGTAGAATAAAATCATGGAAATGTGGTATAATAAAGCCAAGTAAAGAGAAACGAGAAGCACATGTATATTGAAATGGTAGATGAAACTGGTCAAGTTTCAAAAGAAATGTTGCAACAAACCCAAGAAATTTTGGGATTTGCAGCCCAAAAATTAGGCAAAGAAGACAAGGAGATGGCAGTTACCTTTGTGACCAATGAACGTAGTCATGAACTCAATCTGGAGTACCGTGACACCGACCGTCCGACAGATGTCATCAGCCTTGAGTATAAGCCAGAGTTGGAAATTGCCTTTGACGAAGAGGATTTGCTGGAAAATCCAGAATTGGCAGAGATGATGTCTGAGTTTGATGCCTATATTGGGGAACTTTTCATCTCTGTTGATAAGGCTCATGAGCAAGCTGAGGAATATGGACATAGCTTTGAGCGTGAGATGGGCTTCTTGGCAGTACACGGCTTTTTACATATCAACGGCTATGATCACTACACTCCGGAAGAAGAAGCGGAGATGTTCGGTTTACAAGAAGAAATTTTGACAGCCTATGGACTCACAAGACAATAAACGAAAATGGAAAAATCGTGACCTGATATCCAGTTTAGAATTTGCTCTCATAGGAATTTTTACTGCCATCAAGGAAGAACGCAATATGCGAAAACATGCAGTGACGGCTCTTGTAGTCATTCTTGCAGGTTTTGTTTTTCAGGTGTCACGAATCGAGTGGCTCTTTCTCCTATTGAGCATTTTCTTGGTAGTAGCTTTTGAAATTATCAATTCTGCTATTGAAAATGTGGTGGATTTGGCCAGTCACTATCACTTTTCCATGCTGGCTAAAAATGCCAAGGATATGGCGGCTGGCGCGGTATTAGTGGTCTCTCTTTTCGCAGCCTTAACAGGCGCATTGATTTTTCTCCCACGAATCTGGGATTTATTATTTTAAACAGTAAGAGGAAATTATGACTTTTAAATCAGGCTTTGTAGCCATTTTAGGACGTCCCAATGTTGGGAAGTCAACCTTTTTAAATCACGTTATGGGGCAAAAGATTGCCATCATGAGTGACAAGGCGCAGACAACGCGCAACAAAATCATGGGAATTTACACGACTGATAAGGAACAAATCGTCTTTATTGATACACCAGGGATTCACAAACCTAAAACAGCTCTTGGAGATTTCATGGTCGAATCCGCCTACAGCACCCTTCGTGAAGTGGATACTGTTCTTTTTATGGTGCCTGCTGATGAAGCGCGTGGTAAGGGAGACGATATGATTATCGAGCGTCTCAAGGCTGCCAAGGTTCCTGTGATTTTGGTGGTGAACAAGATTGATAAGGTTCATCCAGACCAGCTTTTGTCTCAGATTGATGATTTTCGTAATCAAATGGACTTTAAGGAAATCGTTCCAATCTCAGCTCTTCAAGGGAATAACGTCTCTCGTCTAGTGGATATTTTGAGTGAAAATCTGGATGAAGGATTCCAGTATTTCCCGTCTGACCAAATCACAGACCATCCAGAGCGTTTCTTGGTTTCAGAAATGGTTCGCGAGAAAGTCTTGCACCTAACTCGTGAAGAGATTCCGCATTCTGTCGCAGTAGTTGTGGATTCTATGAAACGAGACGAAGAAACAGACAAGGTTCATATCCGTGCAACAATTATGGTCGAGCGTGATAGTCAAAAAGGGATTATCATCGGTAAAGGTGGTGCTATGCTTAAGAAAATCGGTAGCATGGCTCGTCGTGATATTGAACTCATGCTAGGAGACAAGGTTTTCCTAGAAACCTGGGTCAAGGTCAAGAAAAACTGGCGCGATAAGAAATTAGATCTTGCTGATTTTGGTTACAACGAAAAAGAATACTAAGTAGAGGTGGGCTCATGCCTGCTTCTTGTTTTTACAGGAGGAGGACCTATGCCTGAATTACCTGAGGTTGAAACTGTTCGACGTGGCTTGGAAAAATTGATTTTGGGAAAGAAGATTTCGAGTGTAGAAATTCGTTATCCCAAGATGATTAAGACGGATTTGGACGAGTTTCGAAAGGAAGTGCCTGGTCAAGTGGTTGAGTCAATGGGACGTCGTGGCAAATATTTGATTTTCTACCTGACAGACAAGGTCTTGATTTCGCATTTGCGGATGGAAGGCAAGTATTTTTACTATCCAGACCAAGTGCCTGAACGCAAGCATGCCCATGTTTTCTTCCAGTTTGAGGACGGTGGAACCCTTGTTTATGAGGATGTTCGCAAGTTTGGTACTATGGAACTCTTGGCGCCTGACCTTTTAGACGCCTACTTTATTTCTAAAAAATTAGGTCCTGAGCCAAGCGAAGAAGACTTTGATTTGCAGCTCTTTCAATCTGCCCTTGCCAAGTCCAAAAAGCCTATCAAATCCCATCTCCTAGACCAGACCTTGGTGGCTGGGCTTGGCAATATCTATGTGGATGAGGTCCTCTGGCGAGCTCAGGTTCATCCAGCTAGACCTTCCCAGACTTTGACAGCAGAAGAAGCGACTGCCATTCATGACCAGACCATTGCTGTTTTGGGACAGGCTGTTGAAAAAGGTGGTTCCACCATTCGGACCTATACCAACGCTTTTGGTGAAGATGGAACTATGCAGGATTTTCATCAGGTCTATGACAAGGCTGGTCAAGAATGTGTACGCTGTGGTACCATCATTGAGAAAATCCAACTAGGCGGACGAGGCACCCATTTTTGCCCTCAGTGCCAAAGGAGGGGCTGATGGGAAAAATCATCGGAATCACAGGTGGAATTGCCTCTGGTAAGTCAACTGTGACAAATTTTCTAATACAGCAAGGCTTTCAAGTAGTGGATGCCGACGCAGTCGTCCATCAACTACAGAAACCTGGTGGTCGTCTGTTTCAGGCTCTAGTCCAGCACTTTGGGCAAGAAATCATCCTTGAAAGCGGAGAACTCAATCGCCCTCTCCTGGCTAGTCTTATCTTTTCAAATCCTGAAGAGCGAGAATGGTCGAAGCAAATCCAAGGGGAGATTATCCGTGAGGAACTGGCTGTTTTAAGAGACCAGTTGGCTCAGACAGAGGCTATCTTTTTCATGGATATACCCTTACTTTTTGAGCAGGACTACAGTGCTTGGTTTGATGAGACTTGGTTGGTCTATGTGGACCGAGATGTCCAAGTAGAACGCTTAATGAAAAGGGGCCAGTTGTCCAAAGATGAAGCTGAGTTTCGTTTGGCAGCCCAGTGGCCTTTAGAGAAAAAGAAAGATTTGGCCAGCCAGGTTCTTGATAATAATGGCAATCAGAACCAGCTTCTCACTCAGGTGCGTATCCTTCTTGAGGGAGGTAGCCAAGATGACAGAGATTAACTGGAAGGATAATCTGCGTATTGCTTGGTTTGGTAATTTTCTGACAGGAGCCAGTATTTCCTTGGTTGTGCCTTTTATGCCCATCTTTGTGGAAAATTTAGGTGTAGGGAGTGAGCAAGCTGCTTTTTATGCAGGCTTAGCTATTTCTGTCTCTGCTATTTCCGCGGCGCTCTTTTCTCCTATCTGGGGGATTCTTGCTGACAAATATGGTCGAAAACCCATGATGATTCGAGCTGGGCTTGCCATGACCATCACTATGGGAGGCTTGGCCTTTGTGCCAAATATTTATTGGCTAATCTTTCTTCGTTTGCTAAATGGTGTATTTGCAGGTTTTGTTCCTAACGCCACAGCCTTGATAGCCAGTCAGGTTCCCAAGGAGAAATCAGGCTCTGCCTTAGGTACTTTGTCTACAGGTGTAGTTGCAGGTACTCTAACTGGTCCCTTTATTGGTGGCTTTATTGCAGAATTATTTGGCATCCGTACTGTTTTCGTACTGGTTGGTAGTTTTCTGTTCTTAGCTGCTGTTTTGACTATTTGCTTTATCAAGGAAGATTTTCAACCAGTAGCCAAGGAAAAGGCCATCCCAACAAAGGAATTATTTACATCAGTTAAATATCCCTATCTCTTGGTCAACCTATTTCTGACTAGTTTTGTCATCCAATTTTCAGCCCAATCAATCGGCCCTATCTTAGCTCTGTATGTACGCGACTTAGGCCAGACAGAGAATCTTCTTTTTGTCTCTGGTTTGATTGTGTCCAGTATGGGCTTTTCCAGTATGATGAGTGCAGGAGTCATGGGCAAGCTAGGTGACAAGGTGGGGAATCATCGCCTCTTGGTTGTAGCCCAGTTTTATTCAGTCATCATCTATCTTCTCTGTGCCAATGCCTCTAGCCCCCTTCAACTAGGACTCTATCGTTTCCTCTTTGGATTGGGAACCGGTGCCCTGATTCCTGGAGTTAATGCTCTTCTCAGTAAGATGACTCCAAAATCAGGTATTTCAAGAGTATTTGCCTTCAATCAGGTATTCTTTTATCTGGGAGGTGTCGTTGGTCCCATGGCAGGTTCTGCAGTAGCAGGTCAATTTGGCTACCATGCTGTCTTTTATGCGACAAGCCTTTGTGTTGCCTTTAGTTGTCTCTTTAACCTGCTTCAATTTCGAACATTATTAAAAGTAAAGGAAATCTAGTGCGAGTAAAAATTAATCTCAAATGCTCCTCTTGTGGCAGTATCAATTACCTAACCAGTAAAAATTCCAAAACCCATCCAGACAAGATTGAGGTTTTAAAGTATTGTCCCAAGGAAAGAAAAGTAACCCTACATCTTGAATCTAAGTAGATTTTATGGTAAAATAATAAGGATTTTAAGGAGTTTGATATGTATAACCTATTATTAACTATTTTATTAGTATTATCTGTTGTGATTGTGATTGCGATTTTCATGCAACCAACTAAAAACCAATCCAGCAATGTATTTGATGCCAGCTCAGGTGATTTGTTTGAACGCAGTAAAGCACGCGGTTTTGAAGCTGTAATGCAGCGTTTGACAGGGATTTTAGTCTTTTTCTGGCTAGCCATTGCCTTAGCATTGACGGTATTATCAAGTAGATAAGAAAATAATGGGCAGGACTAGGTCTTTGCCTCTTTTTATTTTTAAAAGATATTTGAGAAGGTTTTACAGTAAAAGAAAATAAAAAATCTAGAAAGAAAATATGAAAGATAGAATAAAAGAATATTTACAAGACAAGGGAAATGTAACTGTCAATGACTTGGCTCAGGCTTTGGGTAAAGACTGTTCCAAGGATTTTCGTGAGTTGATTAAAACCTTGTCCCTAATGGAAAGGAAGCACCAGATTCGCTTTGAAGAAGATGGGAGTCTGACATTAGAAATCAAGAAAAAACATGAGATTACTCTCAAGGGGATTTTTCATGCCCATAAAAATGGCTTTGGTTTTGTCAGCTTAGAAGGCGAGGAGGACGACCTTTTTGTAGGAAAAAACGATGTCAACTATGCTATTGATGGTGATACCGTTGAGGTCGTCATCAAAAAAGTCGCTGACCGCAATAAGGGAACAGCGGCAGAAGCCAAAATTATCGATATCCTAGAGCACAGTTTGACAACTGTTGTTGGACAAATTGTTCTGGATCAGGAAAAACCTAAGTATGCGGGCTATATTCGTTCGAAAAATCAGAAAATCAGTCAACCCATCTATGTTAAGAAACCAACTCTAAAACTAGAAGGAACAGAAGTTCTCAAGGTCTTTATCGATAAATACCCAAGCAGGAAACATGATTTCTTTGTCGCGAGTGTTCTAGATGTGGTTGGGCATTCAACGGATGTCGGAATTGATGTTCTTGAGGTTTTGGAATCTATGGACATTGTATCCGAGTTTCCAGAAGCTGTTGTTAAGGAAGCAGAAAGTGTGCCTGATGTTCCGTCTCAAAAGGATATGGAAGGTCGTCTGGATCTAAGAGATGAGATTACCTTTACCATTGATGGTGCTGATGCCAAGGACTTGGACGATGCGGTGCATATCAAGGCCTTGAAAAATGGGAATCTGGAGCTTGGTGTTCACATCGCAGATGTTTCCTACTATGTGACCGAGGGTTCTGCCCTTGACAAGGAAGCCCTTAACCGCGCGACTTCTGTCTATGTGACAGACCGCGTGGTGCCAATGCTTCCAGAACGATTGTCAAATGGCATCTGCTCTCTCAATCCCCAAGTTGACCGTCTGACCCAGTCTGCCATTATGGAGATTGATAAACATGGTCGTGTGGTTAACTATACCATTACACAAACAGTTATCAAGACCAGTTTTCGTATGACCTATAGCGATGTCAATGATATCCTAGCTGGCGATGAAGAAAAGAGAAAAGAATATCATAAAATTGTTCCTAGTATCGAACTCATGGCTAAGCTCCATGAAATTTTAGAAAACATGCGTGTGAAACGTGGTGCCCTCAATTTTGATACCAATGAAGCTAAGATTTTAGTGGATAAACAAGGTAAGCCTGTTGATATCGTTCTTCGTCAGCGTGGCATTGCAGAGCGCATGATTGAGTCCTTCATGTTGATGGCCAATGAAACAGTTGCTGAGCATTTTAGCAAGCTGGACCTACCTTTTATCTATCGAATTCACGAGGAGCCTAAGGCTGAAAAGGTTCAGAAGTTTATTGATTATGCTTCGAGCTTTGGTTTGCGCATTTATGGGACTGCCAGTGAGATTAGCCAGGAGGCACTCCAAGACATCATGCGTGCTGTTGAGGGAGAACCTTATGCAGATGTATTGTCCATGATGCTTCTTCGCTCTATGCAGCAGGCTCGCTATTCGGAGCACAATCACGGCCACTATGGATTAGCAGCAGATTACTATACTCACTTTACTAGTCCGATTCGTCGTTATCCTGACCTTCTTGTTCACCGTGTGATTCGTGATTACGGCCGTTCTAAGGAAATAGCAGAGCATTTTGAGCAAGTGATTCCAGAGATTGCGACCCAGTCTTCCAACCGTGAGCGTCGTGCCATAGAAGCTGAGCGTGAAGTCGAAGCCATGAAAAAGGCTGAGTACATGGAAGAATACGTAGGCGAAGAATACGATGCTGTTGTATCAAGTATCGTCAAATTCGGTCTCTTTGTTGAATTGCCAAACACGGTTGAAGGTTTGATTCACATCACAAATCTACCTGAATTTTATCATTTCAATGAGCGTGATTTGACCCTTCGTGGGGAGAAATCGGGAACAACCTTCCGTGTCGGACAGCAAATCCGTATCCGGGTTGAAAGAGCCGACAAGATGACTGGTGAAATTGACTTCTCTTACATCCCAAGTGAGTTTGATGTGATTGAAAAAGGCTTGAAACAGTCTAGTCGAAATGACAGAGGGCGTGGTTCAAGTCGTCGTTCAGATAAGAAGGAAGATAAGAGAAAATCAGGACGCTCAAATGATAAGCGCAAGCATTCACAAAAAGACAAGAAGAAAAAAGGGAAGAAACCTTTTTACAAGGAAGTAGCTAAGAAAGGAGCCAAGCATGGCAAAGGGCGAGGGAAAGGTCGTCGCACAAAATAAAAAGGCGCGCCACGACTATACAATCGTAGATACGCTAGAGGCAGGGATGGTCCTGACTGGGACTGAAATCAAGAGTGTGCGAGCTGCTCGAATCAATCTCAAGGACGGCTTTGCTCAAGTGAAAAATGGAGAAGTCTGGTTGAGCAATGTCCATATCGCTCCTTACGAAGAGGGCAATATCTGGAACCAAGAACCAGAACGTCGTCGTAAACTCCTGCTCCATAAGAAACAAATCCAAAAATTAGAACAAGAGACTAAAGGAACAGGAATGACCCTGGTTCCCCTTAAGGTCTATATCAAAGATGGTTACGCTAAACTCCTTTTAGGTTTAGCTAAAGGGAAGCATGACTATGATAAACGGGAGTCAATCAAACGTCGTGAGCAGAATCGCGATATTGAGCGCGTGATGAAAGCTGTCAATCAACGATAAAAAGAGGAATGAAGATGGAAAAACTAGTTGCCTATAAACGCATGCCTTTGTGGAATAAAGAAACCATGCCAGAGGCTGTTCAGCAAAAGCACAATACCAAGGTTGGGACTTGGGGCAAGATTACTGTTTTAAAAGGAACTCTCAAGTTTATTGAATTGACAGAGGATGGTGAGGTTTTAGCTGAGCACCTCTTTGAAGCGGGGGCTGACAATCCAATGGCACAACCACAAGCTTGGCACCGAGTGGAGGCTGTAACAGACGATGTAGAATGGTATTTGGAATTTTATTGTAAACCTGAGGATTATTTCCCTAAGAAATACAATACCAATCCGGTTCATTCAGAGGTCCTAGAGGCTATGCAGACAGTAAAACCAGGGAAAGCCTTGGATTTGGGCTGTGGTCAAGGTCGTAATTCTCTCTTTTTAGCCCAACAAGGTTTTGATGTGACAGCTGTGGATCAAAATGAACTGGCCCTTGAAATCTTGCAAAGCATTGTGGAGCAGGAAGATTTGGACATGCCTGTTGGTCTTTACGATATCAATTCAGCCAGCATTGGGCAAGAGTATGATTTCATCGTATCGACAGTTGTTCTCATGTTTCTGCAAGCAAACCGCATTCCTGCAATTATCAAAAATATGCAGGAGAAAACTACTGTTGGTGGCTACAATCTTATCGTTTGTGCCATGGATACGGAAGATTATCCTTGCTCAGTGAACTTCCCATTCACCTTTAGAGAAGGAGAACTGGCAGACTATTACAAGGATTGGGAGTTGGTCAAGTACAATGAAAATCCAGGCCATTTGCACCGTCGTGATGAAAATGGCAATCGTATTCAACTACGCTTTGCGACCATGCTAGCCAAGAAAATCAAATAAACATGAATGAAGATTAGGAAATTTCCTGATCTTTTTTCTTTTTTACGAATAGATAAGATAGAAGAATTGACAAAAATACGCATTATAAGTATAATTTTAGCTAGAAAGGTGACTATGAATGCCAATCACAGGTAAGGAAATGGTAAAATTAGCTCTTGCAAATGGATGGATTGAAGTTCGTAAGAGAGGAAGTCATCATCATTTTAGGAAAGAAGGGGTTCCCTATCTTGTCACTATTCCAGTTCACGGTAATGAGGATCTAGGAAAAGGTTTAGAGAGAAAAATATTAAAAGATTTGGGATTATAGTTGATTTGGAAATTGTGGAGGTGTATTATGCTAAAATCTTATCCTGCTATTTTTCATAGAGAAGGCACTGGATACTGGGTTGAATTTCCTGAATTTGGAGGTGGGACAGAGGGAGCAACGCTTGAACTTGCAATGAAAAATGCTCGGGAAATGCTTGAGAGTGTTTTAGCTTCTTATATTGATGAAGGACTGGCTCTGCCTACTCCTAGTGACATTTCTATGTTGAAAGCTCCTGATGGATTTGTGACTTTGATTCAGGTCAATCCCTTGCCTTTTGTAAAGAATAATAAAGCGATTCGAAAAAATGTTACGGTTCCAGAGTGGCTAGTCAGACTTGCAGATCGTGAGAAAGTGAACTATTCTGAAGTGTTGACACAAGCTCTTGAAAGTCGCTTGCAACTCTAAAATTATAGAATGATGAAGATTAGGAATTTTCCTGATCTTTTTCTTTTTTACGAATAATATAGAAAAGGAGGGAAATTATGTTTGTTGCGAGAGATGCTAGGGGAGAGTTGGTAAATGTGTTAGAGGATAAGCTTGAGAAGAAAGCATACACCTGCCCAGCTTGTGGAGGTCAGCTCCGTTTGCGTCAAGGACCAAGTGTCCGGACCCATTTTGCCCATAAATCCTTAAAAGACTGTGATTACTCCTTTGAAAATGAAAGCCCAGAACACTTGACAAATAAGGAAGTCCTCTATCACTGGTTGAAAACAGAGGCTGAGGTGCAATTAGAATACCCTCTTCCAGAGCTTAAACAGATTGCGGATGTATTTGTAAATGGCAATCTAGCTTTAGAGGTTCAATGTAGTCCCTTGCCTCAAAAAGTTCTTAAAGAGCGTAGTGAGGGTTATCGTAGTCAGGGTTACCAAGTACTGTGGTTGCTGGGGGAAAAACTTTGGCTTAAGGAGCGGTTGACTCGTCTGCAAGAAGGTTTTCTATACTTCAGTCAAAACATGGGATTTTATGTTTGGGAATTGGACGGGGAAAAACAGACTTTAAGACTCAAATACCTGATCCACCAGGATCTTCGAGGTAAACTCCATTATCAAATCAAGGAATTTTCCTATGGACAAGATAGTCTACTGGAGATATTACGTCTTCCCTATAAGAAACAAAAAATATCTAGTTTTAGTGTTTCTCAGGATAAGGACATCTGTCGTTATATCCGGCAACAACTGTACTATCAAAATCCCATTTGGATGAGAGAACAAGCAGAAGCCTATCAAAAGGGAGTAAATCTCCTGACTTATGGACTGAAAGAATGGTATCCACAAATTCGACCACTAGTAGGTGATTTTTGCCAGATTGAGAAGGAGTTGACCAGCTATTATCAGTATTTTCAAATCTATTACCAAGAAAATCCTCAAAATGATTGGCAAAAACTCTATCCACCAGCCTTTTATCAGCAATATTTCTTGAAAAATATGGTAGAATAGAAAGGATGGAGGAATCTAATGGTATTACAAAGAAATGAAATAAATGAAAAAGATACATGGGATCTATCAACGATCTACCCAACTGACCAGGCTTGGGAAGAAGCCTTAAAAGATTTAACAGAAAAATTGGAGACAGTAGCCCAGTATGAAGGCCATCTCCTAGATAGTGCGGATAGCCTACTGGAAATTACTGAATTTTCTCTTAAGATGGAACGCCAAATGGAGAAGCTTTACGTTTATGCTCATATGAAGAATGACCAAGACACACGTGAAGCCAAGTACCAAGAGTACTATGCCAAGGCCATGACTCTCTATAGTCAGCTAGACCAAGCCTTTTCATTCTATGAGCCTGAATTTATGGAGATTAGCGAAAAGCAGTATGCTGACTTTTTAGAAGCTCAACCAAAATTGCAGCTTTATCAACACTATTTTGACAAGCTTTTGCAAGGTAAGGATCACGTTCTTTCACAACGCGAAGAAGAATTATTGGCTGGCGCTGGAGAAATCTTTGGTTCGGCAAGTGAAACCTTCGCTATCTTGGACAATGCGGATATTGTGTTTCCTTATGTCCTCGACGATGATGGTAAGGAAGTGCAGCTCTCTCATGGGACTTACACACGTTTGATGGAGTCTAAAAACCGTGAGGTTCGTCGTGGTGCCTATCAAGCCCTCTATGCGACTTATGAGCAATTCCAACACACCTATGCCAAAACCTTGCAAACCAATGTTAAGGTTCAAAACTATCGTGCAAAAGTTCGCAACTACAAGAGTGCTCGTCATGCAGCTCTCGCAGTAAATTTTGTTCCAGAGAGTGTTTATGACAATTTGGTAGCAGCAGTTCGCAAGCATTTGCCACTCTTGCATCGATACCTTGAGCTTCGTTCAAAGATTTTGGGGATTTCAGACCTCAAGATGTACGATGTCTACACACCGCTTTCATCTGTTGAATATAGTTTTACCTACCAAGAAGCCTTGAAAAAGGCAGAAGATGCCTTGGCAGTCTTGGGTGAGGATTACTTGAGCCGTGTTAAACGTGCCTTCAGTGAGCGTTGGATTGATGTTTACGAAAATCAAGGCAAGCGTTCAGGGGCCTACTCTGGCGGTTCTTACGATACCAATGCCTTTATGCTCCTAAACTGGCAGGACAATCTAGACAATCTCTTTACCCTTGTTCATGAAACAGGTCACAGTATGCATTCCAGCTATACTCGTGAAACGCAGCCTTATGTTTACGGAGATTATTCTATCTTCTTGGCTGAGATTGCATCAACTACCAATGAAAATATCTTGACGGAGAAATTATTGGAAGAAGTGGAAGATGATGCAACGCGCTTTGCTATTCTCAATAACTTCCTAGACGGTTTCCGTGGAACAGTTTTCCGTCAAACTCAATTTGCTGAGTTTGAACATGCCATTCACCAAGCGGATCAAAATGGTGAAGTCTTGACAAGCGATTTCTTAAATAAACTCTACGCAGACTTGAACCAAGAGTATTATGGTTTGAGTAAGGAAGACAATCCTGAAATCCAATACGAGTGGGCTCGCATTCCACACTTCTACTATAACTACTATGTATACCAATATTCAACAGGCTTTGCAGCAGCCTCAGCCTTGGCTGAAAAGATTGTTCATGGTAGTCAAGAAGACCGTGACCGCTATATCGACTATCTCAAGGCAGGTAAGTCTGACTATCCACTTAATGTCATGAGAAAAGCTGGTGTTGATATGGAGAAGGAAGACTATCTCAACGATGCCTTTGCAGTCTTTGAACGTCGTTTGAATGAGTTTGAAGCCCTTGTTGAAAAATTGGGATTGGCATAAGATGGTTGAATCGTATAGTAAAAATGCCAACCATAATATGCGTCGCCCTGTTGTAAAGGAAGAAATTGTAGACTTGATGCGTCAGCGCCAAAAGCAAGTCACAGGATCTTTGAAAGAATTAGAAGACTTTGCCCGCAAGGAAAATATTCCCATTATTCCCCATGAAACGGTTGCTTATTTCCGTTTTCTCATGGAAACCATGCAACCTAAAAACATACTGGAAATTGGGACGGCTATCGGTTTTTCTGCCCTCTTGATGGCAGAACATGCGCCAAATGCAAAGATTACAACCATTGATCGCAATCCAGAAATGATTGGTTTTGCCAAGGAAAATTTTGCCCAGTTTGATAGTCGTAAGCAAATCACTCTCCTAGAGGGAGATGCGGTGGATGTCTTATCTACACTGACAGAGTCTTATGATTTCGTCTTTATGGACTCTGCCAAGTCTAAATACATCGTTTTTCTGCCAGAAATCCTCAAACATTTGGAAGTTGGAGGTGTGGTTGTCTTGGATGATATTTTTCAAGGTGGTGATGTTGCCAAGGACATTATGGAAGTTCGTCGTGGCCAGCGAACCATTTATCGAGGCCTTCAAAGACTATTTGATGCAACCTTAGACAATCCAGGACTCACCGCAACATTAGTACCTCTGGGAGACGGCATTCTCATGCTTCGTAAAAATGTAGCAGATGTTCAATTGCCTGACAGCGAATGATTTTCAGAAAAATTTAAGAAAATATAGTAAAATAGATAGAGTAACACTTATCTCAAAGGAGTAGACATGAAGAAAAAACTATTGGCAGGTGCCATTACACTATTATCAGTAGCAACTTTAGCAGCTTGTTCGAAAGGTTCAGAAGGAGCAGATCTTATCAGCATGAAAGGGGATGTCATCACAGAACATCAATTTTATGAGCAAGTGAAAAGCAACCCTTCAGCCCAACAAGTCTTGTTAAATATGACCATCCAAAAAGTTTTTGAAAAACAATATGGCTCAGAGCTTGATAATAAAGAGGTTGATGATACTATTGCCGAAGAAGAAAAACAATATGGCGAAAACTACCAACGTGTCTTGTCACAAGCAGGTATGACCCTTGAAACACGTAAAGCTCAAATTCGTACAAGTAAATTAGTTGAGTTGGCAGTTAAGAAGGCAGCAGAAGCTGAATTGACAGATGATGCTTACAAGAAGGCCTTTGACGAATACACTCCAGATGTAACGGCTCAAATCATCCGTCTTGATAATGAAGATAAGGCCAAAGAAGTTCTCGAAAAAGCCAAGGCAGAAGGTGCTGATTTTGCTCAATTAGCCAAAGATAATTCAACTGATGAAAAAACTAAAGCGAATGGTGGAGAAATTACCTTTGATTCTGCTTCAACGGAAGTACCTGAGCAAGTCAAGAAAGCCGCTTTCGCTTTAGATGTAAATGGCATTTCTGATGTGATTACAGCAACTGGCACACAAGCCTACAGTAGCCAATATTACATTGTAAAACTCATTAAGAAAACAGAAAAATCATCTAATATTGATGACTACAAAGAAAAATTAAAAACTGTTATCTTGACTCAAAAACAAAATGATTCAACATTTGTTCAAAGCATTATCGGAAAAGAATTGCAAGCAGCCAATATCAAGGTTAAGGACCAAGCCTTCCAAAATATCTTTACCCAATATATCGGTGGTGGAGATTCAAGCTCAAGTAGTAGTACATCAAACGAATAGTCCAAATCAATACAAATCTCTTTTGAGGTTTGTATTTTTTGAACTTGAGTCTGGAAATGATTCTGTAAAAACAGTAAAATTCGAAGGATTGTAAGGTAAGAGTTTTTTTCTTTCTGAAAAAATGGTATAATAGCAATCAAAACTAGAAAATAAAACGGAATTTGGAACAGATTTGTCTGTATCCTAGTAGAGTGGTGATACTATGAAGATTAGTAAGAGGCACTTATTAAATTATTCCATCTTGATTCCCTACTTGCTTTTATCTATTTTGGGCTTGATTGTGGTCTATTCGACCACCAGCGCTATTTTAATTGAAGAAGGCAAGAGTGCCTTGCAATTGGTTCGAAACCAAGGAATCTTTTGGATTGTTAGTTTGATACTGATTGCCTTAATTTATAAATTGAGACTAGATTTTTTGAGAAATGAGCGACTAATCATTTTAGTTATATTGATAGAAATGCTTTTACTGTTCTTGGCTCGTTTTATTGGTATTTCCGTAAACGGGGCATACGGTTGGATTTCGGTTGCAGGAGTAACTATTCAGCCAGCTGAGTACTTAAAAATCATTATTATTTGGTATTTGGCTCACCGATTCTCCAAACAGCAAGAAGAAATAGCTATTTATGATTTTCAAGTTTTGACTCAAAATCAATGGCTTCCCCGTGCTTTTAATGATTGGCGATTCGTTCTCCTGGTTCTGATTGGAAGTTTGGGAATTTTCCCTGATTTAGGAAATGCGACTATTTTAGTATTGGTTTCCTTGATTATGTATACAGTTAGTGGAATCGCTTATCGCTGGTTTTCAACCATTCTGGCTCTCGTATCTGCTGCTTCTGTCTTTGTCTTGACCACTATCAGCCTAATCGGTGTTGAGACCTTTTCAAAAATCCCAGTATTTGGCTATGTGGCCAAGCGCTTTAGTGCCTTTTTTAATCCTTTTGCCGATCGTGCGGACGCGGGTCACCAGTTATCTAATTCTTATTTTGCCATGGTCAATGGCGGTTGGTTTGGTCTAGGTCTTGGAAACTCGATTGAAAAACGAGGTTATTTACCAGAAGCTCATACAGACTTTGTCTTTTCTATCGTGATTGAAGAATTTGGCTTTGTTGGTGCCAGTCTTATTTTAGCTCTCTTGTTTTTCATGATTTTGCGGATTATCTTGGTCGGTATCCGAGCGGAGAATCCTTTCAATGCCATGGTTGCACTCGGTGTCGGAGGGATGATGTTGGTTCAGGTATTTGTCAATATCGGAGGTATTTCGGGCTTGATTCCATCTACAGGAGTAACCTTTCCCTTCTTATCCCAAGGTGGGAATAGTCTTCTAGTCTTATCAGTGGCAGTGGCCTTTGTCTTAAATATTGATGCCAGTGAAAAACGCGCTAAGTTGTACCGAGAATTGGAAAATCAAACAATGAACCTTCTGTGAAGTAGAATAAAGAAAGGATAGTCTATGTCTCTTCAAAAATTAGAAAATTATAGTAATAAAAGTGTTGTGCAAGAAGAAGTATTGATTCTAACAGAATTGCTGGAAGATATTACTAAAAATATGCTTGCCCCAGAGACCTTTGAAAAAATCATGCAGTTGAAAGAATTATCAACGCAGGAAGATTATCAAGGTCTAAACTGTCTAGTGACTAGCTTATCAAATGATGAAATGGTCTATATTTCACGCTATTTTTCAATCTTACCTCTTTTAATTAATATTTCAGAGGATGTGGATTTAGCTTATGAAATCAATCATCAAAATAATATTGATCAGGACTACTTAGGTAAATTATCTACAACGATTAAATTGGTAGCAGAAAAGGAAAATGCCGTTGAGATCCTAGAACACTTGAATGTTGTCCCTGTTTTGACAGCCCATCCAACACAAGTGCAACGCAAAAGTATGTTGGATTTAACAAATCATATTCATAGTCTTTTGCGTAAATACCGTGATGTTAAGTTGGGGTTGATCAATAAAGAAAAATGGCACAATGATTTGCGCCGTTATATCGAAATTATCATGCAGACAGACATGATTCGTGAGAAAAAATTAAAAGTGACTAACGAAATCACGAATGCTATGGAATATTACAACAGCTCCTTTTTGAAAGCTGTACCTCACTTGACGACGGAGTATAAGCGCTTAGCGCAAGCACATGGGTTGAATTTAAAACAGGCTAAGCCAATCACCATGGGTATGTGGATTGGTGGAGACCGTGATGGTAATCCCTTTGTTACAGCAGAGACCTTGAAACAGTCTGCACTCACTCAGTGTGAAGTCATCATGAACTACTATGATGAAAAGATTTACCAACTTTATCGTGAATTTTCTCTTTCAACTAGTATTGTCAATGTAAGTAAGCAAGTCAGAGAAATGGCTCGTCAATCCAAGGATAACTCGATTTACCGTGAAAAAGAGCTTTACCGTCGTGCCTTGTTTGATATTCAATCAAAAATTCAAGCAACAAAAACCTATCTGATTGAGGATAAGGAAGTTGGGACTCGTTATGAAACCGCCAATGATTTCTACAAGGATTTGATTGCCATTCGAGATTCTTTACTGGAAAATAAGGGCGAGTCCTTGATTTCAGGTGATTTTGTGGAATTATTGCAGGCAGTAGAGATATTTGGTTTTTACCTAGCATCAATTGATATGCGACAAGACTCTAGCGTCTATGAAGCCTGTGTGGCAGAACTCTTGAAATCAGCAGGAATTCATTCTCGTTATAGCGAGTTGAGCGAAGAAGAAAAGTGTGACCTTCTCTTGAAAGAATTAGAAGAAGATCCCCGAATTCTTTCTGCGACTCACGCAGAGAAATCAGAATTATTAGCAAAAGAACTAGCTATTTTTAAGACGGCTCGTGTTTTGAAAGATAAGTTGGGAGATGATGTCATCCGTCAGACCATCATTTCACATGCAACCAGCCTTTCTGATATGCTAGAATTAGCTATTCTATTAAAAGAAGTAGGACTGGTGGATACGGAAAGGGCGCGTGTTCAGATTGTTCCCCTTTTTGAAACAATTGAAGACTTGGATCATTCAGAGGAAACAATGAGACAATATCTTTCTCTTAGCCTTGCCAAAAAATGGATTGCCTCACGAAATAACTACCAAGAAATCATGCTTGGCTACTCTGACAGTAATAAAGATGGTGGTTACCTATCATCATGTTGGACCCTCTACAAGGCTCAACAACAATTGACTGCTATTGGAGATGAATTTGGCGTTAAGGTTACCTTCTTCCATGGCCGTGGTGGGACTGTCGGTCGTGGTGGTGGGCCAACCTATGAAGCTATCACATCTCAACCGCTCAAGTCTATCAAGGATCGTATCCGCTTGACGGAGCAGGGTGAAGTAATTGGGAATAAATACGGTAATAAAGACGCTGCCTACTATAACCTTGAAATGCTAGTATCGGCAGCTATTAACCGTATGATTACTCAGAAAAAGAGCGATACCAATACCTCAAATCGTTATGAAGCCATTATGGATCAAGTAGTGGACCGTAGTTATGATATCTACCGTGATTTGGTCTTTGGTAATGAGCATTTCTATGATTATTTCTTTGAGTCAAGTCCAATCAAGGCTATTTCAAGTTTTAATATTGGTTCTCGTCCAGCCGCTCGTAAGACGATTACTGAAATCGGTGGTTTGCGTGCCATCCCTTGGGTATTCTCATGGTCACAGAGTCGTGTTATGTTCCCTGGATGGTACGGGGTTGGTTCAAGCTTCAAGGAATTTATCGATAAAAATCCAGAGAATATTGCTATCTTACGAGATATGTACCAAAATTGGCCTTTCTTCCAATCGCTTCTTTCAAATGTTGATATGGTTTTGTCAAAATCAAATATGAATATTGCTTTTGAATATGCTAAACTTTGTGAAGACGAGCAAGTTAAGGCCATCTATGAGACTATTTTAAATGAATGGCAAGTTACTAAGAACGTTATCTTGGCTATTGAAGGACATGACGAACTCTTAGCTGACAATCCATATCTAAAAGCTAGTCTGGATTACCGTATGCCTTACTTTAATATTCTCAACTATATTCAGTTAGAGTTGATTAAACGCCAACGTCGTGGAGAATTGTCCAGTGATCAAGAACGATTGATTCATATCACCATCAACGGAATTGCGACAGGATTGCGTAATTCAGGCTAATCATTTTCAAAAGTGAAGATGAAAAAAATTCTAATAGACTATTGACAAGTAGTTGAAAAATGATATAATTTAACCATTCAGAAAAGTAATCGTACAAACTTTTTAGAGAGTCTGTGGTAGCTGAAAACAGATAAGTGGCGATGATGAAAATTGGGCTGAATGCTATTTAGAATTTGAAATCATAAAAATTCGGTGAGCACACCTTACAGTGCATCTCGTTATTGCGAGACAGAGCGATAGGGAAATTCCCTATAATTGAGGTGGTACCGCGCATCGACGTCCTCACACAAGTTTTTTGTGTGAGGACTTTTTGATGGAGGTTAGTATGGAAAGAAAACGATGGCGTCGCTTGTTTCGATAAGTGAAGTATTTTAAAGAAAATAAAAAGGAGAAATAGAATGAAAAATAAACGTTTAATTGGAATTATTGCTGCATTAGCAGTCTTAGTAGCAGGAAGCTTGATTTATTCTTCAATGAATAAATCAGAAGCTCAGAATAATAAGGATGAGAAGAAAATAACCAAGATTGGTGTGCTTCAATTTGTGAGCCATCCATCTCTTGATTTGATTTATAAAGGGATTCAAGCTGGACTTGCAGAAGAAGGTTATAAAGATGACCAGTTGAAGATCGACTTTATGAACTCAGAAGGTGACCAAAGTAAGGTTGCGACAATGAGTAAACAATTGGTTGCAAATGGTAATGACCTTGTGGTTGGTATCGCAACACCAGCAGCCCAAGGGTTGGCCAGCGCTACAAAAGACTTACCGGTTATCATGGCCGCTATTACAGACCCAATTGGTGCTAACTTGGTTAAAGATTTGAAAAAACCCGGTGGTAACGTTACAGGGGTATCTGACCATAATCCGGCTCAACAACAAGTTGAACTCATCAAAGCTTTGACACCGAATGTGAAAACAATCGGAGCTCTTTACTCAAGTAGTGAAGACAATTCAAAAACACAGGTCGAAGAATTTAAGGCTTATGCTGAAAAAGCAGGTTTGACAGTAGAAACATTTGCAGTTCCTTCAACAAATGAAATTGCCTCAACTGTCACTGTTATGACTAGCAAGGTAGATGCTATTTGGGTTCCAATTGATAACACCATTGCATCAGGATTTCCAACGGTTGTCTCTAGCAATCAAAGTTCTAAGAAACCAATTTATCCAAGTGCGGCAGCTATGGTAGAAGTAGGTGGTTTGGCATCAGTTGTAGTTGACCAACATGACCTTGGTGTGGCAACTGGAAAAATGATTGCGCAAGTCTTGAAAGGTGCAAAACCAGCTGATACCCCAGTCAATGTCTTTTCAACTGGTAAGTCAGTCATCAATAAAAAAATAGCACAGGAACTAGGTATTACTATTCCTGAGTCTGTTCTCAAAGAAGCAGGACAAGTCATCGAATAAATAAGGTAGGGAGGAGGAAACTCTTCCCATTTTTTAAAAAGATGAATATAGAAAGGATTAAATAAAATATGATTGTTTCCATTATTTCTCAAGGATTTGTCTGGGCTATTCTAGGTCTGGGAATCTTTATGACATTTAGGATTTTAAACTTTCCAGATATGACGACAGAAGGTTCCTTCCCTCTTGGCGGAGCTGTTGCTGTCACTCTGATAACCAAAGGCGTGAACCCTTTTTTAGCGACACTTGTTGCTGTAGGAGCAGGTTGTTTGGCTGGAATGGTAGCAGGACTTCTTTATACAAAAGGGAAGATTCCAACCTTGCTCTCAGGGATTTTGGTGATGACTTCTTGTCACTCAATCATGCTCTTGATTATGGGACGTGCAAATTTAGGCTTACTTGGAACCAAGCAAATTCAGGATGCCTTGCCTTTTGATTCAGACTTGAATCAACTTTTGACAGGTCTTATCTTTGTGAGTCTTGTCATTGCTCTCATGCTCTTTTTCTTGGACACCAAACTCGGACAAGCCTATATTGCTACAGGTGACAATCCTGATATGGCTAGAAGTTTCGGGATTCATACTGGACGCATGGAGCTTATGGGCTTGGTTTTATCAAATGGTGTGATTGCCCTTGCAGGTGCTCTTATTGCTCAGCAAGAAGGGTATGCTGATGTATCTCGAGGAATCGGGGTTATCGTTGTGGGGCTTGCAAGTTTGATTATTGGAGAAGTTATCTTCAAGAGTTTGAGCTTGGCAGAACGTCTGGTTACCATCGTTGTAGGTTCTATCGCTTATCAATTCTTAGTGTGGGCAGTTATTGCGCTTGGTTTTAATACAAGTTACCTTCGTTTGTACAGCGCCGTGATTTTAGCAGTCTGCCTCATGATTCCAACATTTAAGCAAACCATCTTGAAAGGAGCCAAATTAAGCAAATGACAGCCATTGTAGAATTAAAAAATGCAACCAAAGTCGTTAAAAATGGCTTTGATGAAGAAAAGATTATTTTAAATGATGTTTCCTTAGAAATTTTTGAACAGGATTTCATCACGATTTTAGGTGGAAATGGTGCTGGGAAATCAACCCTCTTTAACACCATTGCGGGAACTTTATCACTAACCAGTGGAACTATCCGTATTTTAGGTGAGGATGTTACTAAGTTTTCACCCGAGAAGCGTGCTAAGTATCTGTCTCGAGTCTTCCAAGATCCTAAGATGGGGACAGCTCCTCGTATGACGGTCGCTGAAAATCTCTTGATCGCCAAATTTCGTGGTGAAAAGCGTGGATTGTTACCAAGGCGTCTGGCTAGCTATAAGGATGAGTTTCAGGCAACTATTGAAAAAGTGGGAAACGGTCTTGAGAAACACTTGAATACACCGATTGAGTTCTTATCAGGTGGGCAAAGACAGGCTTTGAGTCTCTTGATGGCAACCTTGAAGCGTCCTGAATTACTCTTGTTAGACGAGCATACTGCAGCCCTTGATCCAAAGACCAGTGTGGCCTTGATGGAATTGACGGATGAATTTGTCAAGAAAGACCAGCTGACAGCGCTTATGATTACCCACCATATGGAAGATGCTCTCAAATATGGCAATCGTTTAATTGTCATGAAAGAAGGACGAATTATCCAAGATTTGAACCAAGAAGATAAATCAAAAATGAAAATCTCTGATTATTATCAACTCTTTGAATAAAGTAGGGAAAATGAGTGAAATGGTTTACTTTTTTTCTGAAATAAAGTATACTATATAAAGTAAACTATGATAACATGGAGGTATTGTGTATGGTTGACAAACAAGTCATTGAAGAAATCAAAAACAATGCCAACATTGTGGAAGTCATAGGAGATGTGATTTCTTTACAAAAGGCAGGACGGAACTATCTAGGGCTCTGTCCTTTTCATGGTGAAAAAACACCTTCTTTCAACGTTGTGGAGGACAAGCAGTTTTACCACTGTTTTGGTTGTGGTCGCTCTGGTGATGTCTTTAAGTTCATCGAGGAGTACCAAGGGGTTCCTTTTATGGAAGCTGTCCAAATCTTAGGTCAGCGTGTTGGGATTGAGGTTGAAAAACCGCTTTATAGTGAACAAAAGCCAGCCTCACCCCACCAAGCTCTTTATGATATGCACGAAGATGCAGCCAAATTTTACCATGCTATTCTCATGACAACGACCATGGGGGAAGAGGCCAGAAATTACCTCTATCAGCGTGGTTTGACAGATGAAGTGCTCAAGCATTTTCGGATTGGTTTAGCACCTCCAGAACGAAACTATCTCTATCAACGTTTGTCTGGTCAGTATCGTGATGAGGATTTCCTAGATTCAGGACTGTTTTATCTCTCGGATGCCAATCAATTTGTAGACACCTTTCACAATCGGATTATGTTTCCCCTGACAAATGACCAGGGAAAGGTTATTGCCTTCTCAGGTCGTATCTGGCAGAAAACGGATTCACAAACTTCTAAGTATAAAAATAGCCGATCGACTGCAATTTTTAATAAAAGTTACGAATTATATCATATGGATAGGGCAAAAAAATCTTCTGGAAAAGCTAGTGAGATTTATCTGATGGAAGGGTTCATGGATGTCATTGCAGCTTATCGGGCTGGAATCGAAAACGCTGTCGCATCTATGGGAACAGCCTTGAGTCGAGAGCATGTTGAGCATCTGAAAAGGTTAACCAAGAAGTTGGTTCTTGTTTACGATGGCGATAAGGCTGGGCAAGCCGCGACATTGAAAGCATTGGATGAAATTGGTGATATGCCTGTGCAAATCGTCAGCATGCCTGATAGCTTGGATCCAGATGAGTATCTACAAAAAAATGGTCCAGAAGACTTGGCCTACCTATTGACGAAAACTCGTATTAGTCCGATTGAGTTTTACATTCACCAGTACAAACCTGAAAATAGTGAAAATCTGCAGGCTCAGATTGAGTTTATTGAAAAAATAGCTCCTTTGATTGTTCAAGAAAAGTCCATCACTGCTCAAAACAGCTATATTCATATTTTAGCTGACAGTCTGGCGTCCTTTGATTATGCCCAGATTGAGCAGATTGTTAATGAGAGTCGTCAGGCGCAAAGGCAGAATCGCATGGAAGGGATTTCCAGACCGACGCAAATCACTATGCCTGTCACCAAGCAGTTATCAGCTATTATGAGGGCAGAAGCTCATCTACTTTATCGAATGATGGAATCCCCCCTTATTTTAAACGATTATCGTTTGCGAGAAGACTTTTCATTTGATACACCTGAATTTCAAGTCTTATATGACTTGCTTGGCCAGTATGGAAATCTTCCTCCAGAAGTTTTAGCAGAACAGACAGAGGAAGTTGAAAGAGCTTGGTACCAAGTGTTAGCTCAGGATTTGCCTGCTGAGATGTCACCGCAGGAACTTAGTGAAGTAGAAATGACTCGAAACAAGGCTCTCTTGAATCAGGACAATATGAGAATCAAAAAGAAGGTGCAGGAAGCTAGCCATGTAGGAGATACCGACACAGCCCTAGAAGAATTGGAACGTTTAATTTCCCAAAAGAGAAGAATGGAGTAATAATGGTAACGAAACAAAAAGAAGTAACAACATTTGATGTACAAGTAGCAGAATTTATCCGTAATCATAAGCAAAAAGGGACAGCAACAGATGATGAAATCAATGCTAGTCTTGTCGTTCCTTTTACCTTGGACGCTGATGGGATTGAAGATCTCTTGCAACGGATTCAAGATGCAGGAATTTCTATCACAGATAACGAAGGAAATCCAAGTGCGCGTGTTCTTAGCACTGAAGAAGAGCCAGAACTCAGCGATGAGGACTTGATTGGTTCAACTTCGGCTAAGGTCAATGACCCTGTTCGTATGTACTTGAAAGAAATCGGGGTCGTTCCTCTCTTGACCAATGAAGAGGAAAAAGAATTGGCACTAGCTGTTGAAGCTGGTGATATTGAAGCCAAACAACGTCTTGCGGAAGCCAACCTTCGTTTGGTTGTTTCTATTGCCAAACGCTATGTCGGCCGTGGTATGCAGTTCCTTGACTTGATTCAAGAAGGGAACATGGGCTTGATGAAGGCGGTTGACAAGTTTGACTATTCTAAAGGGTTCAAGTTCTCAACTTACGCAACTTGGTGGATTCGTCAGGCAATCACTCGTGCTATTGCGGATCAAGCTCGTACCATCCGTATCCCAGTCCACATGGTTGAAACGATCAATAAATTGGTTCGTGAACAGCGGAATCTCCTTCAAGAATTGGGACAAGATCCAACACCTGAGCAAATCGCTGAACGTATGGATATGACTCCTGACAAGGTTCGTGAAATCTTGAAGATTGCCCAAGAACCAGTATCTCTTGAAACACCAATCGGTGAAGAGGATGATAGCCATCTTGGGGACTTTATCGAAGATGAAGTGATTGAAAATCCAGTGGACTATACAACTCGTATCGTTTTGCGTGAGCAATTGGATGAGGTCTTGGATACTCTTACAGACCGTGAAGAAAATGTTCTGCGTCTACGTTTTGGGCTTGATGATGGGAAAATGCGCACCCTTGAAGATGTGGGTAAAGTCTTTAACGTGACTCGCGAGCGTATCCGTCAGATTGAAGCTAAAGCTTTGAGAAAACTACGCCAACCAAGTCGCAGCAAACCGCTTCGTGATTTTATTGAAGACTAAGAGTGAGGATAAATATGGCTTATACAGAAGAGCAAATTGAAAACATCAAAACACGGATTTTAACAGCCTTGGAAGAAGTTATTGACCCTGAGTTGGGAATCGATATTGTCAATCTTGGTTTGATTTATGAGATTCGTTTTGACGGCGACACAGGGCAAACAGAGATTGATATGACGTTGACAACTATGGGTTGTCCCCTAGCAGACCTTTTGACGGACCAGATTTATGATGCCATGACCGAGGTTCCAGAAGTAACGGATACTGAGGTCAAATTGGTTTGGTATCCAGCCTGGACCGTTGAAAAAATGAGTCGCTATGCACGCATTGCCCTAGGCATTAAGTAAACATATAAAACATGTGAGAGATTATTGGAAAAGCGAGGAAATTTCCTCTTCTTTTCCTTTACTCTCTCCTTTCTTTTGCTGATTTTATTCAAAGAAAATGATATAATAGTAGCTATGGAAAAAAAGAAATTACGCATCAATATGTTGAGTTCAAGTGAGAAAGTAGCAGGACAAGGAGTTTCAGGTGCCTACCGTGAATTAGTTCGTCTTCTTCATCGTGATGCCAAGGACCAATTGATTGTTACAGAAAATCTTCCAGTAGAGGCAGATGTGACTCACTTTCATACCATTGATTTCCCCTATTATTTATCAACATTCCAAAAGAAACGCTCGGGAAGGAAAATTGGCTATGTGCATTTCTTACCTGATACTCTTGAGGGGAGTTTGAAAATTCCATTTTTCTTAAAGGGAATTGTGAAACGCTATGTATTTTCTTTTTACAACCGGATGGAGCACTTGGTTGTGGTCAATCCTATGTTTATCGAGGATTTGGTGGCAGCTGGTATTCCACGTGAAAAAGTGACTTATATTCCTAACTTTGTAAACAAGGAAAAATGGCATCCCCTTCCACAAGAAGAGGTAGCGAGACTGCGTACAGAGCTAGGTCTTAGTGATAATCAGTTTATCGTAGTAGGTGCTGGTCAAGTTCAGAAACGCAAAGGGATTGACGATTTTATCCGTCTGGCTGAGGAATTGCCTCATATTACCTTTATCTGGGCTGGTGGTTTCTCTTTTGGTGGCATGACAGATGGTTATGAGCGCTACAAGAAAATTATGGAGAATCCCCCTAAAAATTTGATTTTTCCAGGTATTGTATCGCCAGAGCGGATGCGCGAATTGTATGCCCTAGCGAATCTTTTCTTGTTGCCTAGTTACAATGAGCTCTTTCCGATGACGATTTTAGAGGCTGCCAGTTGTGAAGCTCCTATAATGTTGCGTGATTTAGATCTTTATAAGGTAATTTTGGAGGGAAATTATCGGGCGACAGTAGATAGAGAAGAGATGAAAGAGGCTATTCTGGAATATCAAGCAAATCCTGCTACCTTAAAAGATTTGAAAGAAAAGGCTAAGAATATTTCTAGAGAGTATTCTGAAGAGCATCTGTTGCAAATCTGGTTGGACTTTTATGAGAAACAAGCCGCTTTAGGGAGAAAGTAAAAAGTGAGGTAATCTATGCGAATTGGTTTATTTACAGATACCTATTTTCCTCAGGTTTCTGGTGTTGCGACCAGTATTCGAACCTTGAAAACAGAACTTGAAAAGCAGGGGCATGCTGTTTTTATCTTTACGACGACAGATAAGGATGTCAATCGCTACGAAGATTGGCAAATTATCCGTATTCCAAGTGTTCCCTTTTTTGCTTTTAAGGATCGCCGCTTTGCCTATCGAGGATTCAGTAAGGCACTTGAAATTGCTAAACAATATCAGCTAGATATTATCCACACTCAGACAGAATTTTCTCTTGGCTTGTTGGGGATTTGGATTGCGCGTGAATTGAAAATTCCAGTCATCCATACCTATCACACCCAGTACGAAGACTATGTGCATTATATTGCCAAGGGGATGTTGATTCGTCCTAGTATGGTCAAGTATCTGGTCAGAGGTTTCCTGCACGATGTGGATGGGGTTATTTGCCCGAGTGAGATTGTCCGTGATTTGCTATCTGACTATAAGGTCAAGGTTGAAAAACGCGTCATTCCAACTGGGATTGAATTAGCCAAGTTTGAGCGTCCGGAAATCAAGCAGGAAAATTTGAAAGAACTGCGTAGTAAATTAGGGATTCAAGATGATGAAAAGATGTTGCTTAGTCTTTCCAGAATTTCCTATGAAAAAAATATTCAAGCAGTACTTGCAGCCTTTACGGATGTTCTGAAAGAAGAAGACAAGGTTAAACTGGTAGTTGCCGGGGATGGCCCTTATCTGAATGATCTCAAAGAGCAAGCCCAGAAACTAGAGATTCAAGACTCTGTTGTCTTTACAGGGATGATTGCTCCTAGTGAGACCGCTCTTTACTATAAGGCGGCAGATTTCTTCATCTCGGCATCGACAAGTGAAACGCAAGGTTTAACATACTTGGAAAGCTTAGCCAGTGGAACACCTGTCATTGCTCACGGAAATCCGTATCTGGACAATCTTATCAGTGATAAAATGTTTGGAACCTTGTACTATGGAGAACATGACTTGGCTGGAGCTATTCTGGAGGCCCTGATTGCAACACCAAACATGAATGAGCATACCTTATCAGAGAAGTTGTATGAGATTTCAGCTGAGAATTTTGGAAAACGGGTGCATGAGTTTTATCTTGATGCTATTATTTCAAATAATTTCCAGAAAGATTTAGCCAAAGATGATACGGTCAGCCAGCGTCTCTTTAAGACAGTTTTGTATTTACCGCAACAGGTGGTTTCTGTGCCCGTAAAAGGCTCTAGACGCATGCTGAAGGCTTCAAAAACACAGTTGATCAGCATAAGAGATTATTGGAAAGACCATGAAGAATAGAAAGAGGAATAGCTATGAAAAAACAATTAATGAGAAGCGGTCGTGATAAAAAGATTGCGGGAGTTTGTGCTGGGGTAGCCCATTATTTTGATATGGATCCTACTATTGTTCGCGTAATATGGGGTGTTCTTGCTTTTGGTTATGGAGCAGGAGTTGTAGCTTATATCATTTTATGGATTATTGCGCCTGTAGCAACTGACTATTGAAAACTAGTTCAATTCATGCTAAGATAATAGAAAATAGAATGTAACGAAGGAGAGAAAAATGGCATTTGGAGATAATGGAAATCGTAAAAAAACTATGTTTGAGAAAATAACCTTATTTATCGTGATTATCATGCTAGTAGCAAGTTTATTGGGAATTTTTGCAACTGCAATTGGTGCCCTCAGTAATCTATAAAATAGATTCAAGAAAATTTAGTGACTGGGATTTCCCAGCCCTTTTTTAAAGTGAGAAGAAAAAATGAGTATGTTTTTAGATACAGCTAAGATCAAGGTCAAGGCTGGTAATGGTGGTGATGGCATGGTTGCCTTTCGCCGTGAAAAATATGTCCCTAATGGCGGTCCTTGGGGCGGTGATGGTGGTCGTGGAGGCAATGTCATCTTCGTTGTAGATGAAGGTCTACGTACCCTCATGGATTTCCGCTATAATCGCCATTTCAAGGCTGATTCTGGTGAGAAAGGAATGACCAAAGGGATGCATGGTCGTGGTGCTGAGGACCTTAGAGTTCGAGTACCACAAGGTACGACTGTTCGTGATGCAGAGACTGGCAAGGTTTTGACAGATTTGATTGAACATGGTCAAGAATTTATCGTTGCCCACGGTGGTCGTGGTGGACGTGGAAATATCCGATTTGCGACACCAAAAAATCCTGCACCGGAAATCTCTGAAAATGGAGAACCAGGTCAGGAACGTGAGTTACAATTGGAACTAAAAATCTTGGCAGATGTCGGTTTAGTAGGATTCCCATCTGTAGGGAAATCAACCCTTTTAAGTGTTATTACCTCAGCTAAACCTAAAATTGGTGCCTACCACTTTACGACCATTGTGCCAAATCTAGGTATGGTTCGCACCCAATCAGGTGAATCCTTTGCAGTAGCTGATTTACCAGGTTTGATTGAAGGTGCTAGTCAAGGAGTTGGTCTAGGAACTCAGTTCCTCCGTCACATCGAGCGTACCCGTGTCATCCTTCATATCATTGATATGTCAGCTAGCGAAGGCCGTGATCCTTATGACGACTATCTAGCTATCAATAAAGAGCTAGAGTCATATAATCTTCGTCTCATGGAGCGTCCACAGATTATCGTAGCCAACAAAATGGACATGCCTGAGAGTCAAGAAAATCTTAAAGAATTTAAGAAAAAATTGGCTGAAAACTACGATGAATTTGAAGAGTTACCAGCTATCTTCCCAATATCTGGTTTGACCAAGCAAGGTCTGGCTACGCTTTTGGATGCTACAGCTGAATTGTTAGACAAGACACCAGAATTCTTGCTCTATGACGAGTCAGATATGGAAGAAGAAGCTTACTATGAATTTGACGAGGAAGAAAAAGCCTTTGAAATTAGCCGTGATGACGATGCGACATGGGTACTTTCTGGTGAAAAACTCATGAAACTCTTTAATATGACCAACTTTGATCGTGACGAATCAGTCATGAAATTTGCCCGCCAACTTCGTGGTATGGGGGTTGATGAAGCCCTTCGTGCGCGTGGTGCTAAGGATGGGGATTTGGTCCGCATTGGTAAATTTGAGTTTGAATTTGTAGACTAGGAGACTGGTATGGGAGATAAACCGATATCTTTCCGAGATGCGGATGGTAATTTTGTTTCCGCCGCAGACGT
The DNA here is from genome assembly GCF_001070715.1 of Streptococcus pseudopneumoniae. Taxonomy (GTDB): domain Bacteria; phylum Bacillota; class Bacilli; order Lactobacillales; family Streptococcaceae; genus Streptococcus; species Streptococcus pseudopneumoniae_H. Next base: position 48,230 of record NZ_JVRR01000073.1, read on the forward strand.
TTGGAATGAAAAGAAATTGGAAGAACTATTTAATCGTCTCAATCCAAATCGTGCTCTGAGATTGGCACGAACTAAAAAAGAAAATCCATCTCAGTAAAGAATATAACAAAATTCCGTGCCATATCAGACACGGAATTTTGTTATTCTTCAAAGAAAAATGGTGGAGCGAATTTTTTCAATTCTTCAAAGCATTTTTGAGCAGCTTCTGCATCTTCGCAGATGACGAGACAGACATCATCGCCACAGAGAGTAGCGATAGCGTCAGGGAAGCTCAAAGCATCAATGATAGAACCAAAGGATTGAGCCAGTCCAGGAAGGGTTTTTAGTAGGACTTGGTGTTGAACTGGGTGCATCAAGACAAGGGCGTCTTCCATGTAGAGTTCGAGACGTTTTTCCCATTTTGAGATAGAACCTGTATTAAGAACGTAGTAAGAGTTATCCTCTTCGCGGACTTTTGACAGGTTCATATTTTTGATGTCGCGTGAGAGAGTTGCCTGGGTAACTTGAATGTCGTTATCAGCAAGAAGGGCTTGCAACTCAGCCTGTGTATGAATCTTGTTTTTTGCAACAAGAGCGCGTATGAGTTGGTGGCGGTGTTCAGATTTATTCATAATAATTTAACTCCTTTTTTAGTAAGGTATTGTAAGTGTGGACTGAGCGAGGTCGACAGTCAAGTGGTAGTCGGTATTGTCACGGATTGTGATTTCAAAGTCAGTAGTATAGAGGACTAAACGAAGAGTATCTCCTTCTTTTAACTTGTAAATAGTTGGTTGCAGTTCAAATTGCACATCCATCCATTCATCTGCAGTAATATCCTCTACTAACAGTAAATTATTTCTATTTTGTAAATTAAGGTAACCTTTTGTCACGACGCGTTGTGCATTTTCACGAAAAGGCAATTCGTTAAGATTTTCCAACATGTAGTAGCGTCCATTATCAATGGTTCTAGAACCTAAAATAGCTGGATAAGGTTGTAGGTATTTCTTCTGTCCAAATTCTAGCAGTTGGGCTGATAAAAGCCCCTTGTTTGTGCTGGATTTGATACGAAGATTGAGTTGAGCTCGACCGTTCAAGTGAAGATCTTTGGTCACAGGAAGGTCAATGGTAATCTGCTTGGCTTTTCCTTGATAGAGTTCCGTATTGAAGGTCTGGTAGGTTTTACCATAGCGCTCAAAATCCTCATCTGGGTAATGGTTTTGAATAACTTGCTCTTCTTGACCAAGTGAGAAGGTTTCAAAGTTTTCTTGCTCACCGAAGGTATCAAGTGATAACCAAGTTTGAGGGGCTGTATTGTCCTGCCAGATAACAGTAGGAAGTTGAAAATCTGTATCTTGTCCCAGTAATTTTTTAGTCAATAAGGCATTCATGGATTCACGGAAGTCAATTGATTGCCAATTATTCATGTAAACATGGGCGCCATTATGGAAAAAGAGGTGCTTATTTATATGATTAGGAAGGGCATGGAACATCTGGTAAACATGAAGTGGTTTAACATTCCAATCCTGAGAACCATGGGTAAAGACAACCTCTGCCTTTACTTTATGGGCATTGAGTAGATAGTTCCGGTCATGCCAAAACTGATTGTAGTCCCCAGTTTTTCGGTCTAGCTGAGCTTTCACTTTTTCTAAGTCAGCTTGGTGAGCTTCATTGCCACGGATATAGTCGCCAGCTAAGAGATTACGAGAGTAGGTTAGTTCAGCAAGGGAGTCAAAGTCCTCACCTGGATAACCACCTGGGCTAGTTACCAGACCGTTTTCACGGTAGTAGTTGTACCAAGATGAAATGCCAGCCTCGGCAATGATAACTTCTAAACCTTCTACACCTGTAGTGGCAAGGCCGTTTGACATGGTACCTAGATAGGAAAGTCCAGTTGTAGCTACTTTTCCGTTTGACCAGTCAGCCTTGACTTGACGCTGGCGCGTATGGTCGGTAAAGGCACGGCAACGGTCATTAAGCCAGTCGATGACATTTTTATAAGCTTCGATTTGTTGGTAGTCTCCGTTAGTCATGAAACCAGTAGAGTCTTTGGTACCAACACCTGACACATAGAGATTAGCAAAACCTCGTGGGAGGAAGTAGTCGTTGAGTGTATAGCTAGAGTTGATGTGACTTAGCTTTTCCTCAGCTTCTGACACAAGCTCAGCTTGACCTTGGGGTTGGACGAGATTTAGTTGAGGTTCCTCTAACTCGATCTTATGAGCAGGTTTAACCTCAAGCTCGCCCTCCATCTTGTAGAGAGCCTTGTCACTAGCCTTGTCATTGGTTCCCTGATGATAAGGACTGGCTGTCATGATGGCAGGGATTTGCCCCTCATAACGTGGACGAATAATGCTGACCTTGACTAGGTCTGGTAGCCCTTTTTGGTCAGTATCGACACGAGACTCAACGTAAACGACTTCACGAATGACATCATGGCTAGAAAAAGTTGCTAAACTCTTGCCGTTAAAGTAGTGGTAGTCATTATCCTCCGGAATAAGACCATCACTAACAAGTTGGTCGATAAGAGTATTTCCCTTTTTGGTGCGAGTATTGAGTAACTGATAGAGATTTTCAATCAAGTCACCGTATACAATAGGAAATCCAGTCTCTTTACGAAACGCTTCACTATCTTCGAAGTCAATCAAATAAGAAAAGCCTAAAAGTTGAAAGGTGACAGTATAAAAAATATCTGCTGTCAAGTTTTTGTCAGATTTGAAAAAAGTTAATATGTTAGTTTCTTTATCTATAGCTAAGCAGGAGAGTGGATAGTCGGTGTTCTCATAAGTGAAAAATAAGCGACGTAAAAAAGTTTCCAGCAATTCCTTGGGATTGGCTGTGTTTTGTAAATCAAAGCCATATTTTTTTAGTTCAGATAAGATATTTTCTTTTGGGAAAGTGATATAACTATATTGATTAAAACGCATAGAACCTCCATATAGAATGATAGTTAAGGTTATTATATCAAAAAAAAAGCAGAAAGGGAATTGTTAACTGCAAAAGGAAATAATCCAATAAAAATGAATAAAGTGCTAAATTCAATATAGAGAACAGTGTAACAATAGATATAATAGGTTATGATATAAAAATTCTAGGATATTTATATTATATGTTTTCTATTTTGTATATAATATAGTATAAATATAAAAAATGATGACAAAAATACAAATGAATAGAAAGTAAATTAGTAAGCTGATGAAATTTTTCTCAAGAGCAGTCTTTTATAGGTGAAAATGGTATAATATAGTGAGAAGGATAGAGGAGAAGTGTAAATTGATCGCACAACTAGATACAAAAACAGTCTATAGTTTTATGGAAAGCGTCATTTCGATCGAAAAGTATGTGAGAGCAGCTAAAGAATATGGCTACACTCATTTGGCTATGATGGATATTGACAATCTTTATGGGGCTTTCGACTTTCTAGAGATTACAAAAAAATACGGTATTCATCCTTTACTAGGGCTTGAAATGACTGTATTTGTGGATGCTCAGGAAGTGAATTTGCGCTTTTTAGCTCTATCTAGTGTAGGATATCAGCAGTTGATGAAACTTTCAACAGCCAAGATGCAGGGGGAGAAAACTTGGTCAGTTCTATCCCAGTATCTGGAGGATATTGCGGTCATTGTGCCTTATTTTGAAGAGTTTGAGTCGCTAAATCTAGGCTGTGATTACTATATTGGAGTTTATCCAGAAACACTGACAAGCGAATTTCATCATCCTATCTTACCCCTTTATCGGGTCAACGCTTTTGAAAGTAGGGATAGAGAAGTTTTGCAAGTCTTAACAGCGATTAAAGAAAATCTACCACTTAGAGAAGTTCCCTTGCGTTCACGACAAGATGTCTTTATATCAGCAAGTTCTTTAGAGAAATTATTCCTAGAACGTTTTCCGCAAGCCTTGGACAATTTAGAAAAGCTGATTTCAGGCATTTCTTACGACTTGGATACGAGTCTGAAACTGCCTCGTTTTAACCCAGCTAGACCAGCAGTAGAGGAGTTGAGAGAGCGTGCTGAACTGGGGCTTGTTCAGAAGGGGTTGACTAGTAAAGAATATCAAGAACGTCTAAACCAAGAATTGGCTGTTATTCATGATATGGGCTTTGATGATTATTTCTTGGTTGTCTGGGATTTGTTGCGTTTTGGACGTTCGAGTGGCTATTATATGGGAATGGGACGGGGTTCTGCAGTAGGTAGCTTGGTTTCCTATGCCTTGGATATTACAGGGATTGACCCAGTAGAGAAAAATCTGATTTTTGAACGCTTTCTTAATCGTGAACGCTATACCATGCCTGATATTGATATTGATATCCCAGATATTTATCGTCCAGATTTTATCAGATATGTTGGCAATAAATATGGCAGTAAACATGCGGCTCAAATCGTTACCTTTTCAACCTTTGGGGCCAAGCAAGCTCTACGTGATGTTTTGAAACGCTTTGGTGTTCCAGAATATGAATTATCCGCAATTACCAAGAAAATCAGTTTCCGTGATAATCTCAAGTCAGCCTATGAGGGTAATCTCCAGTTTCGTCAGCAAATTAATAGTAAGTTAGAATACCAAAAAGCCTTTGAGATTGCTTGCAAGATAGAGGGTTATCCAAGACAAACCTCTGTCCATGCGGCTGGTGTTGTCATTAGTGACCAAGATTTGACCAACTACATCCCCCTAAAGCACGGTGATGAAATTCCACTGACTCAGTATGATGCTCATGGAGTTGAAGCTAGTGGGCTTTTGAAGATGGATTTTCTGGGACTACGAAATTTGACCTTTGTCCAGAAAATGCAAGAATTGCTTGCTGAAACAGAAGGGATTAAGATAGTTATCAACGAGATTGATTTGGAAGATAAAGAAACGTTAGCTTTATTTGCCTCTGGCAATACAAAAGGTATCTTTCAATTTGAGCAACCTGGTGCCATTCGCTTACTCAAACGTGTTCAACCAGTCTGTTTTGAAGATGTCGTAGCAACTACTTCTCTAAATCGACCAGGTGCCAGTGACTATATCAATAATTTTGTGGCAAGAAAGCATGGTCAGGAAGAAGTGACAGTTCTGGATCCAGCTCTGGAGGATATTTTGGCTCCAACCTATGGCATTATGCTCTATCAGGAGCAGGTTATGCAGGTTGCCCAGCGATTTGCTGGATTTAGTCTTGGGAAAGCCGATATTTTGCGCCGAGCTATGGGGAAAAAGGATGCCTCTGCCATGCATGAGATGAGGGCTTCCTTTATTCAAGGTTCATTAGAAGCTGGACATACTGCGGAAAAGGCAGAGCAGGTCTTTGATGTCATGGAGAAGTTTGCAGGTTATGGTTTTAACAGGTCACACGCCTATGCCTACTCAGCCTTGGCCTTCCAGTTGGCTTATTTCAAAACGCATTATCCAGCCATTTTTTATCAGGTCATGTTAAATTCTGCCAACAGTGATTACCTAACAGACGCACTAGAAGCAGGCTTTGAAGTAGCGCCTCTGTCCATCAACACCATTCCTTATCACGATAAAATTGCCAACAAGTCCATCTATCTAGGTTTGAAATCGATTAAGGGAGTCAGCAAGGATTTGGCACTTTGGATTCTTGAAAATAGACCTTATTTTAACATTGAAGATTTTATAGCTAAATTACCTGAGAATTATCTGAAACTTCCTCTGCTAGAACCTTTGGTAAAAGTTGGTCTTTTCGATTCATTTGAAAAAAATCGTCAAAAAGTATTCAATAATTTAGTTAATCTATTTGACTTTGTGAAAGAGTTAGGAAGCTTGTTTGGGGATACAATTTATAGCTGGCAGGAATCGGAAGATTGGACGGAACAAGAAAAATTCTATATGGAACAAGAGCTTTTAGGGATAGGTGTCAGCAAACATCCCCTACAAGCTATTGCAAATAAGGCTATTTACCCGATTACCCCAATTGGGAATTTATCAGAAAATAGCTACGCTATTATTTTGGTTGAAGTTCAGAAGATAAAAGTGATTCGTACCAAAAAGGGCGAAAGCATGGCTTTCTTACAGGTAGATGACAGTAAGAAAAAATTGGATGTCACTCTCTTTTCAGACTTATATCGACAGGTTGGACAGGAAATAAAAGAGGGAGCCTTCTACTATATAAAAGGAAAAATCCAGTCACGAGATGGCCGTTTGCAAATGATTGCACAAGAAATAAGAGAAGCAGTTGCTGAACGCTTTTGGATACAGGTAAAAAATCATGAATCGGATCAAGAAATTTCGAGAATTTTAGACCAGTATAAAGGCCCAATCCCAGTCATTATCAGGTATGAAGAGGAACAGAAAACAATCGTTTCTCCCCATCATTTTGTAGCTAAATCCAATGAATTAGAAGCGAAATTGAATGAAATTGTTATGAAAACGATTTATCGCTAAAAATACGGAAAATAGAAGAATTTTAAAATCAAATGTGGTATAATTAATAAGAATGTTAAAAGAAAAAGGAGCATAAACCAATATGAAACGTATTGCTGTTTTGACTAGTGGCGGAGACGCACCTGGTATGAACGCTGCTATCCGTGCAGTTGTTCGTCAAGCAATTTCAGAAGGAATGGAAGTGTTTGGTATTTATGACGGATATGCTGGTATGGTTGCCGGTGAAATTCATCCCCTAGATGCAGCTTCAGTAGGAGACATCATTTCTCGTGGTGGTACTTTCCTTCACTCAGCTCGTTACCCAGAGTTCGCTCAACTTGAAGGGCAACTTAAAGGGATTGAGCAATTGAAAAAACACGGAATTGAAGGTGTAGTTGTTATCGGTGGTGACGGATCTTACCACGGCGCTATGCGTTTGACTGAACATGGCTTCCCAGCTATCGGTCTTCCAGGTACAATCGATAACGATATCGTTGGTACTGACTTTACAATCGGTTTTGACACAGCGGTTACAACTGCTATGGATGCTATCGATAAGATTCGTGATACATCATCAAGTCACCGTCGTACTTTTGTTATTGAAGTTATGGGACGTAACGCTGGTGATATCGCTCTTTGGGCTGGTATTGCAACTGGTGCTGATGAAATCATCATTCCTGAAGAAGGATTCAAGATTGAAGATATCGTAGAAAGCATTAAATGTGGTTATGAGTGTGGTAAAAAACACAATATCATTGTCTTGGCAGAAGGTGTGATGTCAGCAGCTGAATTTGGTAAAAAACTAAAAGAAGCTGGGGATACAAGCGACCTTCGTGTGACAGAACTTGGACATATTCAACGTGGCGGTTCTCCAACTGCGCGTGACCGTGTATTGGCGTCACGTATGGGTGCGCATGCTGTTAAACTTCTTAAAGAAGGTATCGGTGGTGTTGCGGTTGGTATTCGTAACGAGAAAATGGTTGAAAACCCAATTCTTGGTACTGCAGAAGAAGGAGCATTGTTTAGTTTGGCAGCAGACGGTAAGATTATTGTAAATAATCCACACAAAGCTGATCTTGACCTGTCACAATTGAACAATTGCTTGTCATAATTCATAATTTAGTTAATGAGACCAAAAGGTCATATATATAAAGGAGTCACAAAAAATCATGAACAAACGTGTAAAAATCGTTGCAACTTTGGGTCCTGCGGTAGAAATCCGTGGTGGTAAAAAATTCGGTGATGACGGATACTGGGGTGAAAAACTTGATGTTGAAGCTTCAGCTAAAAACATTGCTAAATTGATTGAAGCTGGTGCTAACACATTCCGTTTCAACTTCTCACACGGTGACCACCAAGAACAAGGTGAGCGTATGGCAACTGTTAAACTTGCTGAAAAACTTGCAGGTAAAAAAGTTGGTTTCCTTCTTGATACAAAAGGACCAGAAATCCGTACAGAATTGTTCGAAGGTGAAGCTAAAGAGTATTCATACAAAACTGGTGAGAAAATCCGTGTTGCAACTAAACAAGGAATCAAATCAACTCGTGAAGTGATTGCATTGAACGTTGCTGGTGCTCTTGATATCTATGATGATGTTGAAGTTGGTCGTCAAGTTTTGGTTGACGATGGTAAACTTGGTCTTCGTGTGGTTGCTAAAGATGACGCAACTCGTGAATTTGAAGTTGAAGTTGAAAACGATGGTATCATCGCTAAACAAAAAGGTGTGAACATTCCTAACACTAAAATTCCTTTCCCAGCTCTTGCTGAACGCGATAACGATGATATCCGTTTCGGTCTTGAACAAGGTATCAACTTCATCGCTATTTCATTCGTACGTACTGCAAAAGATGTGAACGAAGTTCGTGCAATCTGTGAAGAAACTGGAAACGGACATGTTCAATTGTTCGCTAAAATCGAAAACCAACAAGGTATCGATAACTTGGATGAAATTATCGAAGCTGCTGATGGTATCATGATCGCTCGTGGTGACATGGGTATCGAAGTACCATTCGAAATGGTTCCAGTTTACCAAAAAATGATCATCACTAAAGTCAATGCTGCAGGTAAAGTTGTTATCACTGCAACAAACATGCTTGAAACAATGACTGAAAAACCACGTGCAACTCGTTCAGAAGTATCAGACGTATTTAACGCTGTTATCGACGGAACTGACGCAACAATGCTTTCAGGTGAGTCTGCAAACGGTAAATACCCACTTGAGTCAGTAACTACAATGGCTACAATCGATAAGAACGCTCAAACTCTTCTTAATGAATACGGACGTTTGAACTCAGATTCATTCGAACGTAACTCTAAGACAGAAGTAATGGCTTCAGCTGTTAAAGATGCTACTAACTCAATGGACATTAAATTGGTTGTAACTCTTACTAAGACAGGTCACACTGCACGTTTGATCTCTAAATACCGTCCAAATGCTGATATCTTGGCATTGACATTCGACGAATTGACAGAACGTGGATTGATGTTGAACTGGGGTGTTATCCCAATGTTGACAGATGCTCCATCTTCAACTGACGATATGTTCGAAATTGCTGAACGTAAAGCAGTTGAAGCAGGTCTTGTACAATCTGGTGACGATATCGTTATCGTAGCTGGTGTACCACTTGGAGAAGCTGTACGTACAAACACAATGCGTATCCGTACAGTACGCTAATTAAAATGAAAAAGCCTATCATATCAAGCTTTCTAGCCTGTATGATGGGCTCTTTTTGTGATGTGAGTATAAATCCGATTGGTAGTCTTAGGATCTTCATGCCCAAGCTATGACATGATAGCTTTTAAAGGGATGTTGTTTTTTGAACGAAAATTTCATAAAATGTTTAGTTCTTATAGTGGATTACAGCTAGAATAGTACGCTGTGGCTGCTAAAATATTTCTAGAAATTAATTTGTTCATATCTTATTTCAATCTACTATAATACAGAAAAAAACAACTCCCTGATAATTCAAGGAGTTGTCTATAGTTAAATTAGTTTTTAGAAGCTGCTTGGAATTCTGGGTTTTTCCATGCTTCGTCAATGATAGCTTGCAATTCTTTAGCGGATGCTTGCATTTTTTGAGTTTCTGCGTCGTTCAATGGAATGTTTACTGGACGAACGATACCATGTGCACCAACAACAGCTGGTTGACCGATAAAGACATTCTTAACTCCGTATTGACCTTCTTGGAATACTGAAAGTGGAAGTACTGCATTTTCGTCGTCAAGGATTGCTTTAGTGATACGAGCAAGGGCTACTGCGATACCGTAGTATGTTGCACCTTTTTTGTTGATAATTGTGTAGGCTGCATCACGAACACCTTCGAACAATTCAATCAATTCAGCTTCTTGAACATTTTGAGTGTCTTTAAGGAATTCTTCAAGGTTTACACCAGCGATGTTTGCGTGTGACCAAACAGCGAACTCAGAGTCACCATGTTCACCCATGATGTAGGCGTGAACTGAACGAGCATCAACATCCAATTTTTCAGCAAGTGCTTGACGGAAACGAGCTGAGTCAAGTGAAGTACCTGAACCGATAACGCGTTCTTTAGGGAATCCAGAGAATTTCCAAGTTGAGTAAGTCAAAACGTCAACTGGGTTAGCAGCAACAAGGAAGATACCTTTGAAACCTGATTCAACAACCTGAGTTACGATTGATTTGTTGATAGCAAGGTTTTTACCTACAAGGTCAAGACGAGTTTCACCTGGTTTTTGAGGAGCACCTGCAGTGATTACAACAAGGTCAGCGTCTGCACAGTCAGAATATTGAGCTGCATAGATTTTTTTAGGTGAAGTGAAGGCAAGGGCGTGACTAAGGTCAAGCGCGTCACCAACAGCTTTTTCATGCAATTGTGGAATTTCGATAATTCCAAGCTCTTGTGCAATTCCTTGGTTAACAAGTGCAAAAGCGTAAGATGAACCTACAGCACCATCTCCGACAAGGATAACTTTTTTGTGTTGTTTAGTTGAAGTCATTGTTCTAAACATCTCCTTAATTTTATTCAGGGATTTCCCCAGTTATTTTAATTCTATCACTTTTAAAAAGCTTTGTCACGGATATGCCTTTCAGTTCTTGATGTAAACGTTTTAGCTAATTTGGATACCTGAAATATGGCGGACATTATGGTATAATATTATTAATTACTAATAGTGAAATGAGGCATTTATTAATGCAGGATAGAAATTTAGTGAATGTCAATCTGACAAAGGAGATGAAGACGAGTTTTATCGACTACGCCATGAGCGTTATCGTAGCGCGGGCTCTTCCTGATGTTCGAGATGGCTTGAAACCGGTTCACCGTCGGATTCTCTATGGAATGAATGAATTGGGTGTTACTCCAGACAAACCTCATAAAAAATCTGCTCGTATTACAGGGGATGTCATGGGTAAATATCACCCACACGGGGATTCCTCTATCTATGAAGCCATGGTCCGCATGGCTCAATGGTGGAGCTACCGTTACATGCTTGTAGATGGGCATGGAAACTTTGGTTCCATGGATGGAGATGGTGCTGCCGCCCAGCGTTATACTGAGGCACGTATGAGCAAGATTGCTCTAGAAATGCTTCGAGATATCAATAAGAATACGGTTGATTTCGTTGATAACTATGATGCCAATGAACGCGAACCCTTGGTCTTGCCAGCTCGTTTTCCAAATCTTTTAGTTAATGGAGCAACTGGTATTGCCGTTGGGATGGCGACCAATATTCCGCCTCACAACTTGGGTGAAACCATTGATGCAGTGAAGTTGGTCATGGACAATCCTGAAGTGACTACCAAGGACTTAATGGAAGTCTTGCCTGGGCCAGATTTTCCAACAGGTGCCCTTGTCATGGGGAAATCAGGCATTCATAAGGCTTATGAAACAGGTAAAGGTTCTATTGTCCTTCGTTCTCGTACTGAAATTGAAGAAACTAAGACTGGCCGTGAGCGTATTATTGTAACAGAATTTCCTTACATGGTCAATAAAACCAAGGTGCATGAGCATATTGTTCGTTTGGTTCAGGAAAAACGTATTGAGGGGATTACAGCAGTACGTGATGAGTCAAACCGTGAAGGTGTGCGATTTGTTATCGAAGTTAAGCGCGATGCCTCAGCCAATGTTATCCTCAACAATCTCTTCAAGATGACCCAGATGCAAACCAATTTTGGTTTTAATATGTTGGCGATTCAAAATGGTGTACCGAAGATTTTGTCTCTTCGTCAGATTTTGGATGCTTATATCGAACATCAAAAAGAAGTGGTTGTTCGTCGGACTCGTTTTGATAAGGAAAAAGCGGAAGCTCGTGCTCATATCTTAGAAGGTCTCTTGATTGCGCTAGACCATATCGACGAAGTGATTCGTATCATCCGTTCTAGTGAAACGGATGCGGAAGCACAAGCTGAGTTGATGAGTAAGTTCAAGCTTTCTGAACGTCAAAGTCAGGCTATACTAGACATGCGTCTTCGTCGTTTGACAGGCTTGGAACGTGATAAGATTCAGTCTGAATATGATGACCTCTTGGCTCTGATTGCGGATTTAGCAGATATTCTTGCTAAGCCAGAACGTGTTTCTCAAATTATCAAGGATGAATTAGATGAAGTCAAGCGTAAGTTTGGCGACCAACGTCGTACAGAATTGATGGTCGGTGAAGTCTTGAGTCTTGAAGATGAGGACTTGATTGAAGAATCGGATGTCTTGATTACGCTTTCTAACAAGGGATACATTAAACGTCTGGACCAAGCTGAGTTTACTGCTCAAAAACGTGGTGGCCGCGGTGTTCAAGGAACAGGTGTCAAAGATGACGATTTTGTTCGTGAGTTAGTGTCAACTAGCACCCATGATCACCTGCTCTTCTTTACAAATAAAGGACGTGTCTATCGTCTTAAAGGTTATGAAATTCCTGAGTATGGTCGGACAGCCAAAGGACTACCAGTAGTTAATCTCTTGAAATTGGATGAAGGTGAAAGTATTCAGACTATTATCAATGTTGAGTCTGAACGCAGTGATGACGCTTATCTCTTCTTTACAACTCGTCATGGTATTGTGAAGAGAACCAGCGTTAAGGAATTTGCTAACATTCGTCAAAATGGACTTAAAGCACTGAATCTTAAAGATGAAGATGAGCTAATTAATGTCTTGTTGACGGAAGAAGATACGGATATTATTATTGGTACCAAGTTTGGCTATGCAGTTCGCTTTAATCAATCAGCCGTTCGTGGCATGAGTCGTATCGCCACAGGTGTGAAAGGTGTGAATCTCCGTGAGGGAGACACAGTAGTTGGTGCTAGCGTAATTACTGATCAAGACGAGGTTCTTATCATCACAGAAAAAGGATATGGTAAGCGTACAGTCGCGACCGAATATCCAACAAAAGGTCGTGGTGGTAAAGGGATGAAGACGGCTAATGTGGCTGAAAAAAATGGTCCTCTATCAGGTCTCTTGACTGTGAAAGGTGATGAAGACTTGATGATTATCACTGATACAGGTGTCATGATTCGAACCAATGTTGCCAATATTTCACAAACAGGACGCTCAACTATGGGAGTTAAAGTAATGCGTCTGGATCAAGATGCTAAAATTGTGACCTTTACAACGGTTGCAGCGGCAGAAAAAGAAGAAGTTGGGACAGAAAACGAAACAGAAGGTGAAGCATAATGTCTCAAAAAAATAATAAAAAGAAAAACAAACGAAAAAATCTGCTGACAAATATCCTAGCAGGATTTCTGATACTACTATCAATTGCTTTGATTTTTAATGCTAAAATTCGTGATATTTTCATAGTTTGGAATACCAATAAGTACCAAGTTAGTCAGGTATCAAAAGAAAAAATAGAAGAAAATCAGGATACAGAAGGAAATTTTGATTTTGATTCTGTCAATGCTATCTCTTCGGAAGCTGTTCTAGCTTCTCAATGGGATGCTCAAAAATTACCAGTTATCGGCGGAATTGCAGTTCCTGAATTAGAAATGAATCTGCCAATTTTTAAAGGGCTTGATAATGTCAATCTCTTCTATGGTGCTGGTACGATGAAACGCGATCAAGTGATGGGGAAAGGAAATTATAGTCTAGCTAGTCATCATATTTTTGGTGTCAATAATGCTAATAAAATGTTATTTTCTCCTTTAGATAACGCTAAAAATGGTATGAAGATTTATCTAACCGATAAGGATAAAGTTTATACTTATGAAATACGTGAAGTCAAACGTGTTACACCGGATCGTGTTGATGAAGTTGATGATAGAGAAGGGGTTGATGAGATTACATTAGTAACCTGTGAAGACCTTGCTGCTACAGAACGTATTATTGTAAAAGGTAATTTGAAAGAAACAAAAGATTATTCACAAACATCTGATGAAATCCTAACAGCTTTCAACCAACCATATAAACAATTCTATTAATACAAATCAGTGAAATCATGGATTTCACTGATTTTTTAAGATTTTTATAAAAATAAACTTTTATGAAATACAGAAAACGCTTCCTTAATTCTAAAGTTTATGTTATAATTATCACAAATAAAAGTTTAGGAGTTTATTATGGTTTCTTCAGAATTTATCTCAAAGATTGAATTTGCTTGCAAGAAGAAGGAAAGTCTTTATAATAAAAGCAAATTTAAGTATGCGATTCGTTCGATGTTCGCAGGTGCATTTTTAACCTTTAGTACTGCTGCAGGTGCAGTTGGGGCTGACTTGATTAACAAAATTGCACCAGGTAGTGGACGTTTCCTCTTCCCATTCGTTTTTGCTTGGGGTTTGGCCTACATTGTTTTCTTGAATGCCGAGTTGGTAACATCAAACATGATGTTCTTGACTGCTGGTAGTTTCTTGAAAAAAATCTCTTGGAGAAAAACAGCTGAGATTTTACTTTACTGTACCTTGTTCAACCTTATCGGAGCTTTGATAGCAGGTTGGGGCTTTGCTCACTCAGCAGCCTATGCACATCTGACTCACGATAGTTTCATCTCAGGGGTTGTTGAGATGAAGTTAGGCCGCTCAAATGAATTAATCTTGCTTGAGGCGATTTTGGCAAATATTTTCGTAAATATTGCGATTCTTTCATTTGTTTTGGTCAAAGATGGTGGTGCCAAACTTTGGCTTGTTTTATCAGCAATTTACATGTTTGTATTCTTAACAAACGAGCACATCGCTGCTAACTTTGCTTCTTTTGCGATTGTAAAATTCAGTGTTGCTGCGGATTCAATTGCTAATTTCGGTGTTGGAAATATGCTTCGTCACTGGGGTGTAACCTTCGTTGGAAACTTAATTGGTGGTGGTCTCTTGATGGGTCTTCCATATGCCTTCCTCAATAAAAATGAAGATACTTATGTAGATTAAGAAAATGAGCACGATTGAGTCGTGCTCATTTTCATTTTTTAAATAATACTCTTCGAAAATCTCTTCAAACCTCGTCAACGTCTCCTTGCCGTAGGTATATGTGACTGACTTCGTCAGTTCTATCTGCAACCTCAAAACAGTGTTTTGAGCAACCTGCGGCTAGTTTCCTAGTTTGATCTTTGATTTTCATTGAGTATAAGGCAATAGCTATTTCTTATATCAAAATATAGAAAACTAATATTGGTAAACTATACCTTAAGGTGCTACAATATCCTTAATCAAACTATTTGGAGGTCGTTTTATGACTCGTGATTTTAAATTTGAAACTTTGCAATTACATGCTGGTCAAGTTGTGGATCCAGCTACCAAGTCTCGTGCAGTGCCGATTTATCAAACAACATCCTTTGTTTTTGATGATACGGAGGAGGCTGCAGATCTTTTTGCTTTGAAGAAAGCGGGGAATATCTATACTCGCATCACCAACCCTACAACAGCTGCCTTTGAAGAAAGAATTGCTGCTCTGGAAGGTGGTGTTGGAGCTCTTGCAACCGCATCAGGTATGGCTGCAGTGACTTATACGATTTTGGCACTTGCCCATGCTGGTGACCATGTTGTAGCAGCATCAACTATTTACGGTGGGACTTTCAATCTCTTGAAAGAAACCCTTCCTCGTTATGGGATCACAACAACCTTTGTCGATGTGGATAATTTGGAGGAAGTAGAAGCAGCGATCAAAGACAATACCAAGCTTGTCTTAATTGAAACCTTGGGCAATCCCTTGATTAACATTCCTGACTTGGAAAAATTGGCTGAGATTGCGCATAAACATCAGATTCCACTTGTTTCTGACAATACCTTTGCTACACCTTATTTGATTAACGTCTTCTCTCACGGCGTAGATATTGCCATTCATTCTGCGACTAAGTTTATCGGTGGGCATGGTACGACTATTGGAGGAGTGATTGTCGATAGTGGTCGTTTTGACTGGGCGGCTTCAGGAAAATTCCCTCAATTTGTTGAGGAAGACCCAAGCTACCACAATTTGAGCTATACTCGTGATGTAGGTGCGGCTGCCTTTATTATCGCTGTTCGTGTCCAATTGCTTCGTGATACAGGGGCAGCCTTGTCACCATTTAATGCCTTTCTCTTGCTCCAAGGACTTGAAACCCTTTCACTTCGTGTCGAACGTCATGTGCAAAATGCAGAGAAAATTGTTGATTTCCTTGTAAACCATCCTAAGGTAGAAAAGGTAAATTATCCAAAACTTGCAGACAGTCCTTATCATGCCTTAGCTGAGAAATACTTGCCTAAAGGTGTGGGTTCAATCTTTACCTTCCATGTCAAAGGTGGGGAGGCAGAAGCACGCAAGGTAATCGATAATTTGGAAATCTTTTCTGACCTAGCAAACGTGGCAGATGCTAAATCGCTTGTTGTCCATCCAGCAACAACCACTCACGGTCAATTGTCAGAAAAAGACCTAGAAGCGGCAGGTGTCACACCAAACCAAATTCGTTTGTCTATCGGACTTGAAAATGTAGATGATTTGATTGAAGACTTGCGCTTGGCCTTGGAAAAAATTTAAAGTAAAAGAAGATAAACAGTGGGTTTCGACTCGCTGTTTTTGATTTTTCCTCAGGCATGATATAATGGTTACAGAAGCCTAGAAAGAGGAACGTTATGAACGAAATCAAATGCCCCAACTGTGGGGAAGTCTTTACAGTAAATGAAAGTCAGTATGCCGAACTTTTGTCTCAAGTGAGAACGGCAGAGTTTGATAAGGAATTGCACGACCGGATGAAGCAGGAACTGGCCTTGGCTGAGCAAAAGGCCATGAATGAACAGCAGTCTAAACTAGCTCAAAAAGACCAGGAAATTGCGCAATTACAGAGTCAAATTCAAAACTTTGATACAGAAAAAGAATTGGCCAAGAAAGAGGTTGAACAGACAAGCCATCAGGCCTTATTGGCTAAGGATAAGGAAGTACAGGCCTTGGAAAACCAATTGGCTACCTTGCGTTTGGAGCATGAAAATCAACTGCAAAAGACCCTTTCTGACCTAGAAAAAGAACGGGATCAGGTTAAAAACCAGCTTCTTTTACAAGAAAAAGAAAACGAGCTTTCTCTTGCTTCTGTTAAGCAAAACTACGAAGCCCAGCTCAAGGCAGCAAGTGAACAAGTCGAATTTTATAAGAATTTCAAAGCCCAACAATCCACAAAAGCCATCGGGGAAAGTTTGGAACACTATGCGGAAAGTGAGTTTAACAAGGTTCGCAGTTTTGCCTTTCCAAATGCTTACTTTGAAAAGGATAACAAGGTTTCTGCGCGTGGGTCTAAGGGGGACTTTATCTTCCGCGAGAGTGATGAAAATGGTGTTGAAATCATTTCCATCATGTTTGAGATGAAAAATGAAGCGGACGGAACAGAGAAGAAGCATAAGAATGAAGATTTTTATAAGGAATTGGACAAGGACCGTCGGGAGAAGAACTGTGAATATGCGGTTTTGGTGACCATGCTTGAAGCTGATAACGACTACTTTAACACAGGGATTGTTGATGTCAGTCATGAGTATGAAAAGATGTATGTGGTTCGTCCTCAATTCTTTATCCAGTTGATTGGGCTCTTGCGAAATGCGGCGCTAAATTCCCTAAAATACAAGCAGGAGTTGGCCTTGGTTCGCGAACAAAATATTGATATTACGCATTTTGAAGAAGACTTGGATGCCTTTAAACAGGCCTTTGCTAAGAACTATAATTCAGCTTCTACCAACTTTGGTAAGGCAATCGATGAAATCGACAAGGCTATCAAACGTATGGAAGAGGTTAAAAAGTTCCTAACAACATCTGAAAACCAACTCCGCCTTGCAAACAATAAATTGGAAGATGTTTCGGTCAAAAAATTGACTCGAAAAAATCCAACCATGAAAGCGAAGTTTGAAGCACTGAAGGGGGAGTGAGAAAGCAAAAATGAACGGTATTATCAACTTAAAAAAAGAAGCGGGGATGACCTCGCATGATGCGGTTTTTAAACTGCGTAAGATTTTGGGCACCAAGAAAATTGGTCATGGTGGGACCTTGGATCCGGATGTGGTGGGTGTTTTGCCCATTGCGGTTGGCAAGGCAACCCGCATGGTCGAGTTTATGCAGGATGAGGGCAAGGTCTATGAGGGAGAAATCACTCTGGGCTATTCCACGACGACTGAGGATGCCAGTGGGGAAGTGGTCGCAGAGACACCTGTTTTATCGCACTTGGATGAAAAGCTTGTTGATGAAGCAATCGCCAGTCTGACAGGACCTATTATTCAGATTCCGCCTATGTATTCGGCTGTCAAGGTCAATGGTCGCAAGCTCTATGAGTATGCGCGTGCTGGTCAGGAAGTGGAGCGCCCAGAACGTCAGGTGACCATTTATCAATTTGAGCGGACAAGTCCGATTTCTTATGAGGGGAATCTAGCACGCTTTACTTTTCGTGTGAAATGCAGCAAGGGGACTTACATCCGTACCTTATCGGTTGACTTGGGAGAGAAGCTTGGTTATGCGGCTCATATGTCACATCTGACTCGGACTAGTGCTGCGGGTTTACAGTTAGAAGATGCTCTTACCTTGGAAGAAATTGCTGAAAAAGTGGAGGCTGGTCAATTGGACTTTCTCCATCCTCTAGAGATTGGGACAGGCGACCTTGTACAAGTTTTCCTAAGTTCAGAAGAGGCTACAGAAGTGCGCTTTGGTCGTTTTATCGAACTCGAACAAACAGAACAAGAACTGGCTGCCTTTGAAGGCAATCAATTGCTAGCTATTTTAGAAAAAAGGGACAATCTCTATAAGCCAAGGAAGGTTTTTATCTAATCTAACTGGAGTGTGGGGATGGAATTCTTCCCCTTGACTATCCAAATCAGACTATAAATTTTGCTAAAAATGTGATAGAATAGACGACGGATAAAAAAACGGAGGATAGCATGCAAAATAGACCAATCATTATCGGAGTGACAGGTGGTTCTGGTGGTGGTAAGACCAGTGTTTCAAGAGCCATTTTATCGCATTTTCCTGATGAAAAGATTTCCATGATCGAGCATGATTCATACTACAAGGATCAGTCTCATTTGACCTTTGAAGAGCGTGTCAAAACCAACTATGACCATCCTTTTGCCTTTGATACAGATTTGATGATCGAGCAGATTAAGGAATTGTTGGCAGGGCGTCCGGTGGACATCCCGACCTATGACTATACAGAGCATACACGAAGTAGCAAGACTTATCGTCAGGAGCCTCAAGATGTCTTTATCGTTGAGGGGATTTTAGTCTTGGAGGACAAGCGCCTGCGCGATTTGATGGATATTAAGATTTTTGTGGATACGGATGACGATGTGCGCATTATTCGTCGTATCAAGCGTGATATGGAAGAGCGTGGCCGTAGCCTTGATAGCGTTATTGATCAGTATTTAGGTGTGGTTAAACCAATGTACCACCAGTTTATCGAGCCAACCAAGCGTTATGCTGATATTGTCATTCCTGAAGGGGTCAGCAATACCGTGGCTATTGACCTGTTGACGACCAAGATTGCTAAGATTTTGGAAGAAGCTCGAAATAGTAAATAAACAGATTTGGAGGCCGTGCCTCCTTTTTTATTTTTCCCTTATAATGGTACATAAATGAAGATTTTTAGGCATATTTTTGGTATAATAATACCCATGAAAGAGCAAGAAAATGAATAGTAGGTGGAGATGGAAAAGTATTTATCGGTAACAACTTTGACCAAGTATCTGAAAATGAAATTCGATAAAGACCCTTACTTGGAACGGGTCTATTTAACTGGTCAAGTTTCCAACTTTCGTAAACGACCTACTCACCAATATTTCTCCCTAAAGGATGACCATGCAGTTATTCAAGCGACTATTTGGTCTGGGGTTTATCAGAAATTAGGTTTCGACCTAGAAGAAGGAATGAAAATCAATGTGATTGGGCGTGTGCAGGTCTATGAACCAAGTGGTAGCTACTCCATCATCATTGAAAAGGCAGAGCCTGATGGGGTTGGGGCGCTTGCGATTCAGTTTGAACAACTCAAGAAAAAATTGACAGAAGAAGGTCTGTTTCAAGAGAGGTTCAAACAACCTCTTCCTCAGTTTGCTAAGCGAATTGGTGTAGTGACCAGTCGCAGTGGAGCCGTGATTCGAGATATTATCACGACCGTCAGCAGGCGATTCCCAGGTGTCGATATCCTGCTTTATCCAACTAAGGTGCAAGGTGAAGGGGCAGCAGAAGAAATTGCTCGAAATATTGCGCGTGCTAATCAACGGGACGATTTGGATTTGCTGATTATTGGTCGTGGTGGAGGTTCTATCGAGGATCTTTGGGCCTTTAACGAAGAAATTGTGGTACGAGCTATTTTTGAATCTCGTTTACCAATCATTTCTAGTGTAGGGCATGAGACGGATGTGACCTTGGCGGATTTTGTTGCAGATAGACGGGCTGCGACGCCGACAGCAGCGGCTGAACTGACAACACCTGTGACCAAGTTAGATGTATTAGCTCATTTGCAAAATCAAGAAAAACGGATGGCAACAGCAGTCCGAAATGTCCTATCGAAGAAACAAGAAGCTTTGAAAAAATGCAGTCAGTCTGTTATCTTTAGACAGCCAGAGCGTTTGTATGATGGCTATATGCAACGCTTGGATCAACTGCAACTGCGCTTAAAACAAAATTTGCGAACACGGATTTCTGATAACAAACAGATAGTACAAGCAAGGACGCATCGACTGGTACAATTATCACCTGTTACCAAAATCCAACGCTATCAGGACAGACTAGCTCAGTTGGACAAGCTCCTCCGTAGCCAAATGGCGCTGGTTTATGATGCCAAGGTTGCTGAAGTCAAGCGACTTTCGGAAGCCTTACTGATATTGGATACCAGTCGAATCGTGGCGCGTGGCTATGCTATTGTCAAGAAAGAAGAGTCCGTTGTAGATTCGGTTGAGAGTTTGAAGAAAAAAGACCAAGTGACGCTTTTGATGCGAGATGGTCAAGTAGAATTAGAGGTTAAAGATGTCAAAACAAAAGAAATTTGAGGAAAATCTAGCAGAACTGGAGACCATTGTCCAAAGTTTGGAAAATGGTGAAATTGCTCTGGAAGATGCGATTGCTGCCTTTCAAAAGGGCATGGTCTTGTCAAAAGAGCTCCAAGCTACGCTAGACAAGGCTGAAAAGACCTTGGTCAAGGTCATGCAAGAAGACGGAACAGAAAGTGATTTTGAATGAAGAAGCAAGAAAAATTAGCTCTTGTCGAGTCGGCTTTGGAAGACTTTTATGGAGATCAGCAGTTTGCTTCTAGTTTGAGGGAGTCTGTTCTCTATTCCATTCATGCTGGTGGCAAGCGTATTCGACCCTTTCTCTTGTTAGAAGTTCTGGAAGCCTTGCAGGTCGCTATTAAACCTGCTCACGCGCAGGTGGCTGCTGCCTTGGAAATGATTCATACCGGGAGCTTGATTCATGATGATCTTCCAGCTATGGATGATGATGATTATCGTCGAGGGCGTTTGACCAACCATAAGAAATTCGGTGAAGCTATGGCCATTTTGGCTGGAGATGCCTTGTTTCTAGATCCTTATGCCTTGATAGCGCAAGCAGATTTGCCAAGTCAGATCAAGGTGGACTTGATTGCTAACTTATCGCTTGCTTCGGGAAGTCTAGGCATGGTGGCAGGGCAAGTTTTGGATATGGAAGGTGAACACCAGCATTTGTCTTTGGAAGAACTTCAGACCATTCATGCTAATAAGACTGGAAAACTACTAGCCTATCCCTTCCAAGCGGCTGCTATCATTGCGGAATTGGCACCTGAAATGCAGGTGAAGCTGAAAACTGTTGGTGAATTGATTGGACTTGCTTTTCAAGTTAGAGATGATGTGCTAGATGTGACAGCTAGTTTTGAGGAAATTGGCAAGACACCTCAAAAGGACCTACAGGCTGAAAAGTCAACCTACCCAGCCTTATTGGGCTTGGAAGAGGCTATTGCCTTTTGTAACCAAACCTTGGATCAAGCTAATGCCAAATTAGAAGAAATTGCCCAGCAGATTCCCTTTGAAACAGAATCGATTGTAAAAGTAGTAGAAAGTTTGAGAATCAATGGCTAAGGAAAGAGTGGATGTACTAGCTTATAAACAGGGCTTGTTTGAAACGCGAGAGCAGGCCAAGCGCGGTGTCATGGCTGGCCTAGTCGTAGCAGTCCTGAATGGAGAACGGTTTGACAAGCCAGGAGAGAAAATTCCAGATGACACCGAGCTGAAACTCAAGGGTGAAAAACTCAAATATGTTAGTCGTGGTGGCTTGAAACTGGAAAAGGCTTTGCAGGTCTTTGATTTGTCAGTTGATGGAGCGACCACAATTGATATCGGTGCTTCTACTGGAGGTTTTACCGATGTCATGTTGCAAAATGGTGCTGAGTTAGTTTATGCAGTCGATGTTGGTACCAATCAGTTGGCTTGGAAATTACGCCAAGACCCACGGGTTGTCAGCATGGAGCAGTTTAATTTCCGCTATGCTGAAAAGACTGATTTCGAGCAGGAACCGAGCTTTGCCAGCATTGATGTGAGTTTCATTTCCCTCAGTCTTATTTTGCCGGCCTTGCACCGTGTCTTGGCTAATCAAGGTCAGGTTGTGGCTTTGGTTAAGCCCCAGTTTGAGGCAGGACGTGAGCAGATTGGGAAAAATGGAATTATTCGAGATGCCAAGGTTCATCAGAATGTCCTTGAATCTGTCACAGCTATGGCAGTAGAGGAAGGCTTTTCAGTCCTTGGATTGGATTTTTCTCCCATCCAAGGTGGGCATGGAAATATTGAATTTTTAGCGTATTTGAAAAAAGAAGAATCAGCAAGCAATCAAGTTCTTGCTGAAATTGAAGAAGTAGTAGAGAGGGCGCATAGTCAATTTAAAAATGAATAAAAAAGAGAGACTTGAAAAAATTAGACGATTTGTGACAGATTATCAAATCGGCACGCAAGAAGAAATTGTAGAATATTTGAAAGAAGCAGGAATCACTGCTACTCAGGCAACGGTATCACGGGATATCAAAGAACTAGGTATTGTCAAAATTCCTTTGAGAGATAACACCTATGTCTATGAATTACCAAAATCAATCGTAAAAAGTTTGCAACTGGCTGAAGACAATATTGAGTCAGCCGTATTGATGGACAAGATGATTAATCTCCAAGTTATTCCAGGAAATACAGCCTTTGTAAAAGCTCAGTTAATCGAGACTTTTGCGGACAAGATTTTTAGCTGTTTAGCTGATGATAGTTCGATTTTAGTCATTGCCAGAAGTGAAAGTCTAGCTGAGGAAATCTTTGAACAAGTAAAAAATTGGTAGGTCTATATGTTACTTGAAATTTCGATAAAAAACTTTGCCATTATTGAGGCTATTTCTCTCAATTTTGAAAAGGGAATGACTGTCCTGACTGGTGAAACGGGTGCAGGGAAGTCGATTATCATTGATGCCATGAATATGATGTTGGGAGCTCGTGCGACGACAGATGTTATTCGTCATGGTGCGCCAAAGGCAGAGATAGAGGGGCTTTTCTCAGTTGAGAATAGTCGCCTTTTACAGGAAATTTTTGATGAGCAAGGTTTGGAAATGGGTGATGAAATTATCATCCGTCGAGAAATCTTACAAAATGGTCGTAGTATTAGTCGTGTCAATGGCCAGATGGTCAATCTGTCTGTTTTGCGGGCTATTGGGCAACATCTGGTGGATATACATGGGCAACATGACCAAGAAGAGTTAATGCGTCCCCAACTTCATATCCAGATGTTGGATGAATTTGGCGATGCAGCTTTTTGGGACTTGAAAGAAACCTATCAAACGAGTTTTGATGCCTACCGTAAAATGCGTAAGCAGGTTCTGGAAGTCAAGAAAAACCAACAGGAACACAAGGCACGTATCGAAATGTTAGAATTTCAAATGGCAGAGATTGAGGCAGCAAACTTGCAGGCTGGAGAAGACCTGGCTCTCAATCAAGAGCAAGATAAACTGCTCAACCATAAAAATATTGCGGATACACTGACCAATGCCTACAGCATGTTGGACAATGAAGATTTTTCAAGTCTAGCCAATGTTCGTTCAGCCATGAATGATATGGAAAGTGTTGAAGAGTATGACCCTGAATACCGTGAAATTTCAAGCTCTCTGTCTGAGACTTATTATGTCTTAGAAGACATTAGCAAGCGTCTGGAAGCTATTATTGAGGACCTTGATTTTGACGGCAATCGTCTCATGCAGGTTGAGAATCGTTTGGATCTCCTTCATACCATTACCCGTAAGTATGGTGGGACTGTAGACGATGTCTTGCTTTATTTTGCCAAGATCACGGAAGAATACAATCTCTTGACAGGCAATAATCTTTCGTCTGAGGACATGGAAACAGAGCTTAAGAAGTTGGAAGTCAATCTTGTCAATTTGGCAGGTCAACTTGCTTCTGCTCGTCATGATTTGGCTCAGCAATTGGAAGCCGAGATTAAACAAGAACTGCAAGACCTTTATATGGAAAAAGCCCAGTTTCAAGTTCGTTTTAGCAAGGGTAAATTCAGTCGTGAGGGCAATGAAATGGTCGAATTTTACATTTCAACCAATCCTGGAGAAGACTTTAAACCCTTGGTCAAGGTTGCGTCTGGTGGGGAATTATCCCGTCTCATGCTAGCCATTAAGTCTGCCTTTTCACGTAAAGAAGGTAAGACTAGCATTGTCTTTGATGAGGTGGATACGGGAGTTTCAGGCCGTGTAGCTCAGGCTATTGCACAGAAGATTCACAAGATTGGCCAACATGGGCAGGTTCTAGCTATTTCCCATTTACCACAAGTGATTGCGATTGCGGATTATCAATTCTTTATTGAGAAGATTAGCAATGACCATTCAACAGTTTCGACTGTTCGTCTCTTGACGGTTGAAGAGCGAGTGGAGGAAGTTGCTAAGATGTTGGCAGGTGATGATGTGACGGAAGCAGCCCTGACGCAAGCCAGAGAATTGTTGAGAAACAGGGAGAAATAAGATGACAGACTATTATGTAATTGGAGATGTTCACGGAAAAGCTGGGATGCTGGAAGACCTTCTCAAAACATGGGATGGTCAGACCCAGTTGCTCTTTCTAGGGGATTTGATTGACCGTGGTGAAGATAGTCGCCGTGTTCTAGAGATGGTTAAGGACTTGGTCGATAATCAAGGGGCAATCTGTTTGTCAGGAAATCACGAGTATATGTTTTTGACTTGGCTTGATAACCCAGAAGAAAGCTATGATCACTATCGTCGTAATGGTGGAGATACAACCATTAACTCTATCCTAGGTCGTCCTTTGGATGCACCAGTTGATGGAGTTGAGGATGCCAAGCGTGTTGCTACCGAAGCAGCAGATTTGGTCGAATTTATTCGTCAAATGCCTTTTGTGGTGGAGACAGACAAGTATATCTTCGTTCACGCAGGTATTGATTTAACCTTGGATGACTGGCATGAAACCACAGATTATAAAAAGGTTTGGCTTAGAAAACCATTCCACGAAGCAGAAAATCATACTGGGAAAACTATTGTCTTTGGTCATACACCGGTTTATGGTTTGTTAAAGCAAGACCGAGGTACAGCTGAGCTTTGGACTACAGAAGATGGTAAGATTGGGATGGACGGAGGAGCTGTTTATGGTGGTGTCATTCACGGGATTGTCTTTACAGACCAAGGAATGACAGAACACCACTTTATCGAAAATGACGGCTTTGTCGCTGAAGATTAGTACTCCTAGCAGGGTATGGTCTTGTCAAAATATCAAAAACAATTTATAATAAATAGATACCCTGAAAGGAAGAGAATCATGAACTTAGAAGAATTGAAAAAACGACAGGGGAAGATCCGTAACTTCTCTATTATCGCCCATATTGACCACGGGAAATCAACTCTAGCAGACCGCATTTTGGAAAAAACAGAGACGGTTTCAAGTCGTGAAATGCAGGCCCAGCTTTTGGATAGCATGGATCTAGAGCGGGAACGTGGAATTACTATTAAGTTGAATGCCATCGAGTTGAATTACACTGCAAAAGATGGGGAAACTTATATTTTCCACTTGATTGACACACCAGGGCACGTTGACTTTACCTATGAAGTTTCACGTTCGCTAGCTGCCTGTGAGGGTGCTATTTTGGTGGTCGATGCGGCTCAAGGAATTGAGGCTCAAACTCTTGCCAACGTTTATCTGGCTTTGGATAATGATTTGGAAATCATGCCTATCATTAATAAAATTGACCTGCCGGCTGCAGATCCGGAGCGCGTGCGTACAGAGATTGAAGATGTGATTGGTTTGGATGCCAGTGAAGCAGTTTTGGCTTCTGCCAAGGCTGGTATTGGGATTGAAGAAATCCTCGAGCAAATTGTAGAAAAAGTGCCAGCACCAACAGGTGATGTGACGGCACCACTTAAGGCCTTGATTTTCGACTCGGTTTACGATGCCTACCGTGGGGTTATCCTCCAAGTGCGTGTCATGGATGGGGTGGTTAAACCTGGCGATAAGATTCAGCTCATGAGCAATGGCAAGACCTTTGATGTTACCGAAGTCGGTATTTTCACACCAAAAGCAGTTGGGCGTGATTTCCTCGCGACTGGTGACGTTGGTTATATTGCAGCTTCTATCAAGACGGTTCAAGACACTCGTGTGGGTGATACCGTTACCTTGGCAACCAATCCTGCGGCAGAGCCATTACATGGTTACAAGCAGATGAATCCTATGGTCTTTGCGGGTCTTTATCCAATTGAGTCAAACAAGTACAATGACCTTCGTGAAGCCCTTGAAAAATTGCAACTGAATGATGCCAGCTTGCAGTTTGAACCAGAAACATCTCAGGCACTTGGATTTGGTTTCCGTTGTGGATTCCTTGGGCTTCTTCATATGGATGTTATCCAAGAACGTTTGGAGCGTGAGTTCAATATTGACCTCATTATGACAGCTCCGTCTGTTATCTATAAGGTTAATTTGACCGACGGGGAGTCTATTGATGTGTCTAACCCGTCTGAGTTCCCAGACCCAACCAAGATTGCGACCATTGAAGAGCCTTATGTTAAAGCACAAATCATGGTACCACAGGAGTTTGTAGGAGCAGTGATGGAATTGGCTCAGCGCAAACGTGGGGATTTTGTGACCATGGACTATATTGATGATAACCGTGTCAATGTTATCTATCAAATTCCACTTGCTGAAATCGTCTTTGACTTCTTTGATAAGCTCAAGTCTTCAACGCGTGGTTATGCAAGCTTTGACTATGAATTGTCAGAGTACCGCCCATCTAAGCTGGTGAAAATGGATATCCTCCTCAATGGAGATAAGGTAGATGCCCTCAGCTTTATCGTTCACAAGGACTTTGCCTACGAACGTGGGAAACTCATCGTTGATAAGCTCAAGAAAATCATCCCTCGTCAACAATTTGAGGTTCCTATCCAAGCAGCAATTGGACACAAAATCGTGGCTCGTACGGATATCAAGGCCCTCCGTAAGAACGTACTTGCTAAATGTTATGGTGGTGACGTTTCTCGTAAGCGTAAACTCCTTGAAAAACAAAAAGCTGGTAAGAAACGCATGAAAGCCATCGGATCAGTAGAAGTTCCGCAAGAAGCCTTCCTCAGCGTCTTGAGCATGGATGAAGAGTAGTTGTTTAATTGCATTTCCTTCTTCATAGGAAATTTATATAAGAATCAATAGTAAAGCAGGCTTAAATGGTCTGCTTTTTTTGTTTCTAGAACAGAAAAAATGTTTGAAATGTTTGTTTATGTGTTTGTTTTTTTACAGCAAACCATAAAAACAACAAAAATATAAAAAAAGAGACAAAAAACAACAGAAAGTCGTTGACAACGGTTTCATATAGTGTTATACTTATAGCATAAAGTTAATGGAAAGAAGGGAAAACCTTATGGGATTAGATCATTTCTTTGACAAAAACCTTGTGTTTTGCTTAGAAGCGGATAATCAAGAACATCTCTTTGATCAGGTTGCAACTTTATTGGAAGAACGAGAAATCGTAACGCCAACTTATCGTGAAGCCTTGATCACACGTGAAAAGTCATTTCCAACTGGCTTAGATATGGAATTTTTGGGTAAGGATTTGCCGAATGTGGCTATTCCTCACACAGATATTGTTCATAATCTTGCCGAAAAAGTTGTGGTCGTTCGATTAGATAAACCTGTGACCTTCCACAACATGATTGCACCAGATAAGGAAGTAGAAGTATCCTTGCTCTTCTTTATCATTAATAACTCAAGTTCAAGTCAAACAAACATTCTTGCTCAGTTGATGGACTTCTTTACTGGAAATGGTCATCTTGAAGACCTATCAAAAATTTCTGAACCAGAAGCCCTCTATGCTTATATAGCTGAAGCAATTGCTTAATCTTGTCTATTAAAAATATTAAATCGGAGGAAATCCATATGATTAAAATTCTTGCTGCCTGCGGTGCAGGTGTTAACTCAAGCCACCAAATTAAAAGTGCTCTTGAAGAAGAACTTTCAAACCGCGGTTTTGATGTTCACTGTGATGCAGTCATGGTCAAAGACGTTAACGAAGATCTTATCAAAGGTTATGACATCTTCACACCAATTGCTGCGACAGACCTTGGTTTTGACCCAGGTATTCCAGTTATCGAAGCTGGACCAATCTTATTCCGTATCCCAGCTATGAGTGCTCCAGTATTTGACAATATTGAAGCAGCTATTAAAGAACACGGATTAAGCTAATTCTAATTTGTTAACATTCATATAACATAAAAAAGGGAGGAACTGTTATGGATGCAATCTTTGACCTAATCAAAAAGGTCTTTACACCCGTCTTAGATATGGGTGGTCCTGTCATCATGTTGATCATTTTGACAGTATTGGCTCTACTTTTTGGAGTGAAATTCTCCAAAGCGCTTGAAGGTGGTATCAAACTTGCCATCGCTCTTACAGGTATCGGTGCAATCATCGGTATGCTAAATGGTGCTTTCTCAGCATCACTTGCAAAATTCGTTGAAAACACTGGTATCCAATTGAGTATCACTGACGTTGGTTGGGCACCACTTGCTACAATCACTTGGGGATCTGCTTGGACACTTTACTTCTTGCTTATCATGTTGATTGTCAACGTAGTAATGCTTGCTATGAAGAAAACTGATACACTTGACGTCGATATCTTCGATATCTGGCACTTGTCTATCACAGGTCTTTTGATTAAATGGTATGCAGACAACAACGGTGTGAGCCAAGGGGTTTCACTCTTGATTGCTACAGCAGCTATCGTACTTGTTGGTGTGTTGAAAATTATCAACTCTGACTTGATGAAACCTACATTTGATGACCTTCTTAACGCACCAAGTTCATCACCAATGACATCAACTCACATGAACTACATGATGAACCCAGTTATCATGGTTTTGGATAAGATTTTTGAAAAATTCTTCCCAGGTCTTGATAAGTATGACTTTGACGCTGCAAAATTGAACAAGAAAATCGGTTTCTGGGGTTCTAAATTCTTTATCGGTTTCATCCTTGGTATTGTTATCGGTATTATGGGAACTCCACATCCAATTGAAGGTGTTGCAGATGCAGATAAATGGCGTCTTGTTATCAGAGGATGGTTGTCTCTTGGTTTGACAGCTGGTGTATCTTTGGAACTCTTCTCACTTATCGGTTCATGGTTCATCGCTGCCGTAGAACCACTTTCACAAGGTATTACAAACGTTGCTACTAAACGTCTTCAAGGACGTAAATTCAACATTGGTCTTGACTGGCCATTCATCGCTGGTCGTGCTGAAATTTGGGCTTGTGCGAACGTACTTGCACCAATCATGTTGATTGAAGCTGTGCTTCTTTCAAAAGTTGGAAATGGTATCTTGCCACTTGCAGGTATCATCGCAATGGGTGTTACTCCAGCTCTCTTGGTTGTAACACGTGGTAAATTGCTCCGTATGATTATCTTCGGAACACTCTTGTTGCCACTCTTCCTTCTATCAGGTACACTTATCGCACCATTTGCAACAGAACTTGCTAAAGGTGTAGGTGCCTTCCCAGCAGGTGTGAGCGAAACTCAATTGATTACTCACTCAACTCTTGAAGGACCAATCGAAAAACTTCTTGGTTGGACAATTGGTAACACTACAACAGGTGATATCAAAGCAATCCTTGGTGCTGTAGTCTTCCTTGTATTCTATATCGGTATCTTTGCTTGGTACAGAAAACAAATGATCAAACGTAACGAAGAGTACGCAGCAAAAGCAAAATAATGCGCTCCTATAAAATGTAAACTCAATGAAAATCAAAGAGCAAACTAGGAAGCTAGCCGCAGGTTGCTCAAAACACAGTTTTGAGGTTGTAGATAAGACTGACGAAGTCAGTGACCATATCTACGGCAAGGCGACGCTGACGAAGTTTGAATTGGATTTTCGCAGAGTGTAAATTGTTGAAACTAGGTTGTCATACCATTAGGAGTGACAGCCTAGTTTTTTATAAACTATCAAGAAATCGGAGAAAATAATGGTAATTGAATTAAAATCAGAACAATTAAGAGTTCAATTTAACAGTTTTGGTGGGACTCTTTCTTCTATAAAAGATGCTGAGGGACTTGAGTATTTGTGGCAAGGGGATGTCACTTATTGGAGCGGACAAGCTCCTGTTCTCTTTCCTATTTGTGGTTCATTGAGAGAGGATACAGCCGTCTATATAGATGAGAAGGGTCAGGCAAGCAAAGGAAAGATTCCTCGTCATGGTCTGGTTCGTAAGAAAGAATTTGAATTAGTTGAACAGACAGACAAGAGTGTAACTTTTGCAATTGAAGACGATGAGAATAGCTATCAGAACTACCCTTATCATTTCCGCCTAGAAATCACTTATATCCTTACAGGAAAGACAGTACGGACTCAATACAAAATATTTAATAAAGAAACTAGCAAGGTCCTGCCTTATTTTATTGGTGGCCATCCAGGATTTAATTGTCCTCTACTGGATGATGAAGTCTATGAAGATTATTATCTAGAGTTTGAGAAAGAAGAAACTTGTTCTGTTCCACGCCCTTTCCCAGAAACAGGTATGTTGGATTTTCAAGATAGAAGTCCATGGTTAGAGAATCAAAAAGAATTAGACCTAAGCTATGATCTTTTCAGCACAGATGCAGTGACTTTGGATGAATTGCAATCTCGAACAATTGCCCTTCGTTCTCGTAAACATGATAAGGGATTGAAAGTGCACTTTGCAGAGTTTCCAAACCTCATCATCTGGTCAACTTTGAACAAGGGACCTTTCATTGCCTTTGAACCATGGTCTGGCTTGTCAACATCCCTTGAAGAAGGAGATCATTTAGAAGATAAGAAGAATGTTCGTCTCTTAGAAGCCAATCAGGTTGAAGAATTAGGGTTTGAGATTGAAGTTTTATAAAAAAGTAAAAAATAAATAACAAAAACAAACATAAACTGTTGACTTTTTCAAACAATAGTAGTATATTATGTTTGTGAGGACTAATTGACTGTTTTTTAAAGACAGCCAATACACCGCTGGAATCCAGCATAGAAAAAATAAAAAGGAGTATACAATATGTCTATTGTTATCGGTGCAGATGCTGCAGGTTTGAGATTGAAAGAAGTTGTGAAAGACTTCTTAGAAAAAGAAAACTTCCACGTTGTGGATGTTACAGCTGAAGGTCAAGACTTTGTTGATGTGACTCTCGCTGTTGCTGCAGAAGTGAACAAAGAAGAACAAAACCTTGGTATCGTGATTGATGCTTACGGTGCTGGTCCATTTATGGTCGCAACTAAGATCAAAGGAATGGTTGCTGCAGAAGTATCTGACGAACGTTCAGCTTATATGACTCGTGGCCACAACAACTCACGTATGATCACTATGGGTGCACAACTTGTTGGTGATGAATTGGCTAAAAACATCGCTAAAGGATTTGTTAATGGTAAATACGACGGTGGACGTCACCAAATTCGTGTCGATATGTTGAACAAAATGTGCTAATTAGATTACAGTAAGAAAGGTAAGTTAAAAATGAGAATTGCAATTGGATGTGACCACATCGTAACAGATGAAAAAATGGCGGTTTCAGAATTTTTGAAATCAAAAGGATATGAAGTCATTGACTTTGGTACATATGACCATACACGTACTCACTACCCAATCTTTGGTAAAAAAGTAGGGGAAGCTGTAACTAGCGGTCAAGCTGATCTTGGAGTATGTATCTGTGGTACTGGTGTTGGTATCAACAACGCTGTAAATAAAGTTCCAGGTGTCCGTTCTGCCTTGGTTCGTGATATGACAACAGCTCTTTATGCTAAAGAACAATTGAACGCCAACGTTATCGGCTTTGGTGGTAAGATTACTGGTGAATTGCTCATGTGTGACATCATCGAAGCTTTCATCCATGCTGAATACAAACCATCTGAAGAAAACAAAAAATTGATTGCGAAAATTGAACATGTTGAAAGTCACAATGCTCAACAAACAGACGCAAACTTCTTTACAGAATTCCTTGAAAAATGGGATCGTGGAGAATACCACGACTAAGAGGTGACCTATGATTTTAACAGTCACAATGAACCCATCCATTGATATTTCCTATCCCTTGGATGAGTTGAAGATTGATACTGTCAATCGTGTGGTGGATGTAACCAAAACTGCTGGTGGTAAAGGACTAAACGTTACTCGAGTACTTTCAGAATTTGGCGATTCTGTTCTTGCTACTGGTTTAGTTGGTGGCAAACTTGGTGAGTTTTTGGTTGAAAATATTGATGATAATGTTAAGAAAGATTTCTTTTCTATTCAGGGAGAAACTCGTAACTGTATCGCTATTCTTCACGGAGACAACCAAACAGAAGTTCTTGAAAAAGGTCCTGTAGTCTTGGAACAGGAAGGTCATGACTTTTTGGAACATTTCAAAAATCTTCTGGAGTCAGTTGAAGTAGTAGCTATCTCAGGTAGTCTCCCAGCTGGTCTTCCGGTTGATTACTATGCGAGCTTGGTAGAACTTGCTAATCAAGCTGGCAAACCTGTAGTTTTGGACTGCTCTGGTGCAGCTCTTCAGGCGGTTCTTGAATCACCACATAAACCAACAGTCATCAAACCAAATAATGAGGAATTGTCTCAGCTTCTAGGTAGAGAAGTTTCTGAGGATTTGGATGAATTAAAAGAAGTTCTCCAAGAACCTTTGTTTGCAGGAATTGAGTGGATTATCGTTTCACTTGGTGCCAACGGTGCCTTTGCCAAACATGGGGACACTTTCTACAAGGTAGATATTCCTAGAATTCAGGTAGTCAACCCTGTTGGATCTGGAGATTCCACTGTGGCCGGGATTTCTTCAGGACTTCTTCATAAAGAATCGGATGCAGAATTACTCATCAAGGCAAATGTCCTTGGTATGCTCAATGCTCAAGAAAAAATGACGGGCCATGTCAACATGGCTAACTATCAAGCTCTATATGATCAATTAAAAGTAAAAGAGGTATAAAATGGCTTTAACAGAACAAAAACGTGCACGCTTAGAAAAACTTTCTGATGAAAATGGTATCATCTCAGCTCTTGCATTTGACCAACGTGGTGCTTTGAAACGCCTTATGGCTCAACACCAAACAGAAGAACCAACTGTAGCTCAAATGGAAGAACTGAAAGTCTTGGTAGCAGATGAATTGACTAAATACGCTTCATCTATGCTTCTTGACCCTGAGTATGGACTTCCAGCAACTAAGGCTCTTGATGAAAAAGCAGGTCTTCTCCTTGCTTATGAAAAAACAGGTTATGACATAACAAGCACAAAACGCTTGCCAGACTGCTTGGATGTTTGGTCTGCAAAACGTATTAAAGAAGAAGGTGCAGATGCAGTTAAATTCTTGCTTTACTATGATGTAGATAGCTCAGAAGAACTTAACCAAGAAAAACAAGCCTACATCGAACGTATCGGTTCTGAATGTGTGGCTGAAGATATCCCATTCTTCCTTGAAATCCTTGCTTACGATGAAAAAATTGCGGATGCAGGTTCTGTAGAATACGCAAAAGTAAAACCACACAAAGTTATCGGTGCTATGAAAGTCTTCTCAGATCCACGCTTTAACATTGATGTCTTGAAAGTAGAAGTTCCTGTCAACATTAAATATGTTGAAGGCTTCGCTGAAGGTGAAGTAGTTTATACACGTGAAGAAGCAGCAGCCTTCTTCAAAGCACAAGATGAAGCAACTAACTTGCCATACATCTACTTGAGTGCGGGTGTATCAGCTAAACTTTTCCAAGATACTCTTGTATTTGCTCATGAATCAGGTGCAAACTTTAATGGAGTTCTTTGTGGCCGTGCAACATGGGCTGGATCAGTTGAAGCTTACATCAAAGATGGTGAAGTAGCAGCTCGCGAATGGCTTCGTACAACTGGTTTTGAAAACATTGATGAACTCAATAAAGTTCTTCAAACAACAGCGACTTCATGGAAAGAACGTGTGTAAGAAGCTTCTCCTAATTTAGGAACATAAATCTAAAAAATTTTTAAAAAAAGTTGTATGTAAAGGTTTACAAAACAACCGACTTGTGCTATACTTAAATCACAAGTTAATACAAGGTGAGTGTTACTAAGTAATATTAGGCATGATCACAGGTGAGTTAGAAATCGGCTGATTTTCTAGTTCATTTGTGGTCATTTTTTATACTCATATACCTTTAAGAGATAAAAGGAGGTTGACATGTATCGAATTCTAAATCCAATAAATCATAATGTTTCGCTTGTCAGGAATGATAAAGGAGAAGAAGTGATTGTAATTGGTAAGGGGATTGCATTCGGAAAGAAGAAGGGAGATTTTATTGCTGAACAGCAGGTTGAGAAAATCTTTCGGATGAAGACCGAAGAGTCCAGAGAAAACTTTATGGCTCTTCTCAAAGATGTTCCGCTTGATTTCATCACAGTGACCTATGAGATCATTGATAAGCTTTCAAAGAAATATCATTATCCGGTTCAAGAATATCTCTACGTGACCTTGACAGACCATATTTACTGTTCTTATCAAGCTCTAGCACAGGGAAGGTATAAGGATAGTAATCTGCCAGATATTTCCACTAAGTATCCTGTCGCTTTTCAAATCGCAAATGAAGCTTTTGAAATTTACCGTCAGAAGCTAGCAGATCATTTTCCTGAGGACGAAATTATTCGGATTGCCTATCATTTCATCAATGCCGAAGGTGAGAATGAAGTCCAAGTAGTTAAGTTGATTGATAAGAGGAAAGAAATTCTCAGGAATGTTGAAGAAGTGCTAAAGGGTTATGCAATTCAGCGAACCAAAGAAAATAATCATTTCTATGATCGCTTTATGATTCATTTGAATTATTTCTTGGATTATTTAGACAGATCCAGAGATGATAACCAATCTCTTCTGGATATGGAAGATCATATTAAACAATCCTATCCAAAAGCGTTCGAGATTGGATCCAAGATCTATGATGTGATTACGCAACATACGGGTCTTGATTTGTATAAGAGTGAACGAGTTTATCTAGTTCTACATATCCAACGTTTATTGTCATAAAATTTATTTAAAACTATATAAGGAGAATTCTATCATGAATAGAGAAGAAGTAACATTGTTAGGTTTTGAAATCGTAGCCTATGCTGGCGATGCTCGTTCAAAACTATTGGAAGCCTTGAAGGCTGCTGAAGCTGGTGATTTTGCAAAAGCGGATAGCTTAGTTGAGGAAGCTGGTTCTTGCATCGCAGAAGCCCATCATGCTCAAACAAGTCTATTGACTAAGGAAGCATCTGGTGCAGATTTGGCTTATAGTGTAACCATGATGCACGGTCAAGATCACTTGATGACAACTATTTTGTTAAAAGATTTGATGCACCATTTAATCGAACTCTACAAGAGAGGAGTTAAATAATGAATAAACTAATTGCATTTATTGAGAAAGGAAAACCTTTCTTTGAGAAATTATCTCGTAATATCTATCTTCGTGCTATTCGTGATGGTTTTATTGCTGGTATGCCTGTTATTCTCTTCTCAAGTATCTTTATCTTGATTGCCTTTGTACCAAACTCATGGGGCTTTAAATGGTCTGATGAAGTTGTAGCTTTTCTGATGAAACCTTACAGCTATTCAATGGGAATTCTGGCACTCTTGGTAGCTGGTACAACAGCTAAATCTTTGACTGACTCAGTCAATCGAAGCATGGAGAAAACCAATCAAATCAACTATATGTCAACATTGTTGGCAGCAATTGTTGGTTTGTTGATGTTGGCAGCTGATCCTATCGAAAATGGTCTTGCTACTGGATTCTTGGGGACAAAAGGTTTGCTTTCAGCCTTCCTTGCTGCCTTTGTTACCGTAGCAATCTATAAGGTTTGTGTTAAGAACAACGTCACTATTCGCATGCCTGACGAAGTTCCACCAAATATCTCACAAGTCTTTAAAGATGTGATTCCATTCACTCTATCTGTTGTTTCTCTTTATGCTCTTGATTTACTAGCTCGTCATTTTGTTGGTGCTAGTGTAGCAGAATCAATCGGTAAATTCTTTGCACCATTATTCTCTGCTGCTGATGGTTATCTAGGTATTACCATTATTTTTGGTGCCTTTGCCTTCTTCTGGTTTGTTGGTATCCATGGTCCATCTATCGTTGAGCCTGCTATCGCAGCTATTACCTATGCCAATGCCGAAGTCAACTTGAACCTTCTCCAACAAGGGATGCACGCTGACAAGATTCTTACTTCTGGTACACAAATGTTTATCGTTACCATGGGTGGTACTGGTGCGACACTGGTTGTTCCATTCATGTTCATGTGGTTAACGAAATCAAAACGTAACCGTGCAATCGGACGTGCTTCAGTAGTTCCTACCTTCTTCGGTGTAAATGAACCAATCTTGTTTGGTGCACCTCTTGTACTGAATCCAATCTTCTTTATTCCATTTATTTTTGCTCCAATCGCGAACGTTTGGATTTTCAAATTCTTTATTGAAACTCTTGGAATGAACTCATTTACTGCTAATCTACCATGGACAACTCCAGCTCCACTAGGTCTAGTTCTTGGTACGAACTTCCAAGTTCTATCATTCATTCTTGCTGCCCTTCTAATCGTGGTTGACGTAGTCATTTACTATCCATTCCTTAAGGTCTATGATGAACAAATTCTAGAAGAAGAACGTTCAGGTAAGTCTAATGATGAATTGAAAGAAAAAGTTGCTGCAAACTTCAACACTGCAAAAGCAGATGCTATTCTTGAGAAAGCTGGTGTAGAAGCAGCACAAAATACAATCACTGAAGAAACAAATGTCCTCGTTCTCTGTGCAGGTGGAGGTACAAGTGGTCTCCTTGCAAATGCTTTGAACAAGGCAGCTGCAGAATACAATGTTCCTGTGAAAGCAGCAGCAGGTGGCTATGGTGCTCACCGTGAAATGTTACCAGAGTTTGATTTGGTTATTCTTGCTCCTCAAGTTGCTTCAAACTTTGAAGACATGAAAGCAGAAACAGATAAGCTCGGTATTAAACTTGCCAAGACAGAAGGCGCTCAATACATCAAACTAACTCGTGATGGAAAAGGTGCTCTAGCATTTGTACAAGCTCAATTCGAAAAATAAAAGATTAGAAGTGAGATGGAGAATAAAGCCTCACTAGCCTCCTCTCCATCTTATTTCTTTTTTAATTAAAAGGAGAATTATATGTCAAAAACATTACCAAAAGACTTTATTTTCGGTGGCGCAACAGCTGCCTATCAAGCAGAAGGTGCTACACATACTGATGGTAAAGGACCAGTTGCTTGGGATAAATATCTTGAAGATAACTACTGGTACACTGCCGAACCAGCCAGTGATTTTTACAATCGATATCCAGTTGACCTCAAGCTAGCAGAAGAGTATGGTGTCAATGGTATTCGAATTTCTATTGCTTGGTCACGTATTTTCCCAACCGGTTACGGTCAAGTAAATCAGAAAGGTGTTGAGTTTTATCATAATCTATTTGCAGAGTGTCACAAACGTCATGTTGAGCCTTTTGTAACTCTTCATCACTTTGACACGCCAGAAGCTCTCCACTCAAATGGAGACTTCTTAAACCGTGAAAATATTGAACACTTTGTAGACTACGCGGCCTTTTGTTTTGAAGAATTCCCAGAAGTTAACTATTGGACAACTTTCAATGAAATTGGACCAATCGGTGATGGTCAATATTTGGTTGGTAAATTTCCTCCAGGTATCCAGTATGATCTTGCCAAAGTTTTCCAATCGCACCACAATATGGTGGTGTCTCATGCGCGTGCGGTAAAATTGTATAAAGAGAAAGGCTATAAAGGGGAAATTGGTGTCGTGCACGCTCTCCCAACCAAGTACCCACTTGATCCTGAAAATCCTGCAGATGTTATTGCGGCAGAGTTGGAGGACATTATCCATAACAAATTTATCTTGGATGCAACTTATCTGGGTCACTACTCTGAAAAGACTCTGGCAGGGGTAGAGGCTATCTTGGCTGCCAATGGTGGTAGCTTAGATCTTCGTGAAGAAGATTTCACAGCATTAGAAGCTGCAAAAGACTTGAATGATTTTCTAGGCATCAACTACTATATGAGTGACTGGATGGAAGCATTTGATGGAGAAACTGAAATCATCCACAATGGTAAGGGTGAAAAAGGAAGCTCTAAATACCAAATCAAAGGTGTTGGTCGTCGTGTAGCTCCTGACTATGTGCCACGCACGGACTGGGATTGGATTATCTACCCTCAAGGTTTGTATGATCAAATCATGCGAGTGAAGAAAGATTATCCTAACTACAAGAAGATTTACATCACTGAAAATGGACTTGGTTATAAAGATGAGTTCGTTGATAACACTGTTTACGATGATGGCCGTATTGATTATGTCAAACAACACTTAGAGGTCTTGTCTGATGCTATTGCAGATGGAGCTAATGTAAAAGGTTACTTCATTTGGTCATTGATGGACGTCTTCTCATGGTCAAACGGTTATGAAAAACGTTACGGTCTCTTCTATGTAGACTTTGAAACACAAGAACGTTATCCTAAGAAATCAGCTCACTGGTACAAGAAAGTAGCGGAAACTCAAGTGATTGAGTAGTAGAATGAGTAATTAGATATAGAATTCTAGTGAGGCAAAAAGATGTTCAAAGATTTTATCCAATCTATTTATGAAAAAGTTTATATTATAAATTTCGAAAAATGCTCTCAAATACCGTGTTTGACGAATGAAGAACTGAAAAGCCTTGGGAAATGGTATGTCTCTACCGGTAAAGAATGGATTTGCCATTCAGACTATGAGCTGGAAGAATTTAGAAATATCTTTTTAAATTTTATCAGTCCTGAAGAACGAGATAACATCTCCTTTGATTCAGATTTTATGCCGTTTCAACAATCGTAACCAATTTCCAAAAAAGTTAAATCTTATATCTAGTACTCTGCAAAACTCTTATCTAATCACGTTGCTTATACTCAATGAAAATCAAAGAGCAACTTTAAACTAGGAAGCGAGTCGCAGATTTCTCAATGCATAGCTTTGAGGTGGCAGATAAAGCAATTGGGCAAAAAGTCTTTAACGCAGAAAAACGCATAATATCAGGTGTTGAAAAACCTTGATACTATGCGTTTTATTGTGGGAAGATTTACTTTTTTTCTTCTGAAATTGAGTTGTTACCCAGAATCTTTCAGTTGATTAAGGCTTGATGACTTTAGTATGTTTAGATAGCTCAAAAAGGATTGAATCACTTAGTTTAGAATCTGAAACAATAGTATCAAGATTTGATACATTATAAAAAGTATAAAAATCAAACTTATTGAACTTACTATGATCTGCGAGTAAATATTTTTTATTAGAATTATTTAAAGCGATGCGTTGAGCCTCTCCCTCTTCCTCGCTAAAAGTAGCTAGAGCTCCGTTTTGAATACCATTACAGCTAACGAAAGCTTTAGAAAATTGGAGATTAGAGAGATTTTGTAGGGTCAATGTGCCAACAAAAGCACCTGTAATATCGCGATAATTTCCAC
Organism: Streptococcus pseudopneumoniae; assembly: GCF_001070715.1. Classification (GTDB taxonomy): domain Bacteria; phylum Bacillota; class Bacilli; order Lactobacillales; family Streptococcaceae; genus Streptococcus; species Streptococcus pseudopneumoniae_H. The sequence continues at coordinate 87,863 of NZ_JVRR01000073.1, forward strand.
CTATCAAAATCAAATCTGTTAATTTTCGTTCGCTTAAAATCAGAAAAACAGGTAGACTGTTGGTCACGACGCGGATATTGTCAATAGGCAACTCACGTGCAAAAAATTCTAATGTTGTTCCTGGTCCAATGAAAATAGTTTCTCTTTCTTCTACTAGACTGCCTGCAAAACGGGCTATTTCTTGTTTTTCTGCCGTTTGGAGGGCTTGTTTTTCAATATTTGATCGCTCATTAGTCAAAAGGGAGTTGGTTCGAAGTTTTTCAGCTCCACCATGCACACGAATCAGCAAATCTTTATCAGCTAATTCCTGTAAATAGCGCCTTGCAGTCATATCTGAAACGGCTATTTCATCCATAATCTGTTTAACCGTTATGGTTCCTTTACTATTTACTATCTCTAAAATTTTGGTTAATTTTTCTTGTTTGAGCATATTATCACCTCGTTTCCTACTACTATCTTACCATAAACTAGCTCATCATTCAAATACAAAAACAACAAAACAAAACAAAAACAAAAATATCGAGGTTTATTTTCAAAACTTTCGATATTTTTATTAAGTTATTATTTTGTTGTTTCTAGTTTACTTTTTGATGGTTAAGAGTGGTGGAGAATTATACTCAATGAAAATCAAAGAGCAAACTAGGAAGCTAGCCGTAGGTTG
>NZ_JVRR01000074.1:0-20091 GCF_001070715.1 Streptococcus pseudopneumoniae
TATCAAATCGAATCCACTCACTAGAACCAAAAAAGGGAATGAATCGTAGACTTGGGTCCGAAAGAGCTCTCACTTTCTGAAATCTTTCTCTAAAACTTTGTGTACTAATCGCTGCTGCATATCGTTTTTCTTCTGATAAATTATAACTTTTACTAGTAGGATAAAAGAAAATGAGCAGAAAAACCAACAAACCAGCTATCAAGACCGGTCCGAAGATCATCCATAAGCGTTTAAGCATTTTGTAGCTCCACAATACCAGCTATGATTTTATTAGCTGTATTCCAGTCGTCGCGACCAAACTCTGTTACAGGGACACGAATGTCAAAACGGTTTTCAATCTCCACAATCAATTCAACCGTTCCCATACTATCCAAGACACCTGCATCAAAAAGATCTTCATCCATCATGTCAGAAACATCTTCCATAAACAACTCATCAATAATTTCGATAACTTCTGATTTGATATCCATATTTTATTTCCTTTTATTTTTTAAACCATAAATCATTCAAAAATCCAGAAAAGATTAAGAATGACAGCATGACGACATGGAAGGTGACAACCATGCCAAGCAACTGAATCCAGCGATTCTCAGGTAGAGCAGGCTTCCCTGCTTTTTTCCGTTCCTTATTGAGCGTTTTTTTCTTGCGAATCCAAGCGTCATTGATGACCAAGCCCAGTCCATGAAAGAGTCCATAAGCAATGTAGTACCAGGTCACTCCATGCCAAAATCCCATAATCAGCATATTTACAATGTAGGCCACACTTGAGGTTACATTGCGATTCTTAAAGACCTTCTTTCTGGTTAACACCATGACCATTCTCATAAAGACAAAGTCACGGAACCAGAAAGACAGACTCATGTGCCAACGATTCCAAAATTCCTTTAAATCCCTTGATAAAAAAGGCTTGTTAAAGTTGATAGGGCTACGAATTCCCATCAAATTTGAGATGGCTAAGGCAAACATAGAATAACCTGCAAAGTCAAAGAAAAGTTCCAGACCAAATGTATACATAACTGCCAAAGCATAGAGGTTAAAGAAGCCACCTGACTGCAAGGCTAAATTCTTCAAAGGAGGGAGTAAGGTCTCTCCTAAAACATGAGCTAGGATAAACTTGTACAAAAAGCCCCACATGATATAGCGAACAGATTCATCCAGCATATCCATCAACTCATCTCGCTCAGGAATGGTCTGATAATTTTCATTAAATCGCTTAAAGCGATCGATTGGACCACTTGAAAAGGTCGGCATGAAGAGAAGGAAACGAAGGAATTCCCAGAGGGTAAAATCCTTAATCACTCCATCTCTCAGCTCGATGATAATCCCAACCGAACGAAATGTCAGGTAAGAAATTCCCAAAAATCCAAGCAAAGACTGCGTTCCATTGATAGCTGGCTGCACCTTGACAAAGATAATCGGAAGGAGGGACAGAAAACTAACTAAGTAGAAGACCCACTTGCCATCCTTGCTTTTTCGATAATGCTTGTAGAAAAGCAGGAGCAATATTTCCCAGCAAAGGTAAATACCCAAGGCAGCCAACTGATTGGTCTTCCCACCTACCAACATGGTGACAATAAAGAAGAGACTTACCAGCACTTCGTACCAGGCAAAGCGTTTCTTGAAAAAGAGACCGATAAAGATGGGCAAGGTTGCAGCAATCACATAGACAAAATACTGAGGATTGCCGTATGGCTCTAAATGAGGAAGCTGTTGAAAGAACTCCATCATCTCTTATTCACCTCGTTAATCAATCCTTTGATGTCAATTTTTCCATTTGGAGTCAGTGGCAAACTGTCTCGATAAAGGAATTTGGACGGCATCATATAAGACATCATAATATCTGTCAAGTCTTCCTTAATGGCCTTGGTAATATCGATATCACGCTCAAACTGCTCACGAACACCATCTTTTAAGATGACATAGGCTAGAAGATTTTGCACCTTGTGGTCTTTATTATAACGTGGTACAGCTACAGCAGACTCGATAAAGCGAGACTTATTGAGGTTTTGAGAGACATCTTCTAACTCAATGCGGTAACCGTTGAACTTAATCTGGAAGTCCATACGTCCACCGTAGAGAAGCAAGCCTTCATCTGTCATGGTTCCCACATCGCCTGTGTGATAGGCTGGCAGACCTTCAAACTCAAAGAAGGCTTCTGCTGTTTTTTCAGGATTGTTCATATAGCCTTTTGAAACAGCTGGTCCAGAAACAATGATTTCTCCTTGTTCACCATTTGGCAGTTTATTGCCTTCCTCATCAATGATAAAGGTTGGAGAATCAGCCTTGGTATAGCCGATTGGTAGGCGTTTGAGAGTCGCCAACATCTCGTCTGTCACAGCAACAGCTGACAGAGCCACTGTCGCTTCTGTTGGACCATAGGCATTGATAATACGGGCATTTGGGAAACGCTCGCGCAGTTTTTGAGCCGTTTTAACCGTCAATTCTTCGCCATCAAAGTAGAAATGCGTGATGCCAGGCATTTTCTCACTATTAAAGTCTTCTGATAACATGGCCATATCCGCAAAAGAAGGGGTTGATGTCCAGATAGCGATTGGCAATGAAAAGATGGTCGCAAAGAGTTGCTTAAAATCCTGAGTAATGGCTGAAGGAAGAGCGAAAAGCGTACCACCCAGCGCCAAGGTCGGTGCCCAGTACATGACAGACAGGTCAAAAGAATAAGGTGGCTGAGCCAGCATTTGCGGACGACTTGGCGTCGCAAATTCCTTGTCCGTAATCATCCAGTTAGTAAAGCTGAGGAGGTTATCATGGGAAATCTGCACTCCCTTTGGCTTACCAGTCGTACCAGAAGTAAAGATAATGTAGTAGTTATCATCTCCCTTGACTGGATGCGTGATCTCATAGCTAGTCCCTTGAGCAAAAGCTTCATGAACCTGAGCTAGAGTCATCATCGGTGTAGAAACCTGCTCCAATGGAAAGTCTGAAATGGCAATAATCAAGCTTGGCTCTGCCACTTCTAAAATAGCCGAAACTCGCTCCAAGGCCGAATGGCTATCAATTGGAATGTAGGCATGACCTGACTTAGTCAAGGCTACAAAAGTTGCCAACATTTCATATTCTTGGCCTCCAAAAACGACCACAGGAGACTTCTCAGGCAAGCCTAGTTGGTCAATGGCTGTAGCTAAACTATCCGAATCAGCCTTCAAATCGCCATAAGTGTGTCCCTGCCCCAAAACATTATAAACAGGATAGCTAGGCTGGGTCTGAGCAAAATGCTCAATGGTTTCAATCATATCTACTATTGGTTTATTTGACACAATAGGAATTCTCCTTCAAGTTAAAATTCATTATAGATAAAGCTTCCTTGACCCTGGCCAAGATAGCTAAAGAAGTAAAGCAGCCCCAGAAAGATAAGAAAATACAAGGCTGTCCGACCAAGAAAGAGGTACAATTCTTTTCTCTGTTTCATCAAGAAAAACCATTCATTTCTGTAATTTTTGCTAAATAAGATAGACTCTTACTATAGTATTTTTCTACTATTGTACCACTTTATAGACTAGTTTTTCAATTGTTTACCGTAGATTTTCAGTAGATTTCAGTTTATTTTAAGAATTATGCGGTTTTTCTATGTATATTTCAAATAGAGTGATCCTGGGCAAAAACTCCATTTCAGGAGACAATGAAGTAAATCTTCTCATAATAAAACGCACAATATCAAGTTTTTTCAACAGCTGATACTATGCGCTTTTCTGATTTTTAAAGACTTCTTACCCGGTCTCTCATTTAAAATAATCTCGTCTGATATAAATTAAAATAGCTTCTATCATCAGACAAATGGCTGATAGCCAAAAACTGATGCTAATACCAAAACTCTCAGTAATATAGCTCATTAGCAAAACAAATACTGAAAATGCTAATGTCGAAATCACTTCAAGAACGGAATAGACATTAACCAAGTTATTTTCCTCTACTGTTTCCTGAAGAAATACAGTTTCAGGAACTTCTTTTAGTTGCGATAACATACCAACTAAAGCTGAAAATAATAAAAACATCTGTGCGTTTGGAAAATATAGAATAGTCAGTGTCACTATTGCCATAGCTACAAGAGGAAAAAGAATACTTTCCCATTTAGCAGCAAGGAACTTTTCAGATAGCCTAAAAGCAATTAAGCCACTAATTATAATACCAAGAGAGTATGCTGTATTAGAATATCCCCAGTAACTTTCCGTTTTATTTAATAACTCAGTTACAAAAACAAGTATAATGGAAGAAACCCAAATCGTATTTGAAAAAATTTCCAATAAATTTGCTGATACAAAAAGTCTTAATCTAGGATCTCTAGCAACTAACTTCCAACCTTTGAACAAAATTTCAAGATTAGTTTCTGACTCTAACACCTCCACTTCAGCCTTAGGAAGAAATAACATCAGAAAGCTAGAAATTATATACAACATTAAAATGATAAACGTGGTAGGTAACAGACCAATTGTTGCAAATAAGAGTCCACCTAATCCCCAACCCACCAATTGAACAGCTTCACCACTCATTGATAAGGCTGAATTAGCCTTACCCAAATCGGTCGCATAGCGTGGCACAATAGCATAGGAAACGGGTGCTGCAAAACCATCTAATATGGAAATTACAACAACAAATAGGTAGGTCACCAAAGGCGCTACTGATTGCATTACGATAAACATTCCTACCAGTATCGACAATAATATAGTCTTTCCAAATTGGGATAAAGATAAAACCCTATTTAGTGCTAACCTTTTAGTAACTAAAGGAACTAAAAGACTCGCAACAAAAGAGGATATTCCTATTAAAATAGGAACTAGTGATGTGGCAATTACTGATTTTGAAATAATGTATATGTTAGCAATGATTGTTACTCTAAAGAAAATATCTGCTAAATTTGCAAACAATTGAGAGACTAACAACTTGATAAATGAATTAGACATGTAGCGCTCCTATAACATAAAAATATTTAACTGATAAATGGTATAGTAGACTTTGTTTGATAACTATTTGACACAAGATTAGGTGGTCAGAAATTGAATTTTTAACATTCCAACTTAGTCATCGTTTTTAGTTTTCATATCTTTAAATCAGCTAAAACAATCCATAATATAGCATATATATTATGGCTAGCAAGATGCCGAACAAGTCTATTTATTTTATTCTATATTTTCCCAAATCAATTACTTGATTATAAACCGTTTCTGAATCAATATGATGAGCAACTTCAATCAAAATGATAGGCAACTGCAAAAGTAACTGGCGCACTTGATATGCATTGTCCTTGTCTAAGGATGATGTAACCTCATCCGCCAACACAATGTCTTTTTGTCGAAGCAGACAGCGAACTAATTCAAGTCGTAAACGTTGTCCACCTGAAATGTTTTCTCCATTATTTATCAGTTGATAATCCAAGATATTGGTGATTTCATTCGTTAAGCCAACTTGTTCTAGGCAACAGAGTAATTCTTTATCTGAAATCTCCTGTCCTAATGTTAAATTTTCTCGGATTGTCCCATGTCTGAAAAATGGATTCTGAGAGATATAAGCGACATTCCCTTGATAATGAGTAAATTCTCGGCCTGATTTATCACGTACGATAATTCTACCACTATTCGGACTTATCTTTCCTGCTACCAATTGTAGGAGAGTTGACTTTCCGGTACCACTAGCTCCCTTTATTAAAACTTTACTTGGCTTGGTTAATCTAAGTGACAAATCATAAAAGAGCACTTGCTCTCCAACCTGTTTTGAAACGCCCTCCAAAACTAGCTCAACTAAAGATTCGACTGTCGGATATGATATTTCTAAACAAGATTCTTCCAATAATGAAAATATTTTTTCTTTCACTGTTTGCGATCGCTGTATATCAGATATGCTATACATAATTCTTTGAATAGGTCCGCTAAGATTCATTGTAGCTATATACATAGAGACCAAACTAGCTGTTGTTAACTCTATACCACTCTTTTGTAATAAAAGACCAAGTGCAAGAGGTAGTACCTGACTAAGGAATTCTAAAGGACCATTGAAAAAATAAACGACATTGCTAGTCCATTCATTTTTCCAACGAGCATTCTCGTAACACTCGTTGTTTTTTCTCATCTTAGCAAAGTTTTCTTTACTAGCGCCATAAAAATATATCGTATCTGCTCCCTTAAAAAAATCTCCTACAGATAGATGAAAAGATTTTTGCATTTCCGAAAAATTTTCACCACTTTTCATTAAACGATTATTCATTACCCATTGAGGTAATGGTCGAAGAAAAGAGAACACTATAAAAACAAGACCAAGCCAAAAATTTTGCACCAAAATAAAAACAATCGTTGTACAAAGTATAAAAACTCTTCCAACTATCATATCCAAGGGTAAAAAGAAGCGATTATAGAGCAGTTCCATATCTTGTGTAAGAATTGAAACTTTTTCATCATCTACAACATTTTCTTTCAAAAATAGTTTCTTAATAAGCTGATCTTTTAAACTAATTTGTAGATGACGCTGCAGATTATTACTGACAAAATTTGCTAGCAACATCGTGCTATAAAAAAACAGGTGTAAACACAGGCCATATAAAACAAAGTATGAAATTGTACCAATTGTAAGTTGCTCTTCACGAATATTCAATAGCTTATCCAATAACAATGGCTTTATTAGAGCCATCCCGCTATTCAAAAGCACTCCTATTAAAAAATAGATAAAAATATTAGTTTTAATGTATTTTAGAAATTTCATAAATAAGCCTATCTAAAAGAAAGCGAATAGATATAAAAGCCTCAGTCTAAAAGTTATAAACAAATTAACTCCAACTGAGACTATACAATAATTTAATTAACCTATATATGATGCTGTTTATTAAGAGTGATTATTTTTACTATTGAAAAATAATTCTCCTGTTTCACTTTTCTTTCTTAAAATATATGGAGATAGAACTTGCATATTAAATACCTCAAAATTCATAATTATGGTGACAACTTCGAAAAATCCTATCGCTCAAATACAATGAACTGATAAAACAACTGTAATTGAAATTTCTAAAGACAATTCTACCAAAATATTATTTCGAGATACTTCCTTTCCCATATCTGCACACTACCCTTTATCTGCTAAAATTTTTTCTAAGTGCCTTTCATAAGTCTTTGCTAAATGGTTACTTCCCGCTAATTTCATTGCTCCAATACACTTCCTCATTTCAATAATTGCTTTGCAATCTTTCTCTTTTTTATAGCGATATAGATATTGGGCATACTGGAATACCAATCGCTCATAAATTTCAGTTTCAGTGAAAAAGCATTGGTTTAGTCGTTTTTCAAAATACAAAGCATCAAGAAATTTTCCTCTTTCAATACATGTGATATATCCGTTTAATAGCATAGATGAAATCAATCGTCTATTATTAGGAATTTCTTTATAAAAATCAGAACGTCTAGACATCTCTCTAGCCAAAACCATGAAGACATCGTGTTTTAGGACATCTAACGTATTTGAAAAAATCAATAATTCATAGTATCCCCAGTATTCAACACTAAAGAGATAATCAGTTAGATAAGATAAATCATCACCAGAATAATAAGCTTCTCCAGATAAATCTTGTAAACGAATTTTTAATAAAATAATGTTAAGCTTATGAAATTTCTCTTGTTTAGAATCTGACTCCATCTGAGAATAAAGTAGTTTTTTCAACCCATCAACATCATGATTTGATACAAAATGCCTAACCTTTGATAAGAGTTCGTTCAGTTCATCACGATGAAAATCATGAACAGCATACATAAATTCATCAATAGGCATGTTAATTTCATCCAAAATAGCCATAAATTTTGAAATGGTTAAATCAGTCTCTCCCTTTTCAAAACGTGAGAGCTGTGATGTTGATATACCAGCTTTTTCGACATCTTTTAAACGAAACCCTCTAGACTCTCGAAACTTTTTAAAAATTTCTCCAAATTTTTTCATAATATCTCTCCAACAAGCATATACGGGAACAGTTTTTGATTTTTAATATTTTAGCATAAAATAGAAGAAAATAAAAGTGAGGTATTTCACATGAAAAAACAAAAACTATTGCCTTTATTATTCCTAATTTTAGGAGGAATTATGATTATCGTTGTTGGCTAGTACTAAGAAATTAGTTACTAAAATACTTACATCTTCAATCGAAAAAAGTGACTGGAGAAAAAATCTTAACGATAAGAAAAGCGCATAATATCAGGTATTGAAAACTTGATACTATGCGTTTTATTATGAGAAGATTTACTTCATTTTTTGCTGAAATTGGGCTCTTGCCTAAGCTCTATCAAAATAATTGTTTTCTAATACTCTTCGAAAATCAAATTCAAACCGCGTCAACGTCGCCTTGCCGTACTCAAGTACAGCCTGCGGCGAATTTCCTAGTTTGCTCTTTGATTTTCATTGAGTATAAATTAGAAAAGTGAGAACACAAGCACGGCCAAGGCTGCACCGATAACAGGTCCCACAACAGGAATCCAAGCATAAGACCAGTCTCCGTCTCCCTTGTTTGAAATTGGAAGGATACTATGTATGATACGAGGTCCAAGGTCACGTGCAGGGTTCAAGGCATAGCCTGTTGTCCCACCTAGTGATAGACCGATACCGACAATCAAAGTTCCCACTGCAAAGGTTCCGATACCTGCCTGAAAATCGTAAAGACCCAAAGCAAAGATTGTCAACACCAAAACAAAGGTTCCTAGGATTTCACTAATCAAGTTTGATACAGTATCTTTGATGGCCGGTCCTGTGCTGAAAGTAGCCAAAATATTTCCTGCATTTTCTTCTGCCTCATAATGCGGCTTGAATTGCAACCAAACCAAAATCTGACCGAGCATAGCCCCTGCGAACTGAGCTAGGATATAAGGGAAAACGGAAGCCCAAGGCAAACCACCTTTCAAGGCCACACCAATGGTCACAGCTGGGTTTAAATGAGCTGGACTGAGCTTGCCAGATACAAATACTGCAACCGCAACTGCAATCCCCCACCCCATAGTAATCACAATCCAACCTGAGCTGTTGCTCTTGGTTTTAGGAAGAACCACACCAGCCACAACACCATTTCCTAGAAGAATCAGGATTAAAGTCCCCAAAAATTCTCCAAATAATTCATTCATCATCTTTCTGTCTCCATTAAAAAGAAGGAGAGGGTAGACTAGGAGTCCTGCCCGCCACCTCTTTTATTTTTTCTTAATTTTTTAATTCTGCTAAATCGTTGTTAGCGAGAGCTGCTTCGACATCAGCACGGTAAGTTGCTTTTTCTTCTTCTGTCCAGTCATAGAATCGTCCCATTTCATCCAAAACTGGCTCAACGATGCTATCCAAGCTATCACGCATAAAGAGCATATGGTTGGTACGACGAAGAAGGAAGTCAACTGGGCTAAGAGCCAACTCGTTGCGCATTGCATAGTGAAGGGACAAAGTATCTGCCAAGCTGAGTCCTGGCGCTTGTTCCAAGCTGTGAGCAAGAGCAAAGACTTTCGGTGCATTTGAACCGTAAAGATTTGCTAGGTAATGAGCTTCCTTGCTATCCAAACCACGTGACACTCCAAGTTGCGCAAAGGCTTCGATTTCTGAGTCTACATTTGCTGGGTTCAATTCTCCACCTGAAACAGGGTAAGTCTTAGAGTTGATGAGTTTAAAACTACGGTCAAATTCTGCTTTGAGGATGTCAACCACGCGCTCCATAGCTCCTTCAGCCATCTTACGGTAGTCTGTGATTTTACCACCAGCAAGAGTCAAGAGGCCATTGTCATCACGGTCCAAGCTCGAACCACGAGAAACTGCAGATGGGTCCAAATGTTTCTCAGAGGTACTGCTTTCAAGCTTGCTAACAGCAGACTCAACATCTTCACGCGTTTTTTCTTTAGAGAGATAAGATTCAACAGTCGCAATCAAGTTGTTAAAGCTTTCATCACTGATGGTTCCGTTATTTCCTCCATTATAGTCAGAAGCACTATTGCCTGCGATCAATGGACGAAGACCTGCCCAACTGCTTTCAATATCATCAATGGTAATGTTGGCTTCTGGGAAGCGGTTGTTGACAATGCCAAGTAGATAATCTACATCTTCCTGAGTCACTTTTGGATGTTCCAAATCACCTGTGTAGTCTGTATCCGTTGTACCGAAGTAGGTCTTGTTTTCACGTGGGAGAACAAAGACCATACGACCGTCACCCAAACCTGTATCAAAGTAAACTGGCTGAGAAACCTTAATCTTACTTGAATCCACTACTAGGTGAACTCCCTTAGTTGGACGCATTTGTGAGAATTGTGTTCCCTTATTAGATAAATTGCGTACCTTGTCGCTCCAAGGACCTGTCGTGTTGATAACAAGGCGTGCCTTGATTTCAAAGACTTGGTCTGTCAAGAGATCACGAGCTACAACACCTGTAATCTTGCCACTTTCATCAAAGAGGAAGCCTTCTGCCTTAACGTGGCTGGCAATGAGGGCACCGTCTTGGTTGGCACGTTTGATGTTTTCAATCACGAGACGCGCATCGTTGTTACGGAAGTCAAGGTAAACCCCACCTCCTACCAAACCTTCTTTCTTCAAGTTTGGCTGGCGTTCCAAGACTTGATCCTTGCTCAAAACCTTGTTGGCAGCTGGTGTATTGTTGACACCTGCCAAAAGGTCGTACAAGTCCATGGCTACTTTAAGACGGAAGAGGCTAAAGGTTGCTCCATCTTCATCGTAAACTGGCAAGAGCATTGGGTCCGGTTTTGGAATGTGTGGTGCGATTTGTTGAACCACTGCACGTTCAGAAACTGTATCTGAGACCACTTCTACGTCAAATTGCTTAAGGTAACGAAGTCCTCCGTGAACCAATTTAGTTGAACGGCTAGATGTCCCTTCTGCGAAGTCCTGCATTTCAATCAAACCAGTCTCAAGACCACTAGCTGCTGCCTGCAAGGCTACACCAGCCCCTGTGATTCCTCCACCGATAATCAAGAGGTCCAGGGTGCGTTCCTGCATTTTTTTAATTGATAATTCACGTGTTTTCTTTGAAAATTCCATATTTACACACTTTCTAAATAAATCGCTTTATTCTGCCAGTATTAGTCGTCTACTTCCGCAAAGACTTGAGTCGCTTTTACAGCCTTCTTCCAGCCCTTGTAGAGTTGTTCCTTGCGAGATTCGTTCATAGATGGCTCAAAGAGTTCTCCTGTCTCGTTCAAGAGTTTCAACTCATCCAAGTCCTTCCAATAGCCTACTGACAAACCAGCTAGGAAGGCTGCCCCTAGAGCTGTTGTTTCCAAGTTTTTGGCGCGTGCGATATCGATTCCCAAAATATCAGCTTGGAACTGCATGAGGAAATTGTTCATAGCTGCACCACCGTCCACTTTCAATACTTGAATAGCTGTCTGCGCATCCACCTGCATTGTGTCAATAATATCACGTACTTGATAAGCAATTGATTGAAGAGTTGCCTTGATAAAGTCTTCTTTGCTTGTTCCACGAGTCAAACCAAAGACAGAACCGCGAGCATTTTGGTTCCAGTATGGAGCGCCTAGACCTGTAAAGGCTGGAACGACATAAACTTCATCATCATTGTGAGAATCACGAGCATATTTTTCAGATTCTGGTGAATTTTCCACCATGCGAAGACCATCACGAAGCCACTGAATAGCACTTCCTGCGATGAAGATAGAACCTTCCAAGGCATAGTAAACCTTACCGTTGATTCCGTAACCAATGGTTGTCAAGAGGTTGTTTTCAGACAACTGCATCTCTTCCCCAGTATTCATGATGATGAAAGAACCTGTTCCATAAGTATTTTTAACCATACCAGGTTCAAAGGCCAACTGTCCAAAGAGGGCTGCCTGTTGGTCCCCAGCCATACCTGAGATTGGCACTTCTCCACCGTAGAAATGGAATGGGGCTGTCTTGCCGTAGATTTCAGAGTTAGAACGAACTTCTGGTAACATAGCCTTCGGAATGTTGAGGATTTCCAAAATCTCATCATCCCATTTGAGTTCTTTAATGTTATAAAGCATGGTACGAGCTGCATTTGAGTAGTCGGTCACGTGAGCCGCACCGTCAGTCAATTTCCAAACCAACCAAGTATCAATGGTACCAAAGAGCAATTCACCCTTTTCTGCTCGCTCTTGAGCTCCTTCTACATGGTCTAAAATCCAACGAACCTTGGTAGCAGAAAAGTAAGCATCGATGATCAAACCAGTTTTTTCATGGAATTTTTCTACATAACCTTGACTTTTTAGTTGTTCAGCCAAAGGAGCTGTCTGGCGTGACTGCCAAACGATAGCGTTGTAGATAGGAAGCCCTGTTTTCTTATCCCAGACAACAGTTGTTTCACGCTGGTTAGTAATCCCGATTGCTTCGATTTGATTTGGCTTGACACCACTTTCGATGAAAGCTCCCGCAATAACTGACTGGACGGAATTCCAAATTTCATTGGCATTGTGTTCAACCCAACCTGCCTGAGGGAAAATCTGGGTAAACTCTTTTTGACTCGAGCTAACCTTTTCTCCTTTTTTGTTGAAAATGATGGCACGAGAACTTGTAGTTCCCTGGTCAATGGCCATAATGTATTTTTCTTGTGACATGTGCTGTCCTCCTGATAAAGATCTTGAGGATGTTTCCTCTTTACACTAACTAGTATACAAAATGAAGCGCTTTCTTGTTCATCAACTTTTTTTAATTTTTTAAAAAATGTGAGTAGATTGTGTGAATTTCACAAAAAAGACCTGGAACAACCAAGCCTTTTAAGTGAATAATAACTGACGAATCCCTGCCAAATCTTCCATATCCAAGTCGTTTTTTAAATAATAGACTGGGGTCTGTTCTTTCTTATGAATGGGGTTATTGGTAACCAGTAAATCATAATGCCGAGTTCGGTCATAGGCCTCAATGGTAATAAAACGGTTGTATTCCAAATACCGTTTCAAAATGGCTGCCATCCTTGAAAAGACAAGAAAACCAGATGTCAAATCCAGACCAATCCGCATATGCTGGCCACCGTTTTCAGCCATATATTCGATTAACTGGAGCCATTCCCAGAAAATTTTCTTATCTAAGTCTGTCCCCTGATGAAAAGCAGGTAGAGCATGAAAAATCTCTTCTGCTGTCTCTTTAAAATCATGTTCCATCAGCAAATAGGGATGACGATTCTCCAACTGGTACTTGTAGCGATCCTGTAAAATATAGCCCTTATAGAGATAGACTTGAGCACAAAGCTGACTGAGTTCATAGGTGACATGGTCCTCTGTATAACCGCCCAGCAACTCCTCCTTTTTCATTTCTTGAATCAATTGCGTCAGTAAATCTACCAACTGCCCTCCAAAACCAAGGATATACTCCATAGTATGAAGAGGAAGAATACGATGAGATAGGAGGAAAGAGAAGAAAATCATCATCTCACCATCCTCAGTCCCCAAAGGAATGTGTTGCCCAGCAAAAAAGGACGGAGCCTTTCTCAGCAAACGAAGGTAGAAAATATTGTCAAAATACCCTCGCATTTTCTCTTCTATGACTTGAAACTGACAGGCATTGACACGGAGACGTTGTTGACTGATATGAGCCCAGAGAACCAAGTCCAATTTCTGCCCCAAAGACAAACTCGCACCGCAGATTTCTTCTAAACTAGCAATTTCCTGCTTTCTCTCTGGTTTCTGCATGTGACCTTCCCACTCCTGACTCGACCAGACCTTGCGGAAAAGACAGAAATAGAAATAGCGAATCTGATGCTCTGGACCTCGCCAACGTCCATTTTGGATAGATAAGTCAAATTCTGACAAAATCTGATTTAAACTAGCCAAGTGGCGACCAAGCGTAGCCTCACTAATCATCAATTCTTGAACCAGCTGATGGGCTAAAAACTGTTGGTGGTAGAGAAGATAAACCAAAATCTGGTATTTAACAGCATTCTCCAAAAACAAGCTCCGAATATCTCTCCCCTTGGTAGCTGCACCGATCGATAGACGCAGATTTTCATCTTCTAAGTGAATAGTCAGCTCTAAGCCACTATCCAAAGCCTTGTCATTGAGTAGGGTGACATATTTGGTTAGGGTTGCTTTTGAAAATCCTGTTTCCTCCATTACAGCCTTGACGGTCGTCTGAGACTCTTGTAATAGAAAGGAAAGGATTGAAAATTGGCCAGATTCGGCCTTTTCCATCAAATCTCCTAAATACATTTGTTACCCCTTTCATTTTCTACCTTAAGCATAGCATAAATCTTACAAATGCTGAAATAATCTGTTTCTCTTTTTATTTTCATGCTGATTTCATGGTCCATTATCCTAAAAATCAGCAAACACACGGCTCCCCCTTTGGGCATTTTTATGCTAAAATAGTAGCTATGGATAAAATTATTAAAACAATATCAGAAAGCGGAGCCTTTCGTGCTTTTGTCCTTGACAGCACAGAAACCGTCCGCACTGCTCAAGAAAAACACCAAACCCAAGCTAGCTCAACTGTAGCGCTTGGTCGAACTCTTATCGCTAGCCAGATTCTCGCAGCCAATGAAAAAGGAAATACCAAACTAACAGTAAAGGTACTGGGCTCTAGCTCTCTAGGTGCTATCATCACCGTCGCTGATACCAAGGGGAATGTCAAAGGTTACGTTCAAAATCCTGGTGTTGACATCAAAAAGACCGCAACTGGTGAAGTTCTAGTCGGACCTTTTGTTGGAAATGGTCAATTCCTCGTTATCACAGACTACGGTACTGGAAATCCTTACAACTCTATGACTCCCCTCATTTCTGGGGAAATCGGTGAAGACCTTGCCTTTTACCTGACTGAAAGCCAACAAACCCCTTCTGCAGTCGGCCTCAATGTCCTTTTGGACGAAGAAGACAAGGTCAAGGTTGCTGGTGGTTTCCTAGTTCAAGTCTTGCCGGGAGCCAAGGAAGAAGAGATTGCTCGCTTTGAAAAACGCATCCAAGAAATGCCAGCTATCTCAACCCTTCTGGAAAGTGAAGACCATATCGAAGCCCTCCTCAAGGCTATCTACGGTGACGAGGCCTACAAGCGTCTTTCTGAAGAAGAAATCCGTTTCCAATGTGACTGTAGCCATGAACGCTTTATGAACGCTCTTGCTAGCCTTCCAAGCTCAGACTTACAGGAAATGAAAGAGGAAGACCACGGGGCAGAAATCACTTGTCAATTCTGCCAAACTACCTATAACTTTGATGAAAACGACCTGGAGGAACTCATTCGTGACAAATCTTAATACACCTTTTATGATTGGCAATGTTGAGATTCCCAATCGTACCGTTTTAGCACCCATGGCTGGTGTCACCAACTCAGCCTTTCGTACTATCGCAAAAGAGCTCGGAGCTGGACTCGTTGTAATGGAAATGGTCTCTGACAAGGGAATCCAATACAACAATGAAAAAACCCTGCACATGCTTCATATCGATGAAGGCGAAAACCCAGTCTCTATCCAACTTTTTGGTAGCGATGAAGACAGCCTAGCACGCGCAGCAGAATTCATCCAAGAAAACACCAAGACCGATATTGTGGATATCAACATGGGCTGCCCAGTTAACAAAATCGTGAAGAACGAAGCTGGCGCTATGTGGCTCAAGGATCCAGATAAGATCTACTCTATCATCAACAAGGTTCAATCTGTCCTTGATATTCCACTTACTGTCAAAATGCGTACCGGCTGGGCTGACCCATCTCTTGCAGTAGAAAATGCCCTCGCTGCTGAAGCAGCAGGTGTTTCTGCCCTCGCCATGCATGGCCGTACCCGCGAACAAATGTATACAGGTCATGCAGACCTTGAGACCCTTCACAAGGTCGCTCAAGCTTTGACCAAGATTCCATTCATCGCTAATGGTGACATCCGTACGGTCCAAGAAGCCAAACAACGCATCGAAGAAGTCGGTGCTGATGCAGTCATGATTGGTCGCGCTGCCATGGGAAATCCTTACCTCTTCAATCAAATCAACCACTACTTTGAAACAGGAGAAATCCTACCTGATTTGACCTTTGAAGATAAGATGAAAATCGCCTACGAGCACTTGAAACGCTTGATTAATCTCAAAGGAGAAAATGTCGCAGTTCGTGAATTCCGTGGCCTCGCTCCACACTACCTCCGTGGAACATCTGGCGCTGCCAAACTCCGTGGAGCCATTTCACAAGCTAGCACCCTAGCAGAGATTGAAGCCCTCTTGCAATTGGAGAAAGCTTAATAGATTAAAACCCGTAACTCTCTTAAAGTTTACGGGTTTTCTTTGATTTATACAGGCAAGCAATATCTATATGAAATTAGTCATTCTCCGTCTTTTTTCCTTTTAATAGATAAACACCTACTAGAGATATAAGACCTAAGAATTCCATAAGCAACGTTGACATTGTTCCAGTCGATGGGAGCGCTTGCTTATCTTTTTTATCTGAATTTGAACGATTTTCACTCATTTGATTTGCTTTATCAGCAAGAAGAACCATTTCCTTATCATCAGATTGAGTTTTTCCTTCCCTATTTGCCTCTGGCTCGGCAACCATTTGTTTTTTAGGAAGCATTTTAATCGCAAACAAGCTGAAATGACTCGTTTTGAAAACGACTTGCCCATTTTCAACTGTTGATGGGAGCAACTCCAACTCTCCATTTTCTTTCACATGGTAAACTTGAATCTCAGACTCAATATTACCAATTGCAAGACGGACTACTCTCTCCCTTCACATGGGTTTCTTTTCCATCTTTTGAAAGGGAAATATCAAATATGCGCACTGTTCCTTGCCCTGTTTGACGGGTAACATTATCAACCATTTCTTTTGTTGTTACCTCTTTAAGATTGACAGAGTCTGCTTCTGTAGCAGTTTCAAACATAACAGTAATCTTGGCATTTCCATTTTGAGTTGTAAATACCTTTTGGACAGGAGACTTCACTTGGGGTTTGCTTGGTTTCGGTTGCTCTGATTTTTGTGGTTTTTCTGGAGTTTTTGGAGCTGGTGCTTTCTTCTCCAATTTTCTTACAGTCTCTTGGATTTTCTCAAAAGCTGAGCGGAAATTCTTTTCAAAATATCCTTTTAAATTATCACCAGATAAATTGCTATAATTATCCGACGCAGTCTGCTTCATACCAGATTCAAATTCTTTTATGATATCTCCATCTTTAGGGTATCTTAGCAAGTAGTCTCTTACCTGCCTAGTCATTATCTCCATTTGAACATAGAGCTGATAATCTTTAAAGTCCGAGTTATATTTTTTGAAATAATTTTCCTTATGATATTCAGAAGCTATATCTTTCACAATATCCTTAAAATCTTTTATAGATTTTCGTATCGTACTTTTTTGATTATCCCAAATGGTCTTTTGTTTTCCATAAAATTCTTCATCTGGCAACTCTGCTTTCTCGTCCAACTCTTGTAAAGATTTTTCTAATTTTTCTAGTTCTTGAAATCCCTTTTTGATTAAATCTTGAACTTCTTTTGTATCTGAAAGAGAAGGTGCAGGTTTGTCACTCTGATTCCCTGCCTGTGGAGTACCTGATGGTTTATCTGTACTAGAATCTGATGGAGTATCGCCTGGTTTTGTTTCCCCAGATGTTTCTGGTGGTACCGGCTTCGAATCTCCTGGATTAGATACTCCTGGCTGTTTTCCTTGTCCTGCTGAAGGAGCATCTCCCTGTACACCATCATTTTGAGATGGGTCTTTGGGAGGAATCTGGTTATCCGAATTATTTTGGAATGCCTCTACCAGTTCATCTATTTTTTTCTTAGCTTCCTCCCCTAACTTTTCTACCCCATCTTTACTTAAAGCTTCATCAATCTGTTTTCTGTAATCTTCCACAACACCTCGAACTTTTTGTAGAATTTCTGGAAATCCAGAAGCAGACTGATTCAGTTTAGCTAGACTTTTATCCATATATTCAGAGAGTTCTATGTTAACTTTTCGTACAACGTCCTCATATTCTTTATCACCCGAAGATACCTTTTGTGGACTAGGGTGATTAGCAGGAATAGACCCTTCTGCATGGACTACTCCTCCTAAGAACAAGCTAGCAACTACTACACTAGCTACTCCAATACTAAATTTACGAATTGAATAACGTACTTTTCTCTCACTTTTTGATGCAAACATAATTATTTCCTCCAATATTTTTCTTAACACTACTATATCATTTCAATATGAACTGTATATGAATTGAATCTTGTATTTATCTCTTTATGCTTCCATTTGGGATTATAACTTCATGTAATAACTTTTCCTCTTCAGCTATTCGTCGATACAAAATAACTGCATAAACTGGAAAAACTAAAACAAAAGTCATATAGGCATGACTCAGCAAGGTCAGGCCAATCAACTCAGGAAGGATATTTAAAAAGTAATTGGGATGTTTTACTGTCCTAAATAAGACATGATCCACAAACTTATGATTCGGTGCTAACATCAACTTGACTGTCCAAATATCCCCAAGCAGATGAATAACAAGTAGCAACATCAACATAGAAAATATCAGGAGCACCAAACCAACAACACTCATCATATTGAAAGACGGTCGATAGACTATGGCTTCCATAAAACAAGCCATATAAAAAACAATATGAACCAAGGTAAGACGTTTGGTATTTTTAATGCCAAATTCTCGCCCACCATCCCTACGAAGCCGTTTTTCATTTGCAATTGATTTCTTTAGGAACAACAAGCGAATTAAAAATACACAGATAATGATTATTGCTATCATCATGATCCCCTTTCTTTACCACTACTGTAACATTTCTATGTTAACCCAATATGAATTAAAAAAAGAAAAAGAAGCAAGGACAATGGTATAAGACAACTGATAATCTAAGAAATACATACGGTCTTCGTACTGAACTTTCCCAACTGCAAGGATATCTTTTAATCTAAAATTTCTTGATTGCGTGCACGCAGGTCTGCGGCTAGATCTAACGTTTGTTCAAAGTGCAGGCCTTCAGGTTGCTTACGAATTTCTTGAATATTTAACTTCATACTTCCTCCATAAAGATGTACTCACTTGATTATACCATGAAAAAGCTACAAGTAAGCCTTCCAAATTTTGATATTAAAATTATAGTTTTTAACATGTTTACTTTCATTAAATTTGAGTCTGCCTATCCCTTGACTATTCTTTCCTTTCACAAACGAGTCGCTTATTCAAGTATAAGTTTAGGTGCTCAGAGTCACAGTTCTTGTGCTTGTTGATAGGAATAAGGACACCTATAAACATGCGAGTAAGTAGCTCTACCACTTGCTTATTCACCTCCCCATGATTTGTAGTAGTGATAGGCTTTTTCATTTCTATTATAGACTAAAACAAAGAACACAACACGGTTTCATTCTGTGTTGTGCCTTGAGTGAAACCAAAGGAATGAATTAATTATAATTATGAATCTAGTAAAGCATTCTCCGAGAGCCATTTTAAAGGTCGAGTTGGAATTAAAAAAGAGAAAACTATCTAAAATTCATATCTAGTTAACATTTATAGGATAGACTAGTATAAAATAAAAATATATTGGAGGAACTTACTCATGAGAGCAAGACATGAACGACGGAACCGATATTCTATCCGGAAATTTAGTGTAGGGGTAGCCAGTGTATTGGTTGCGACCTTCTTCTGCGGAGCAGCCGGTGGCCCTCAAGTAGTACAAGCTGCTGAAGGAGCGAGGCCACAAGGGGTATCATCCTTAAGTGCTTATAAGAAGACCTTGCATGCCCTGTTAGAAAAGTTATCTTTAACTGAAGGAGAAAAAGAGAAATATAGAAACCAAATTGATACTGAGACAGAGCTTGATAAATTGGTTGAACTAGAGGACACCTTGAGTCGGCTCCAAGAGAAAGAAACTCAGGATGCTATTGACAAAGCGAAGCTAGCTCTGTCTCAGTATATGGATATTTGTTTAAAGGAACTTGATAAAACAGGTTCTGGTTTTACAGAGCTTCTGACAAAGCTTCAAGGAGTTGTACAAGAGTATCGCGAACAACTTGATGACCTTCCAAATAGGAAAGCAGTGGAAGACTTGGTAGAACAAGCCAAAGAGGAAATGGATAATCTTGTTGCTGAATACAAGAAAACATTAACTACTGGACAAGGCGACAAAGGTAAGCCAGATGGTGACGCTGGACAAGGCGACAAAGGTAAGCCAGATGGTGACGCTGGACAAGGCGACAAAGGTAAGCCA
>NZ_JVRR01000074.1:20191-20292 GCF_001070715.1 Streptococcus pseudopneumoniae
AAGCCAGATGGTGACGCTGGACAAGGCGACAAAGGTAAGCCAGATGGTGATGCTGGACAAGGCGACAAAGGTAAGCCAGATGGTGACGCTGGACAAGGCGA
>NZ_JVRR01000075.1 GCF_001070715.1 Streptococcus pseudopneumoniae
CTTCACCTTGCCGTACTCAAGTACAGCCTGCGGCTAGCTTCCTAGTTTGCTTTTTGATTTTCATTGAGTATAAGTACAAGAAAACTCAGACCGATTCGTCTGAGTTTTTTTATGATCTTAAATTTTCGAGATAGCGATGGGCTGTTTCTAAGTTAAAGGTTTTATCTGCGATGAGGCGCTCAACTAGTGGAGCTACCTCGGATTCACTAGCACCTGCTAGGAGAGCCAAGGATTTGGCCTGCAATTTCATGTGGCCTTGCTGGATTCCTGTGCTCACTAAGGCTTTCAGGGCTGCAAAGTTTTGGGCAAGCCCGATAGACACGATAATCTGGGCTAATTCTTTGGCAGAAGGATTTCCCAGTAGCTCATGACTGAGGGCTACACGTGGATTGAGGCCGATAGAGCCACCCTTAGTCGCTACAGGCATAGGTAGGGTCATCTCACCAACCAATTCTTCTCTTTCCGTGTCCAGCTTCCATTGACTGAGACCTTGATAGTGCCCATCTCGACTGGCAAAGGCATGGGCCCCTGCTTCAATGGCACGCCAGTCATTTCCAGTGGCAATCAAAATGGCATCAATACCATTAAAAATCCCTTTATTGTGGGTAGCGGCTCGATAAGGATCTGCCTGCGCAAACTGGCTAGCCAAAGCTATTTTCTCCGCAATTTCTCGTCCTTGATCCTTTTGGCGGCTCAAGTAGCGAAAGGCGATGCGACAGCTTGCCGTCACCAGAGAATCGGTCGCGTAGTTGGACAGGATTCCCATAAGACTCTGTCCCTGGCTGAGTTCTTCTAAGACTGGTTTCAAGGCTTCCAGCATGGTGTTGAGCATATTGGCACCCATGGCTTCCTGGGTATCGACATGGAGATAAACGACTAGAAAGTCTGTTTCGCCTTTGAGCTGCTCGACATACAGATCACGCGCCCCACCTCCTCGTTTTACGATAGAAGGATAGGCTTGATTGGCAAGCTCCAAGAGCTCAGACTTCTTGCTGACAATCTTAGCTTGCGCTTGTTCAGGATCATCAACTTGATAAAGGGCTACCTGCCCAATCATCTGACGCTGATGGACTTGTGCAGTAAAGCCACCTGCTCGCTTGATGATTTTACTGGCATAGCTGGCCGCAGCAACCACGGACGGTTCTTCTGTCACATAGGGAACTGTGTATTCCTGACCGTTAACGAGAACCTCTGGTACCAGCGAATAAGGCAGAGAAAAAGTTCCCACCACATTCTCACTCAGCTGGTCTGCCACAGTCACACTCATCTGTTCATCCTGCTCCAAACTCGCTTGTCTCTCAGGACTAAGGAGCGCCTGAGCTTTTAACAGCTCGAGGCGCTCTTGGTATGATTTTTTAGAAAATCCATTCCAACTTATCTTCATTATTTTTCAACCTTGCTATAACGGCGTTGGTGGTCAACAATTTCAACCAAGGCAAAATCTTGATTTTCATAGCCAGCAAACTGGGTAGAATTTGTTTCATCTAAGTCTACTTCCTCAAAGAAGACTTTTTCATAGTCAGCAACAGACAGGGCAGTTCGTTGGTTGAGCTTGTTCAAACGGTCTTTATCCAGATAAGCTTCATATCCTTTAACCAATTCACCACTGAAGAACTCAGCCACAGCTCCACTTCCGTAACTATAAAGGGCAATTTTATCGCCAGCCTTCAAGCTATCTGTATTTTCCAAGAGAGACAAAAGTCCAAGAAAGAGGGAACCTGTATAGATATTCCCCACCTTTTGACTGTAGAGAATAGACTGGTCAAAATGCTTTTGCAAGAGGTCTTTTTTCTCTTGAGGCAAGTTCTTATCCATGATTTTTTTCAAGCCTTTTAGCGCTAATTTAGGGTAAGGCAAGTGGAAACAAACAGCCGCAAAATCATCTAAAGTAAGCTGGTAGCGTTTTTGGTATTCAAGCCAAGTCGTTTTCAAACTATCCAAATATTGTTGGGTAGAATATACACCATTTACATAAGGGGTTGTTGAGTAATTTGGACGCCAAAAATCCATGATATCACGAGTTTGAGCCACATTGTCATTATTAAAGGCCATAATGCGTGGATTTTGTGTAATCAACATGGCCACACTTCCGGCACCTTGAGTTGGTTCTCCTGGAGTTTCAATACCATACTTGGCAATATCACTGGCAATGACCAAAACCTTGGACTCTGGAGAATTTTCCACATGCAATTTGGCATAATGAAGGGCAGCTGTCGCTCCATAGCAGGCTTCTTTAATCTCGAAACTACGAGCAAAGGGCTGGATGCCCAGCAAACCATGTACAAAGACGGCTGCAGCTTTACTTTGGTCAATTCCTGACTCAGTAGCCACAATGACCATATCAATTTCTGCTCTTTCTTGCTCAGTTAAAATAGAGTCACTAGCACTGGCCGCCAAGGTCACGATATCCTCAGTTAGGGGTGCAATACTCAATTCCTTGAGCAAGAGTCCTTTGCTTAATTTTTCAGGGTCAATCCCCCTCGCTTCTGCTAAGTCTTGTAATTTCAAGACATATTGACTGGTCGCAAAACCAATCTTATCAATACCGATTGTCATATTTACCTCTGTTTTATCATTCATGTAAAAAATCGTTCATTACTATTTTATCACAAATGGCAGTAAAAGAGAGAAAAAAGACTTGATTCACCAAATCAAGTCGCTTATTATTCTAACCATTATGCTGTTTTCGTAAGTGAGAATAAAGTCTGAGAATCACTGTTCCGCTAGCCATTCCAATAGAGATTACCAAAGCCAGCATAACAACTAATGTTGCACTTGCCAGTGCTTTATTATAATCCCCCGTCACAAAAAAGGCAGTTGTTCGATAAGAAAGATAACCCGGAACCAGAGGTGCCAAGATGGCTAAGATAAAGACCACAGCAGGTGTCTTATAAAGAATACTTAAAATCTGGCTGACACAAGAACCTATAATGGCTGCAATAAAGGTAGCCACAATAACATTGGTCGGTTCCTTGAGCAAGAGATAGACTAGCCAGACAGCCATGCCCAAAATCCCTCCTGGTAAGAGCATAGAACGTTGAACATTGAGTACGATTAAAAAAGTGATAATAGCAAGAAGACTTGCTACTGCTTGTAATAAAAAGGTTGTTAGTGTCATATTAGTTCATCAATACCAAGGCGACAGAAGTTCCTGCCCCTAAAGCAAGGGTAATGAGCAGGGATTCAAACATCTTGCTCATACCAGAGTTTATGTGGTTGGTCATAATATCACGGACCGCATTAGTCAAGGCAATACCTGGTACAAACGGCATGACCGCACCAGCTATAATCAAATCTGCCGTTGAAGGAAAACCTGTGTAGCGAGCCCAAAACTGGGCAATCATCCCAAAGACAAAGGCACCAGCAAAGGCCGTCACAAAGGGAATTCGGATAAACTTCTCCACATAGAGTGAAAAGGCAAAACCAAATAAGGTAGCCACTCCTGCCCCAAGTGCGTCATAGATATTTCCACTAAACATAATTGAAAAGAAAGGAGCACTAAAGGTCGCAGCCAGAGTCACCTGCAACTTGGTATAAGGAAGAGGTTGGGCTTGCAAAGCAGTCAATTGCTTGAAGGCTGTTTCTAAATCAATCTGCCCCCCAACCAGCTGACGAGAAATCTGGTTCACATCGCAGACTTTTTCGATGTTATAAGAAGAGGAGGTCACGCGCTTCATACGCGAAATATTGGTATTTTCAATCGAGAAAAAGATAGCGGCAGGCATGGCAAGAACATTGCAATCCACAATTCCCTGCGAATGCGCAATACGGATCATGGTATCTTCTACACGATGAATCTCTGAGCCACTTTTGAGAAGAATGGTTCCAGCTAACATAATCACATCAATAACTGCATTTAATTCTTTTGACTCTTCCATGCTTTCCTCCTTTTATCAACTCCTTCTATTCTATCACAAATCTGGAGTCAAAAAAAATCTTTGCCATGAAATCATGACAAAGATTCGTTTAATCACGAGAATTTTCGTGGTTACCCTCACTACTTGATTGAGTATTAGCAGGTGCATTCCCTCGTTGATTTCCTTGTTGGTTCCCCTGACTTGGTGTCGTAGTAGAACCTTGGTTTCCACGTTGGGCTGGTGCTGATGATGACGTTGACGGCGGTGTTTTTGGTTTGTAGATTGAAATCTTGACACGCGTCTTAGTCAAATCAACCTTTTCACCCGCTTTTGGACTCTGTTCAACGACTGTACCCTCAGCAGTTCCATCAGGAGCTGTCGACACTTCTACAACTTCAATATTGGCTTCTTTAATACCAACAATTTGAACGAGATTATTTTTAGTAAATTCGAGACTAGATCCTTTATAACTTGGCATAGAAACGCTGGTTACTTTCTTAGCAACGGTTAAGGTTATCGTTGAGGCCTTGCTCAAATCATAGGTTGTTCCAGCAGCTGGACTCTGTCTGAGAACAGTTCCTGCTTCGCTCTCACTTGATTCTTCTTCCTCAATTTTGATGAGATTTTCAGGAACCTTCTTCTGCTTGAGTTCTGCTATAACATCTGTCGATTTACGGCCGATATAGTTACTCAATTGGAAAGATTGCTTGCCTGATGAGACAACCAAATTGATTTTCGAACCTTCTTTTCGAGTCTTTCTAGCTTCAGGATCTGTACGGATAATCCGCCCTTCTTCCACCTTTTCACTAGCCTCTGATTTCTCCTCGCCAATCTCAAAATTGGCTTTCTTGAGCGTTTCCTTGGCCTCCGCAACTGTCTGACCTGCCACATCTGGAATGGCAATGGTTGCAGGAGTTCTGGATAGTATCCAAATAAGAGAAGCTGCCACCAACACAATGCTGGCCAAAAAAATCAGGTAACGCATCTTAAATCTACGTTTTTTCGGTGCCTGTGGTTGGTAAGTTTCCTCTGTCACAGCCTGGCTTGGTTTTTTGCTTGGTTTGTGTTCTGTCTGCGCTTGAACCTTAGGAATCGAAGTCAAGGTGCTCTGGGATACTTTTGGTAGAGTCTTGGTGTCCGCCTTGGTCGCATCGTCAAAGACCAGCTTTGGTTCATTACGACGATTATAAGACAAACTACTAGACAAATCCACATACATTTCAGCAACTGATTTATAGCGATCTGTCAATTTCTTAGCAGTTGCCTTGATAACAACATTCTCCAAAGCCTGGGGCACAGATGGATTCTCAGCAATAACGGACGGCAGGGGCTTTTGGAAATGCTGGAGGGCGATGGTCACTGCACTATCCCCATCATAAGGGATATGGCCTGTCAGCATCTCATAGAAAATAATCCCCATGGCATAGATATCACTCTGCACAGTCGCCTTAGAGCCACGCGCCTGCTCTGGTGACAAGTAATGAACTGAGCCCAGCATAGAGTTAGTCTGAGTCAGACTTGTCTCAGCAAAGGCTACTGCAATCCCAAAGTCTGTGACCTTGGCTGTCCCATCTGGTGTCAAGAGGATATTTTGAGGTTTCAAGTCTCTGTGAACAATTCCTCGAGTATGGGCCAAACGCATGGCTAAGAGGATTTGTCCCATGATACGGACAGCTTCTTCATTAGAGAGAGGATAGTGTTCCTTGATATAGCGTTTGAGGTCAAGTCCAGCCACATACTCCATAGCTAGGTACTGTTGACCGTCTTCCTCGCCAATATCTGTTATCCGAACGATATGAGGATGGTCTAAATCTGCCATAGCCCTCGCTTCACGCTGAAAACGAGCTACAGCTATCGGGTCCGTCTGGTAGTTGGTCCTCAGGACCTTCACTGCCACTTCTTCTCCGTCTAGAATTAAATCCTTGGCCAAATAGACATCTGCCATGCCTCCTCGACCAATCTGTTTGACAATCCGATAGCGTCCGGCAAAAATCTTGCCGATTTGGATCATTCTGCATCCTCCTCGTTCATAGAAACAAGGGCAACCGTAATGTTATCTAAACCTCCTGCATTGTTAGCAAAACGAACAAGTGTCTCCGTTTTATCTGCTAAAGGAATATCACTGGTTACAATATCACGAATCTCACTGCCTGAAATCATGTTTGTCAAGCCGTCACTATTGAGCAAGAGATAGTCACCTGACTCAAGGATCACTGTCCCAAAATCAGGCTGAATTTCATCTTTTTGCCCAATAGACTGGGTGATAATATTTTTTTGCGGATGAGCTTCTGCCTCTTCTGGTGTCAATTGACCAGCCTTGAGCAATTCATTGACCAAAGAATGGTCGCTCGTCAACTGATGGTATTCTTCTCCACGAATCAAGCCGATACGCGAATCACCAATATGAGCATAGATAGCCTGATTATCAATAATAGCAAGGACTTCCAAAGTAGTTCCCATGCCTCTGTAAGCTTCATCCTGACCAAGCTGGTGAATCTTTTGATTTTCAATTTCTAGGTAATGGGCGAACCATTCACGCACTTCATTGACTGTATCGATCTGGGTGTCAACCCAAGCTATACCTAGGTCTGTGACCGCCATTTCACTAGCAATATTCCCTGCGCGATGACCTCCCATCCCATCAGCTAAAATAATCATAGTACGTCCAGCTCTATTGACATAGTGGTTGACATAGTCTTGGTTATTTGTTCGTTTCTGACCAACATCTGTTAATAATGAAATTTCCATGTGTCAGTTCCTTCCTAATCCGATATCTTGCGAAATTGACTGATGAAGAATCCATCACTTCCATACAATTCAGGTGTAATGAGGATACAGCCGTCTTTCATGATATCCTTACATTCATGTTCTAGCTTTACCTGCTCGAACTCAGGATGACTTTCTAAAAACGCTTCAACGACTTGAAAATTCTCCTCTGAGACAATAGTACAGGTACTATAAGTTATTATACCACCTTTGCCTAGTGTTTGACAAACACTACCTAATATTTCTAGCTGAATTTCCTGTAAGGACGCGAAATCTGCCGTTTCTTTATTGTATTTGATATCTGGTTTTCGGCGCAAAAGACCGATTCCTGAACAGGGAGCATCCACTAAAATCTTATCAAATGAATCCTGACCAAAAAACTCATGCACCTTTCTAGCATCTAATTTTTGCGTTTGAACCCGATCTGCAACTCCCAGACGTTGGGCATTTTCTTGAATCAAGTCCAACTTGTGGTCGTACAAGTCCAGAGCAGTAACCTGACCTGTCGTAAGATAAGAGGCTATATGGGCTGTTTTCCCACCTGGAGCCGCACAGGCATCAAGCACTCGCTCATCACCTTGTAAATCAAGCGTCGGAGCAACCAGTTGACTGGACTCGTCTTGAATGGTAATGGCTCCATCCGCAAACAAATTATGCCCTGCAAAATGCCCTTGCTCCTTAACCAGACCAGTGGTTGCTAAAAGGGAATTATTCGCCTCCAACAAGGCTTGTATTTCCTCTTTTCGGCTTAAGTCAGTCACACGAATACTGGCCTTGTTGCGCACCAAGAGACTTTCAAAAATAGCCTGCGCTCGCTCCTCTCCGTATTCTTCCTTGAGCTTAGCAACTAGCCAAACCGGAAGGGAATAGGCAATGGAATCACGCTTGTTTTTTCGTTTGATGCTAGCAATATCTGGCCAGCCTTCACGCAAAATACGACGTAAGACAGCATTGACCAATTTTTCACTTCCTTTTTTACGGACTTTGGCCAATTCTACTGCTTCATTGACCACAGCATGGTCTGGAATCTTGTTTAAATAGCGGAGCTGGTAGGCACTCATGAGAAGAAGGACATAGAGCCAACTGTCTAACTGGTCTCTGTCCTCAATAAAGTGGGATAGGTACCATTCCAGAGTTAGTTTGCGGGCTACTGTTCCGTAGACAATCTCTGTCACCAAGCCCTTGTCTGCTGCCGAGAGTTGACTTCCCTTGAGATGCTTATTTAAGGCGATATTTGAGTATGCTTGATTGATAAAAACATCCTCTAGCACTGCTAGGGCTAAACTTCTAGCCGTTTCTACTTTAGTCACCAAATCGTTCTCCTACAGTCAATGTACGTCCAACTCCGTTAAGGAAGGAAGCAATGTCCATCTTAGGTTTACCAGCTGGCTGCACTTGTTTGAGGGACAGAGCCCCTTCTGCCGTTGCGACAATCAATTCTTTCTTGCCGATAGAGAGAATCTCACCTGGATTTCCCTGACCTTCTACTGGTAGGGCTTCATAAATCTTAAAGCGGTCACCCTTAAGGAAAGTATGGGCAACAGGCCAGGGGTTCATACCACGGATTTGGTTGAAGAGTTGACGATTGCTTTTATTCCAGTCCAATTTTTCTTCTTCTGGCTTGATATTTGGCGAGAAAGTAACCTGACTTGGATCCTGCAGTTCCGGTTTGATGTCACCAGCAATGTAGGCAGGCAAAGTGTCCAAAAGCAAATCACGACCAACGACAGCTAATTTCTCAAACAAGGTTCCAACATTATCTTCATCTGTGATAGGGATACTGCGACGAGAAATCATATCTCCTGCGTCCATTTCCTTAACCATCTCCATAATGGTCACACCAGCTTCCTCATCCCCTTGAATCAAGGCATAATGGATAGGAGCACCACCACGGTGTTTAGGAAGAAGAGAGGCATGAACGTTGACCGCAAAGTCCATGCTATCAAGGAGTTTGCTTGGGAGAAACTGCCCAAAAGCAGCTGTCACAATTCCATCTGCTCCTAGCTGCATAATAGCTTCCATCTCTGGACTTCCAGATAATTTTTCAGGTTGGTAGATAGGAAGTCCTGCCTCTTTTGCAGCTTGTTTAACTGGGGTTTCCTGGATAACTTTTTTACGACCAACAGCGCGGTCTGGCTGGGTTACAACGGCTAGAATTTCGTAACGGTCATCTGTCAAAAGTCCTTTTAAGACTGTTGCTGAAAAGTCGGGTGTCCCCATAAAGATTAATTTTGTCATATCTTCTCCTTCTTATAAAAATTGCTGTGGCTCATGGTCAATGCTGAGACGGAGCTCACTATTTTCCCGTTCTTGAGTCAAGGCCAAGACCTGGTTGAGAGTCGGCCCCAGCTCATCTTCTAAACGGTATTTAATTAAAATCTGGTAATGGTAGAGGTTGTGGGTACGAGCGATGGGCTTGGGCGTCGGCCCAAGGATGTTACTGGTTTCTGACAAACCTGACCGCAAAATGTTCATGACTTCATAGGCACGTTTGACCACCTCTTCTTCTTTCTTGTGAGAAAGGGTAATGCCAATGGTGAAATAGTAAGGCGGATAACCTAGTTGTCGTCTAATACCCATTTCATAGGCATAAAAGCCTTCGTAGTCCTGATCCTTGGCAAATCGGATAGCGTAGTGCTGAGGATTGTAAGACTGAATCAAGACCTGCCCAGCTTTTTCAGCACGTCCTGCCCGACCTGCCACCTGAGTCAAAAGCTGGAAGGTTCTCTCCGAAGAACGGAAATCAGGCAGATTCAAAGCTGTATCGGCATTGAGAACACCGACCAAAGTTACATTGGGAAAATCCAATCCCTTAGCAATCATCTGTGTACCAAGCAATATGTCCGCTTCTCCTCGCCCAAACTGGTCAAGCAGATCTTGGTGACTACCTTTCTTACGAGTCGTGTCCACATCCATCCGCAAAATGCGGGCCTGGGGAAAGAGTTCTGCTAGCTCGTCATAAGCCTTCTGTGTCCCCGTCCCATAGTAACGAATACTGCGACTCTTACAGTTAGGACAGACCTGAGGAATGTCCTTCGAAAAACCACAATAATGGCAATTCATGGTCTTGGTATCCATGTGCAAAGTCAGGGAAATGTCACAGTTGGGACAAGTATCCACAGTTCCACACTCCCGACACATGACAAAGCTAGAATAGCCACGACGATTGAGCATGAGAACCACCTGCTCTTTTTTAGACAGACGGTCCTGAATAGCTTCTAACAAAGGGGGCGTAAAGTTTGACGTCTCATTTTGTCCGATATAGTCCCGAAAGTCAATCACTTGAACCTCAGGGATCCTAGCTAAAGGATTGGCACGTTGGGTCAGACGTAAGTGTTGATAGACACCTTTGCCAGCACGAGCACGACTTTCCAGACTAGGAGTTGCAGACCCAAGCACCAGAGCCGCTTGATTATACTGAGCCCGTAAAATAGCAACCTCTCTGGCATGGTAACGGGGATTACTGTCCTGCTTATAAGTCGCTTCATGCTCTTCATCGATAATCATAACACCTAGATTTTTCAGAGGAGCAAAGATGGCTGATCTAGCACCCACAACAACTTGAGCGTCTCCACGCTCCACCTTGCGCCATTCATCATACTTTTCACCATTGGACAGGCCTGAGTGAAGAATGGCCACTTTCTCACCAAATCGAGCAATAAAACGCTCCGTCATTTGTGGGGTCAAGGAAATCTCAGGCACCAGCAAAATAGCTGTCTTGCCCTTGTCCAAGGCCCCTTGGATAATCTGCAAATAAACCTCGGTCTTCCCACTTCCTGTAATCCCTTGAAGGAGGAAGGGAGGCTGATGACTGCCAATCGCACTGACAACCGCATCACGCGCCTGTCTTTGCTCTGGATTCAATTCCAAAGGCTGACTTGCTTCAATCCCTTCAAAATAAGCAGCTGAGCGTTGCACTTCCTTTTGGATCATGGTCACAGCACCTTGTTCCACAAAGAAGTTTACTTGCTCCCGCGAGTAGGACTCTAACAAACTAGCCAAGGAAGCACTCTCCGGATGAGACAGCAAATAGTCTCTCAGTTCCAACTTTTTCTTGGCACGCGCAGATATTTCAACCTCTTCTAATTGAGCAAGATTCACCTCATACCAAGACTGGGTCTTAACCTTCTTTTGATCAATTGCCTGGTATTCCAGACCAAGCAAGCCTTTTCTAGTCAAACGCATCATTTCAGCTTGCTTACCTAAATCTAGAGAAGAAAAGGCTAGCGAATTTTCTGAACCAAACAGACGATCTCGGTCTTCCTGACTCAGACCTTCCTTAGGATAGAGAATTTTGTCATAGCTGGAGTTCAGAAACCCTGGTAACATAGCCTTGAGGATGGAGATCTTGTAGGAGAAGACAGATTTACGTAACTCCTCAGCCAACCAGAGTTGTTCTTGCGTGAGAACAGGAGAAAAATCCAGTACCTCGGCAATATCTTTTAAATCTTGACTTCCCCCTTCTTCATCCACTTGAGACTTCAAACCAAGAACAATCCCTTGAATCAGGCGATTGCCCTTACCAAAAGGCACATGAACCCGCATCCCAACTTCCAGCATTCCCTCAAACTCCTCAGGAATCCTGTAACTATAGGGCTGGTCCGTCTGCATCAAAGGCACATCTACAATAATCTTGGCTATGGTCATCTTCTCACCTCCTCCTTGTCAGTACATTCTTGCAATAGAAAAAATAAGATTGAGTCCCCCCAACCTTAAATTTTTTCACCATCTTCTTTTTCTTTAGCGATTTGCTCTTTGATTTTCTTTTCTTCTTCTTCTTTGCGGCGTTTTTCTTCTTCGATACGGCGACGCACTGCTTCACGTTTTCCTTCTGGATCTGGGTGAATTGTAACGTTTCCTGATTCGATTTCTTCTAAAGCGCGAAGAGTTGATTTTTCAGATTTGAAACCTTGAGTTGCTGGCGCACCTGCTTCCAATTCGTGGGCACGTTTTGCTTCCAAGATTACGAGTGAATATTTTGACGGAACCTTGTCGAGCAAGGTATCAATAGAGGGTTTTAACATCATTTGCTTGTACCTATTTTCTAAATTTTATCGGGTAGTTGGAGACTTTGGTAACATCTCCTGATAATGACCAATGACACGATCCACACGGAAGTGTTCTGCTTCAATCACACGTTTGACACGTTCAGCAGCTAGGGGCACCTGATCGTTGACAATCGCATAATCATACTCACGCATGAGAGCAATTTCTTCCTTGGCTTTTTCGATTCGTTGGGCAATCACTTCTGCGCTATCTGTTCCACGACCTACCAAGCGGTCTTGTAATTCATCCAAATCTGGTGGTGTCAGAAAGATAAAGACAGCATCTGGAACCTTTTTCTTAACCTGAAGAGCACCCTGAACTTCAATTTCAAGGAAAACATCGATTCCCTTGTCCAAGGTTTCATTGACGTAGGTCAGAGGAGTTCCATAGTAGTTGCCGACATATTCTGCGTATTCCAACATCTGTCCTTGACGAATCAGTTCTTCAAACTCTTCTCGAGTGCGGAAGAAATAGTCAACACCGTCCACTTCTCCAGGACGTTGTGCGCGTGTCGTCATCGATACAGAGTATTGAAATTGGTTTTCAGAACTCTCAAAAATCTCTCTTCTAACCGTTCCTTTTCCAACCCCTGAGGGACCAGAAAAAACGATTAGTAAGCCTCGGTCTGCCATTGTGTCTCCTTTTAGTCAGTCTGTGAAATAACATTTCTCTAGAATAATGGTAAAAAGCCAGATTATCCTTTACAGTCTTTCTATCTAGTGTAACAAAAAAGCAGTAATTTTTCAACTGCTCTTTCTTATTTATTTAGCATAATCTACTGCACGAAGTTCACGAATCACGGTTACCTTGATATTTCCTGGGTAATCGAGATTGTTTTCAATTTTCTCACGAACTTTGTGAGCCAAAATTGTAACTTTGTCGTCCTTGATTTGGCCTGGATTGACCATGATACGGATTTCACGTCCTGCTTGAAGGGCAAAGCTAGTTTGTACTCCTTCAAAACCATTCGCAATTTCTTCCAAATCATGGAGACGCTTGATGTAGCTTTCAAGAGACTCACTACGAGCACCTGGACGGGCTGCACTCAAGGCATCTGCCGCAGCAACGATCACTGCAATGACGCTTTCAGGTTCTACATCGCCGTGGTGACTAGCAATCGTATTCACCACAACTGGATGTTCCTTATACTTGCGAGCCAATTCCATACCGATTTCAACGTGGCTACCCTCAACCTCTCGGTCAATAGCTTTACCAATGTCGTGAAGGAATCCAGCACGACGGGCAAGAGCCGCATTTTCACCAAGTTCGCTCGCCATGATACCAGCCAACTTAGCAACCTCAATCGAATGACGCAAGACATTTTGTCCATAAGAAGTACGGAATTGCAAACGTCCCATGATTTTCATCAAGTCTGGATGAAGGTTCGGCGCACCAATCTCATAGGCTGCTGCCTCACCGTATTCACGGATCTTATTGTCAATCTCTTGACGGTTTTTCTCAACCAACTCTTCGATACGAGCTGGGTGGATACGACCATCCTTGAGCAACATTTCCATAGTCATACGGGCAATTTCACGACGAATCGGATCAAATCCTGACAAGGTCACTACTTCTGGTGTATCGTCGATAATCACATCGACCCCTGTCAAACTTTCAAAGGTACGAATGTTACGACCTTCACGACCAATAATGCGTCCCTTCATAGTATCATCTGGCAGATGAACTGTTGAGTTTGTTGACTCCGCTACATATTCACCAGCGATACGTTGCATAGCTTGAACCAAGATGTCCTTGGCCATTTTGTCAGAACGTTCCTTAACCTCTTGCTCGGCTTCGCGAATGCGGCTGGCAATCTCCTTGGTCAAGTTTTCCTCTGTCTGTGCCAAGATAATATCTCGTGCTTCTGCCTGAGACAGAGCACCAATACGCTCTAACTCTGCTTCTTTTTGTCTTTCGACTTCCTCTAATTGCTCTTCACGCGCATCAAGGTTTTTCGCTCTATCAGAAATACTTTGTTCTTTTTGTTCAAGTGTTTGTTCTTTACTCGTCAAATTGTCGTCCTTACGGTCGAGGCTAGTAGCTCTCTCGGTCAAACGACTTTCGATTTGTTTGAGTTCTTGACGTTCTGATTTGAATTCAGCGTCCACTTCTTCACGGTATTTTCTGGCTTCTTCTTTGGCCTCCAATAGTGCTTCTTTTTTAAGAGACTTGCTTTCACGCTTGGCTTCATTAACAAGTAAATCTGCTTCACGCTCAGCTTGTCCACGTAAATTAGTTGCTTCTTGTTCAGCATTTAAAAGCATCAACTCCGCAGCTTCCTGAGATGATTTCATCTTGGCTGAGATGCTGACATATCCAATGACTAAACCAATGATGACGGCAAAAACAGCAATCGCAAGCGACATGATTTCCATGTTTTTACCTCATTTTATTGTTATTCCGAATGACATACATTCTTTTACATTCTACCATAAAAAAGTGATTTTCACAAACCTAAAATAGAATATGTTTTGGGGAATTTGGAATGTATTTACTAAAATAAACTTGTTGTTTAGAAATAGTAGTTTAGTAGAGACTTGAGAAAAAGCCTACTTTTCAGTAGACTTCCTAGTAATCGTTAGAATGCAAGAAATTTGTTTCTAACAACAGCAAGATTTCACTCAGGTGTTCTCTGTAAATTAGACTAGTGTCCTGCGCGAATTCGGGCCATTCCTCGTAAGATTTTGTCAGAAAGTTCCTTATTTTGAGCGATTCTCAGAGTTTCTTGAATACTGTTCCAGTCACTCTTAAAAAGGGGCACTATCAAAGCTTCAAGTTCATCATTTACCTTCTTCATGTAGTCTTTTAAATGATTTCGGAATGTTGAGTAAAGAACTGCTTCCATAACCATACCTCGTTTTACCTCTTTTCCACTATTATACACGAAAAGAAAGAAATTGTCGGGAACTTGTACAAGATTTTCTTTTCTATCTATTTATTCGTAAAAAATCTCAAAAAGTCTACTTCGCAGTAGACTTAGTTTGTTTCTATTCTTATCGGCACTCTTCCAAAATTCTGCTCTGCTATACTTGGATTTCCTAGTTGGTAAATCTGGTCTGCCTTTTGAGTCATGACATCCCAAGGTTCTTTACCAATTCGGCTGACTAGATTGACCTGTCCTTTCAGAGACTTAAGGTGTTGTCTGCCTTTTTCAGTAAATCCAAGGACATGAATGGCTTCTGGCAAGTCACCTTCTCTAGCTTGCACCAAGATATAGGTCAAGAGGCGTCTGACACGCGCCTTAGTGTAACGTTTGGTGGCAACCGCCTCGATTAATTCTTCTACAGACTGTGCTGTTTTAATAGCTTCATTAATACGCACAGCCATTTCTTGATTGACCTGATAGATGGTGGTTAGGTCGGGATTTGACAAAATTTGATATCGGAGAAAGGGAAAATAGTCTTCCCAGCTCACCTTACTGGCCTGCTCAAATAGGGCAATAGAAGGCATAAAGCGTTCTAAGAAATCTTGATCCTTCTGGTGCTGACGAAGAGCTGTCGCTGAAGCAAAGTCCACATCTTTATCCACAGAATGGTAACCAGCCCCCTGACGCTGAATCGGATGCAGCCTGATATTTCGTCCTGCAACCGCCTTGGCATAAGCAAGAGCAAGGACATGATTGGGCGTATTGCCTGAAAAATCAAGACCTGCAAATTCCTTCCACATGGCTTGGGTTTTCTGGGGATAAGAGAGGGAATCAGGCAGATTTTCCACAAATTTCTCCATCTCAGCCCCCTGCTCTGTGTATAAGTCAGCGATTTTCTGGTAATCCAGAACTTCCTCCGTCCCAAAAGCCAGAGTATTAATGCCCAAGCGAGCCAAGATATCCACAGCTCCTTGGCCAAAGAAATCTGCCGCCTGAACACTGACTAAAAAGGGCAATTCCACTACCAGATCCGCTCCATTTTCCAGCGCCATCTGGGCCCGTGTCCACTTGTCCACGATAGCAGGTTCCCCACGCTGCATGAAATTCCCAGACATAGCCACGATTTTTAGTCCCTCAGCCTGCTCCAGCAGGTATTTGTGGCCATTATGAAAAGGATTGAACTCCGCGATAATACCTGTGATGGTCATGGTAATCTCCTACTTCTGTGCCACAAAAAACCAACGAGTACTTGTTTCTGTTGGCTCTTTGTCTTCAAAGTCCGCAAAGAGTTTGAAGGACTTGAATCCAGCCTGTTCCAGCAAGACATCATAGGTCAAGACTTCATAGGTCCGCTCCTCATGCACTTCATCGTGACGACTAAAGGAACCGTCCGCTTCCTTGATAAAGAAGGTCAGCTCATGCACGATGGAGTGAGGCGCCGCATCCTCGTAGGTATCCCAGAGCATGGCGAAGTCTTCTGCATTTTCATGGTAAGAATAGCCTGGAAAAACCTCATCAGTCTGGTAGGTTGAATGCACATCAAAGATGAAAACTCCGTCTTCATTAAGAGCATTATAGACTTCCTTAAAGACGTCTCCTACTTCCACCTCATCCTGCATGTAGCAGATTGAGTCCGAATAACACGTAACAAAGTCATATTTACCTGCTTTAGACAAATCCAGCATATTGCCTTCAATAAAATCAATCTTTTGCTTGGCTGAAGCCGCTCTCTTCTCAGCAATTTTCAACATATCCCCACTCAAGTCAAGTCCAGTCACATCAAAACCAGCCTGAGAGAATCGCACCGATTGAATTCCTGTTCCACAAGCCAATTCCAAGAGTTTCTTTCTCTCCTTAGTTTTTGGCAAATGACGCAGAGAAAAATCAGTCCATTTGTCGTATAAACTGTCATCCATGACCGCATCATAGACCGCCGCAAAAGTTTCATAAGTTGCCATAATCATGATACCAAGAGCCTCCATGGCAAACACCACTAGCCCTATACCTTTCTATCAATTTTCTTCTAAAATAAGCAAAGAAACCCAGTTGACTACAACTGAGTTCATCTTCTAAGCAAGAGCTTCTGAAATATCTACTGAATCCGCCTCATGCCATAGTTTTTCTAGGTTATAGTGGGCACGCATTTCTTCTGAGAAGATATGCACAACGACACCACCAAGGTCCAGCAAGACCCAACCTCCAGCTGCGTCGCCTTCGACATGACTGCCTTTAAATCCTGCTTCCGCTACTTTTTCACGGATATTATCAGCGATAGCATCCAACTGACGGCTATTCATTGAACTAGTAATAACAAAGTAATCCGTCACGCTAGTCAAATCTTGTACATCAAGTGCGAGGATATCCTCCGCACGTTTCTCATCAGCCGCTCTCACGACTAGTTCTAGTAATTTTTTTTCGTTCATTTAGTCCTCTTTTTAAAAAATATGTTTGTAATCTAGGACATCTACAAAGCGCTCCTCCCAAATGTCCTCATAAAATTCATTTATCGTTTCTGCTGGAATGTCATCCCCATCAAACGTTGTGCAAGTTCCTTCTGGAATAATAAGCTGATAGCCATATTCAAAGGCAACCTTGACAGAGGTATCCACACAATATTCTGTCTGCATACCACATAAAACTAACTTTTCAACCCCCTGTTTATCCAAGTATTCTTTTAAGCCAGTTTCTTTGAAAATACTGTTATACTTCTTCTGAAAGACCTTTTCATCAGGTTTTCGATTTAAAAGCGCAGATAACTGCCAATCTTCTGATGTTTGAGCTTCAGCGTTCTCAATATGTTGAACATAAATAATTTCGATATTCTTGCTTCTAGCCTGGTTTTGTAAATAAGAAATTTTTTCCAATAGATTTTTTGTCTGGAACCCAGTTTCCACTAAAATATTCTGAACATCAATGATTATAAAAGCCGTCTTCATTTAGTCCTCTTTCAAATAGTGCACAAAGGCGTTATAGGTTTCAAGGGTTTGGGGATAGATAGGGAATCTCTGATGAGCTAGATGCTCCACGGTACGAGCTGTTTCGTAGGCCACTGCCTTATTGAGCGATAGCTCAGCAATCTCACGTGCCACATCTACTCCAGGAAAGGCTCGATTATGCTCGATATAGTCTGCGACGTAGATGACTTTATCTAGGTCTGTCATCTGGTCAGCACCGACTGTATGGATTTCAATAGCTCGCAGGATTTCAGAGTCTTGCAAATTCAAATCTTCCTGAATCTTGTAAATTCCGACCATACCATGCCAGACATTATTGCCCCAGTTTTTGAGGTCAGGGTCTAGCTGATAACGGTCAATCAAATCCAAAAATTCCTGATCTGACAGCTTTTTAGCGTAGTCATGAAGAAGGCCTGCTAATCCTGCTTTCTCAGTATCCACACCGAATCGCTGGGCCAGTTCTATGGCTGCACGCTCCACACCCAAGCAATGGGTTAAACGTTTTTCAGGTAGAAGCTCTGCCATTTTTTCCAACAAAGTCTCACGGGAACAGTTGATATAGTCTTGATAGGCCATCAGTAGAGCCCCTCCTTCTCGATGTAGTCCAGCACAGGCTGAGGTAGGAGAAAGTTGGGTTTCCGACCTTGAGCAATGAAGTCACGCACCATGCTGGATGAGATATCCATGAGAGGCACATCCACCCAGATAACGGGATAGGAAGTCCCTGCCTTGTAGCGTGGGCGTTGAACCCCCACAAACTGAACCATATCAACCAGTTCATCAATTCGGTACCACTTAGGTAGATAGTCCACCATGTCGGCACCGATGATAAAGTAATAATCCGTATCTGGATTCTTCTCTGTTAAAATCTTCATGGTGTCGTAGGTATAGGAAATGCCCTTGCGCTCCAACTCAATAGTTTCAATGTCCAGACCTTCAATCCCCTCAATCGCCAATTCAAGCATCTTGAGACGATGGTGTTCAGGGATGGTTTCCTTTTTATCTACGTGAGGAGGTTGGTATTCAGGCATGAGCAGAACCTGATCCAATCCCAACTGTTGGCGTACTTGGTCCGCAACGATCAGATGGGCATTGTGAACAGGGTTAAAATTCCCCCCTAAAATCCCGACTTGCTTGCGTTTTTTCTCCTTGATTTCTGGCTCCAACTCTACCTTGGTAAAGGGAGTCAATAGTTCGATTGCCATAGGCTAGTCTCCTTTATTTCTCTGTAAAAACAGTTATTTGGAGTAGTTTTTTAGATTTCTTTGACTTTTTTAGAAATCTTGCGATTTTCTTTCTTGCTAGATTGTTTAAACAAAATCAAGATGCGTCCGATTTTTTGGACAGTATCCACACCGATTTCTTCTTCCAAAATTTCAGCTACTTCGTGGATGTTTTCATCTGTGTTTTGCAAGAGCGTTACTTTAATCAATTCGCGGGCGTCAAGAGCCTGACGGACACTGGTTTTGATTTGGTCGTTCAGTCCATTTTTCCCGATTTGGATGATGGGTTTAAGAGTGTGTGCCTGGCTGTTGAGGAAGGCACGTTGTTTTGATGTTAATGACATAATTTCTTTAAAAGAGTTTCTTTTTATACTTTTCTGAAGTGGTGACGGACGTCAGCAAAGTCCTTCGGACTTTCATGACTAAAATTTGAGCCTAAGGTCTCAAATTTTCCGCAGTTGGTACAATCACTTGTACCAACTGACACCACAGCGAAAAGTATTCGCTATGGGCTCGCACGAATTTAGACAACCCTTTCCTTTCTGTGTTTAAATAATTGCTTTTCGTGTGACGACGGCGACGCCTTCTGGTGCCCAGACTGCGACTTTGGCAGTACCTATTACACGGATCCAGCCGAGTCCAGAGATGACTAGGTCTGTCTTTTCCTTAATGTTAAATACATGCTGGACTAGTTTTGGAAAACCTTCCTTTTCCCTGCTATTTGGTGGTGTCAGAAGGGTTCCTAGGTGCTTGTCGTAGAAAGCACCAGCGCTTTCAAGCTTAGTACGATGGAGTTTCAATTCATTGTCAAAGAAGGCAGTGAAACCTTGCTTTTCACCTGCAATGAAATCAAATCGTCCGAGACCACCCAAAAACAGGGTTTGTTCAGGATTGAGCTGATAGGTCTTAGGTTTGATTTCCTTTTTGGGGCTGACATACTTGAGGTTTTTAGCAGTCAAATAATGGGCCATCTGGTGACGGTGGATAATTCCCGGCGTATCGTAGATATAAGAACCATCATCAAGCGGAATCTCAATCTTATCCAAGGTTGTCCCTGGGAAGCGCGAAGTCGTGATGACATTCTGATCACCCGTAATTTCTTGGATAATGGCATTGATAAGAGTTGATTTTCCAACGTTGGTCACACCGACCACATAGACATCGCGGCCCTTACGGTAGTGTTCAATCTTGTCAATGACTTCCTTAATGGCATGTTTGTTTTGTGCTGAAGTTAGGACAACATCGACTGGACGAAGTCCTTCTTCGTGGGCACGCTCCATGAGCCACTGGCTAATCTTGCCCGGTTTAACTGACTTAGGTAGGATATCTTTTTTATTTCCGGCCAAGAGGACATCATTGCCTGATACAAAACGTGGCAAGCCTGGGATGACAGAGCCATTAAAATCAAAGATATCAATGACATTGACCACTAAAGCATCACTGTCCCCCACCTCGTGCAAGAGCTTGAGGAAATCATCGTCCGTCAACTGGACATCCGTGATCTCATTATAGTGGCGGAGACGGAAACAGCGTTGGCAATAGACTTCGCCAGTCTCCAAACCTTTTTCAAGTGCCGACTGGGGGGTAAAACCAAGACCAGCCTTATCTGTCGTCTGAATGGTTGCTCCACAACCAATACAGAGAATTTCTTCCATAGTTAAATTCCTTTTTTATATGTAATCGGTCCGTACTTTTCAGTGATTTTTCGCTTCACACGGCGCTCACGAGCTCGGTTGATCTGCGTTTTGATCGAGTCATGTTGGACCAAGGGTTTGACTAAAATCGAGCGAATGCCTGCACGGTGGGCTGCTCGTATATCTGTCATGAGCTGGTCGCCAACCATGACCACTTCACTTTTCTCATAATGAAATTCCTTCATGGCACGGTCAATCCCAAATGTGAAGGGCTTCAGAGCCCAATAAACGTAGTCAATCCCAAATTTCTCAACTGCGCGTTGAACTCGTTTTTTAGTGTTATTTGATACCACAATGATGCGAATGCCCGCGTCCCGAAGATCATGTAGCCATTGCTTCATCTCTGGCGTCCCGTCAGGGTTGTTCCAAGCAATGAGGGTATTGTCCAAATCGACCAAAACAGCCTTGATTCCATGCGCCTGCAGGCTTGGGACTGTCAGATCATAGACTGCTTCCACAGCAAAGTCTGGCATGTAGTTTTCAATCACCATTTTGGCTCCTTTTCTTTTATTTTCTAGTAATTTTCTTCAGCCATTGAGATAAGGCCACCCATAAAATCAAGCTAGTCATTAAGATATAAATCCAAGCATTTGGCTCTTCTGTAAATGGTAGAGGAACATTCATTCCGAAGAAACCTGTAATAACCGCAAGTACTGCTAGTAAGACGGAGATAATAGTCAAAATTGACAAACTATCATTCAAGTTATTGTTTAGGATGTTGTTGTAAGAAGCTGAGAGTTGTTGCAAGACTTGAGAAATCAAGTCTGTCATAGACACCAACTGATGGGCTTCAATCATGGCATCATCAAACTGCTCTCGTTCGACATCATTAAATCTCCGATAAAGAGCATGGCCCTGGATATGTTCCAAGAGGAGTCGATTTTGTTTTGCTGCTGCTGTCAAGTAAACCATACCAGTCTCCAAGTCAGAGAGGGCGAAGAGATTTTTCTTTGTTGTAGTTTGACGTAGCAAGGCACTAATTTCGTCCTTACTTTTATCCATCTCTTCAATGACAGGATAATAAGCGTTACTGATAATCTCTAAACCAGCAAAGAGAAACTTGTAAATAGAAAGCGACTCATGGCTATCCAGATAAGCTGACATCTGATCAATGACATAAGCATTCTTATGGTTGCTGATGGTAATCATTCGTTGTCTTTCGACGATAAAGGTCATGGGAATCGCTTCATAATATTCTTTGTCTTTTTCTAAATCAAGAACATTATAAATAAAGGTTACCGTCTCCGTTTCACGGTTATAATCCATATGAGCTCGTTCATTTCTATCCAGAGCATACTCAATGGTTTCCTTGTCCAATCCATAGATGTCAGAAAGATCTTCCATATTTTTAATCTTATCCACATCAAGGTCTATCCAGGTACAACCATTGCCCAACTGCTTTTCTAAAACCATCTTTTCTCCTTTATTAAACTCTTTCTATTGTACCACAAATTACTTAAAATAACAGGTCTAGTCTGTGCGTGAGAAATTGCTAACAACTGTGATATTTCGGTTAGGAACAAAGTGAAGAGCTTGCTCCTCGCTACGAAGCTGGGTCGTACGAATACCGACACTAACCACCTTGCCTGATACAGTAATGGGGCCATTTGTCAGAACGACCTCATCTCCCACATCCAGTTGATGTTCAAAGAGGATGAAAAAGCCATTGATGACATCAGATAGAAAGCCTTGGGCTCCCATCCCAATGGCCACCCCAGCAATCCCGGCTCCAGCCAACAAACTAGATACAGGTAAGCCTAAAATCGATAAAATACAGTAGAGTAAGAAGAAATATAGCGTATAATTAAACACATTTTCTAGTAAACGCGCAATAGTTTTTTGGCGACCAACATCATGATGAGACATTTTTAGAGAAGGTTTGACAATTCTCTGCACCATAGTATGAAGCATTTTTTTAGCAATATAAAATACAATCAAAAGCAGTAAAAGAGAAATGACCTTGGTTAGAATATTCTCGATAATGGTTGTCACATCTAGCTTTTCAATATAAGCTTGAATAAATTTTTGCATATAAAACTCCTTTATTTCATTATACCATATTTTCATCAGTCTCATTCTCCATAAATATTCAAAAAATAGACAGAAAATTCTTGATTTTGTCCATTATTTATACTATAATCATAATCACTACACAAAAAGGAGATTATTATGAAAAGAATCATTCATGCTTGGAACAAGGCAAGCCTTGTCAAGCGTATCTTGATTGGTATGCTTTGTGGGGGAATCCTAGGACTGACCCTTCCTAATCTCTCAGGAATTGGGCTACTCGGGGATTTATTCGTTGGAGGTCTAAAAGCTGTTGCTCCTATCCTAGTCTTTGCTCTCGTTGCCAATGCCCTTTCCCAACATCAAAAGGGACAAGATAGCAATATGAAAACTGTTGTTTTCTTGTATATCCTAGGAACTTTTGCCGCTGCTCTTGTAGCTGTACTAGCAAGTTTCATCGTCCCTATTGAAATCACCCTAAATAGTGCTAATACCGATATTGCTCCACCAGATGGGATTGGACAGGTCCTCAGCAACCTCTTGCTCAAACTGGTTGACAACCCCGTCAACGCCCTGCTTACTGCTAACTATATTGGAATCTTATCTTGGGCAGTCATTTTTGGAATTGCTATGAGAGAGGCCAGCAAAAATAGTAAAGAATTACTAAAAACTATCGCTGACGTGACTTCTAA
Organism: Streptococcus pseudopneumoniae; assembly: GCF_001070715.1. Taxonomy (GTDB): domain Bacteria; phylum Bacillota; class Bacilli; order Lactobacillales; family Streptococcaceae; genus Streptococcus; species Streptococcus pseudopneumoniae_H. Next base: position 23,106 of record NZ_JVRR01000075.1, read on the forward strand.
AATTGTCGAATGGATCATCAATCTGGCTCCATTTGGAATCCTTGGTCTTGTTTTTAAAACCATTTCTGACAAGGGAATCGGAAGCCTTGCCAACTACGGTATTTTATTGGTTCTATTAGTAACGACTATGCTTTTTGTTGCCCTTGTGGTCAACCCTTTGATTGCCTTCTTCTTTATGAGACGCAATCCTTACCCTCTAGTTTGGAACTGCCTCCGTGTCAGCGGTGTGACAGCCTTTTTCACTCGTAGTTCTGCGGCTAACATTCCTGTCAACATGAAACTCTGCCATGACCTTGGGCTAAACCCAGATACCTATTCTGTTTCTATCCCACTTGGTTCTACTATCAACATGGCAGGGGCAGCGATTACCATTAACGTTTTGACCCTTGCTGCAGTTAACACTCTTGGAATTCCTGTTGACTTTGCCACAGCCTTTGTCCTCAGTGTAGTGGCAGCTATCTCAGCCTGCGGTGCTTCTGGTATTGCTGGCGGTTCCCTCCTTCTTATCCCAGTTGCTTGTAGCCTTTTCGGTATTTCTAACGATATTGCCATGCAAGTTGTTGGGGTTGGATTTGTGATTGGTGTCATCCAAGACTCATGTGAAACAGCCCTTAACTCTTCTACAGATGTCCTCTTTACCGCCGTTGCCGAATACGCAGCAGTCCGTAAAAAATAACTCATAAAGGCAAGCCTGCTCAGGTCTTGTCTTTTACGCTTTTATTCTAACTTATACTCTTCGAAAATCAAATTCAAACCACGTCAGCTTCGCCTTGCCGTACTCAAGTACTGCCTACGGCTAGCTTCCTAGTTTGCTCTTTGATTTTCATTGAGTATTATCAGGAAATTCTTATGTCTATTAGCCAACGTACGATCAAGCTCATCTTAGCTACCTGTCTTGCCTGTTTCCTTGCTTATTTTCTCAATCTTTCCTCAGCAGTTTCGGCTGGAATTATCGCTCTCTTGAGCCTATCTGATACGCGTAGAAGTACCTTAAAACTGGCTCGCAATCGCCTTTTTTCTATGCTTCTAGCTCTGGCTATCGGTGTTCTAGCTTTTCACTTGAGCGGATTTCATATCTGGAGTCTCGGCCTCTATCTGGCCTTCTACGTTCCTTTAGCCTACAAGATGTGCTGGGAAATTGGCATCACACCAAGCACTGTTTTGGTTAGCCATCTCTTGATTCAAGAGTCAACCTCTCCAGACCTTCTAGTCAATGAATTCCTTCTCTTTGCTATCGGTACAGGATTTGCTTTACTGGTCAATCTCTACATGCCTTCACGAGAAGAGGAAATCCAGCACTACCACACATTGGTAGAAGAAAAGTTAAAAGATATCCTCCAGCGCTTTAAATACTATTTATCCAGAGGAGACGGACGCAACCAAGCACAGCTGGTAGCAGAATTAGACACGCTTTTGGAAGAAGCCCTCAGACTGGTCTATTTGGATCACTCTGACCACCTCTTTCACCAGACCGACTACCATATCCACTACTTTGAGATGAGACAGCGACAAAGTCGTATCCTGCGAAATATGGCCCAGCAAATCAACACCTGCCACCTAGCTGCCAGTGAAAGCCTGATTTTAGCGCAACTCTTTTCAAAAATTGCCGGTCAACTGAGTCAGACCAATCCTGCTTCTGATTTACTAGATGAAATCGAACGCTATCTGGAAGTCTTCCGCAACCGCAGTCTGCCCAAGACAAGAGAAGAATTTGAAACCCGTGCCACACTTCTTCAACTCCTACGTGAAGCCAAAACATTCATCCAAGTAAAAGTTGATTTTTACCAAAAATATGGACAGTAATACTCTTCGAAAATCTCTTCAAACTACGTCAACTTCACCTTGCCGTATATAGGTTACTGACTTCGTCAGTTCTATCCACAACCTCAAAACGGTGTTTTGAGCTGACTTCGTCAGTTCTATCCACAACCTCAAAACAGTGTTTTGACCAGCCTGCGGCTAGCTTCCTAGTTTGCTCTTTGATTTTCATTTAGTATAAAAAAGAAAACTTCAGACCAATCACAAAAGGTGAATATCTGAAGTTTTCTTTTATTTGTAAGTTATCACCATAAAGGTTAATAGTAAAACGAATAAGGCCAAACTCACTAATAAGGTGAGCACCTTTACCAAGGTGTTGCTCTGCCAGTAACTTGGTTTACCAATATTACTAGTGGCATCCATGGAAAATAGTTGATTTTGACGGGGTTGGATGGTTACCAATACAATCAAAGCAAGAGATAGGACAATAGCTAAAACAATCAGTATTTCAATCATAGGCCTACCTCAAGATCCCCAGCAAGGTAAAGAGCAAACCAATCAGAATCATTAATCCCAGTAAAAGTGAAAAAGTCTTACTAATCTTTTCCCCTCGGGTTTCTTTTTCCTTCTTGATGGGTTTTTGTTTCAACTCTTCCATGCGACCTTCAACGTCTTTGTAAAATAAATCTTCCTCTGACATGTTAGCCTCCTAAAACAGTTTGCATGGTTTCCTGATATCGCACCAAGTCAACATAATTTGCATGTTGGCCTTGTTTGACAAGTGCCTGACGCATTTGATCAACATCTGAAAGAGCCAATTTAATGGTCTCAACCAAAGCAACAACCTCACTACTTTCAAATAGATGTTCAGGAGCGATATAGAGTCTATTGTGCACCGTCTGATTAAATCCAAGAATCAAGAGATTGTGCTCAAAAGCCTGACGCACTGCCTGCAATAACTCATTGCTATAGTTGATATCCAAGTAAATATCCGACAGTTGATACAGCTCCTGAATCTTCTGTGGACTAGCATTCTGGTAGAGGACCACATTAGGATAGCGAAGCATATCTAAGAGCTTAGAAGACATCTCTGTCACCGCTGCGATACGGAAAGTAACATCAGGCAAAGCTTCTACGATTGCTTCCACTTGCTCAATCTGATCGGAATTGGTCAAGATTAAGGCATCTCTTCGAAGGAAATTATCACGTTTGAACTGATAATGGTAACCCAAATGCACAAACTGAGCATGGTATTTCTCGTCAGTCAACTCTAAAGCACGTTCATAAGTCGCCTTGTTGGGAATGATGATCTTCTTAGTACGCACATTATCACTTTCCAAAATCAACTGCATATTTCCCGGAATGGCATCATAGAGAGGTTCCTGCCAAACCAAGACATCTGAGCCAGATTTATCTGGATGATGGAAGGAAACCAAGAAAGGAGTCGCTAGAGTATTAAAGATAAGCTGACTTGTATCTATTTCTAAATCTTGCAAAAAGAAGGTGATAAATTCAACCTTATTTGTAAAGTAACGCATGGACTGACCAGGCAAAGTCAATAAGATATCTCCCGTCACATGGTTTTCAAGTAAAACTTGTTGATCATTGACATCTTGATAAACTGTCATAATCGGCTCACTATCTGCACTATAGGTCGTTATAGCAAAGCAAGCACCAAAGCGATTATAGCGGTCAACCTGACGTACTCTACCTTCTAGGTCTTTCCAGTCTACCTGTTTAACCAAGCGAGCCTGCATTCCATCAGCATAATGAATGACAGCTCTCTCCTGTGTCATATCCTCAATACGAGCAGACTGATTATTTCCTGAAATTTCCCAAAAAGCTGGAATAGGAACTTGGTTAAAATAAAGAGGTTTTCCCTTTTCATATCCTAGATAATAAGTAAAAGGAGAAACCAGACCATCAGGCAGAAAACCATCTGCATCGATGACCACTCCAAGTTGAGAAAGACCAGTAGCGACTAGACTTTCATGTAAATCTCGACTTTCCTGACTATAACGATCATAAAGTTCAATCATGGAGCACCTCCTCTACTGTTTTCTTCCACTTTTCTAAAATTTCTTGGGTTAAGAAGCCTTCCGCAATTTGATAAGAATGGGCACGCATAGCCTCCAAACGATTTTCTTGATACAATTGACAAATCTTAGTTGAAAAAGCTTGCTTGATTTGGTCTTCTACATGGTCAGATGAACTTGGAATCAAATAACCATTTTGCCCATCTTCTATAAAGGTCTGATTACCATAAGGTACATCAAAACCGATTAGGGGGAGACCCGATCCAACAGCTTCCATCAAGGTCAAACCAAAGCCTTCGCTAGTAGAAGCCGTCAAGTAGACCTCATACTGGCTATAAATCTGCGCAAGATCCGCATGCCCCTTGAGTTGGATATAGTCCTCAGCCTGATGATTTGCAATAATTTCTCTGAGAAGAGAATCTTCTCTACCGCTACCATAAATATCAAAGGTTAATTCAGGTATTTCCTTATGAGACTCAATGACCGCCTTGACCAACCAATCAATGTGTTTTTCTTTGGCAAGACGTGAAGCCGTAATCAATGAAAAGGGCTTACGTCCCTGACTTGACTCAGTTAAAGCATCAATACTTCCTACAGGAATGGTAACAATCTTTGGACGATGCTGAGTATATTTGGCAAATTGCTCTTGCAGAACTTCTCTCTGTCTATCAGTGGATACAATAAAGAAATCAACCTTATCTGCATTGGTAAACTGATAGTCGTAATAGTTATTCCAAAGGATATAGTCCTCGTTTGTAGCATTTTCACTATAATGCTCCGCATGAACAACTACCGCTAGATGTGCTGCCTGCGCTTCCTCAAACACAACCTGTCCAATACCTGTCTCCCTATCAAGAATGACCAAATCAGACTTGTTCAAATTCAAGGATTTCATAAAGGCACGCATAAAGGCTTGCTTTCCATAGAAAATCTTATCCTTGAAACGGTAAACTTCTTCCTTCCCTTGATTCATCAAAATATCATAGGCTGGAGTCCCGTCTTCATTGTAAAAAGTTCGTTGGTATAGAACTGCAACATTGTCCTTAGGAGCAAAATACTCGCTACAATAACGCGTATAAGAAAAGTAATCCTTACGAATCAGTTTGCCTTTAAAGACATACTCGGCATGTTGAACCAAGTCCTTGTTCTCATCCACCAAATAACAGGTTACAAACTTATCTTGGTCAGAAAAGAAGACACGTAAGACCTTTCCATTTTTTTCTCTACGACTTTCGACACCACCAAAATAAGTCAAAACATCATCCACTGTCACGCTAGTCGGTGCAATCTTAATATCTGTGAAATGATTATAAAGCCAGATCACTTGATCATTATCAAAACCAATATTGGCTGTTAAGTGCTGAATGTTATCGGCTAAAATCATATCTGTAAAGATAAACTTAGAGGACAGATTTAATTTCCGAAAAATACCAGCACGATAGGCTTGGGCATATTCAACACCACTACTAGCCCAGCCAATTCCTAAATTTATATTGTAAATTGTCATATTTTCTCCTCTTATGGAAAATGAGTCACGATTTCACCTTTTGGAGTGACCTCAACCAGCCCCATCAGGAGATTTCGTACCATATCAGCACGAATTTGCTCTTTCATAGCTTCAAAGCCTGCATAAGCTTCTTGATAATATTCTACAATCGGGTTTTTCTGAGCCACAGGCTGACCACCAATAGCCATAGCTAATTGCTGAAGATAATCCACCTGCTCCACCCAGTTGTCATCAATAGCCTTGAGCATAGAAAGTCGTAAAAACTGTTCATACAAGCCATGCTGGTCAAGCAATTCTTTCTTTTCAGAAAGCTCTCTATCAATCACCTGCTTCATAAAGCTACGAACTGCAGTCTTGTCAGTCACATCTATATGATCCGGAATCTCTTTAATGTGAAAACTAATATTGGTCACAATAAAGTGAAAGAGCAACTCTCGACTTTCATAATTTGAAGCGGTCACTTGATCTATGTAGCTAGCAATGATTTCCTCAACAACATCCTCTAAGTCACGGGAACCATCTATTAGTCGATTACGCTCCTTGTAAATCATATCCCGTTGAATATTCATACTTTCAGCATATTCTAGTGTCTGACGACGTGCCGAACGTCCAGCACTATCACTAGCATGCTGAGCCTTTTCGACTAGCCTTCGGTATTTACGACCTTTCAATACTTCTGGTTGAGTCATATCTTGAACTTGATAATCTTTATACTTTTTATGAACCCAAGATGGGCCAAATTTTTTGATAACATCGTCCTCTAAGGATACAAAAAATTTACTCATACCAGGATCTCCCTGACGACCAGAACGTCCACGAATTTGTAGGTCAATCCGTTGGCTTTCCATCCGCTCTGTTCCAATGACAATCAAGCCACCAAGCTCTGCAACTCCCTTACCAAGTTTGATATCTGTACCCCGTCCTGCCATAGATGTGGCCACTGTCACAGCTCCCATCTGACCTGACTCGGAGATGATCTGGGCTTCACGCGCAGCATTATTTGCATTTAAGACATTGTGCGCAATCCCTTCACGAAGCAAGAGAGATGAATAAAGCTGGGACATCTCCACTGAGCCTACAAAAACGAGCAAAGGATTCCCCTTAGCATGGTATTTTTTGATATATTCCAAAGAAGCATACACTTTTTCAGGTAAGGTAACGTAAAGATTGTCTGGATAATCAATCCGTTGTCTAGGACGATTGGTTGGAATGCGTACTACCGACATATTGTAAGTTTCAAGAAGTTCTTTCTCTGCAACTTTACCTGTACCCGTCATTCCGGATACCTTATGAAACATCTTAAATAGACTTTGATAAGTGATAGAAGCCATGGCTCTCGTTTCTGGAGATAATTTGACATGTTCCTTCGCCTCAATCGCCTGATGAAGTCCCCCTTGCAATTTGGTCATTTCCATAAGACGTCCTGTCCCCTTATCAACCAGTACCATCTCATTCCCACGAATAACATAGTCCTTGTCTTTTGTATAGAGTTTATGAGCCCGAATTGCATAGACTAGATGACGAGCAAAAACCGCATGTTCTTCCTTGTAAAAATGATCTATTCCTAAAAAGCTTTCAGCAGCTTTAGCACCTTTAGTGGTCAACCAAACTTCATCTTTCTCCTCTTTAAAAATGTAATCCTCACCTTCAACCAAGGTCGTTACCAGCGTATCAATAATACCGTAGTGATTAGATTGAACACGCGGAGCACCGGCAATGATGAGTGGTGTCTGAGCGCTATCCAATAGGATATCATCAATCTCGTCAATAATAACGTAATCAAAGGGACGTAAAAATTTTCCCTTTTCATTGGAAGCTAGATTATCATACAAATAATCAAATCCTAAAGAACCATTAGTCGTATAAATAATATCGGACTCATAAATTCTTTTTTTCACTTCTGGTGTCATTTCTTCTTGAGGATTGTCTGTAAATGGTACGCCAATTGTTAAACCAAGAAAGCGATAAACTTGTCCCATTTCTTCAGCATCACGCTTAGCCAGATACTCATTCGTTGTAACCAGCATCGTACCTTTTCCTGTAAGGGCATTGAGATAAACAGGCATAGTAGCTGTCAAGGTTTTTCCCTCGCCTGTATTCATCTCAGCGACATTTCCCTGATGAATCACAATTCCCCCCATGACTTGGACATCATAGGGGAACATGCCCAATACACGTCTATCCGCTTCACGAACAACTGCAAAAGCCTCTACCAATAGGTCATCAAGAGTGGCTCCCTTAGCAAGACGTTGGCGAAATTCCACTGTTTTTGCAGCTAATTCTTGGTCTGATAGAGACTCCATCTTTCCTTTAAGAGCATTAATCTTTTTTAAAATCTTTTTAACTTTTCTAAGTTGAAAATCTTGATAAAAACCTTTAAACACGATTCATCTCCTTAATAGAAAAAGAATAGAAATCTAAGGACTCAAAACCAGCACTTAGAAGGGAGACCTGGTAGGTATAGGTATCATCTGGATAGGTAAAATCAAATACTTTCACTTTTTCTACCTTCTCTTCTAAAATGTCATTATACCTATCAAAAAAAGTTATCTTAGTATAAACTCCTTTCTCAGGTTGGCAGTCCATCTCGATGGTTAATCGATAATCGTGATTTCTTTTTAACAAGGGGAGACTAGGCTGAGTACGAGCTGCTTGATAATTTACACTTGAGGTCCAACTTTTAATTACTTCCCCAGATGTCATTAAAGGATTGTAGAAACGAATATGCCAATCTGAGTGATACTGCACTCTAGTTCCATACATAAAACTTCCATTAACCTCTCCCCAAGCGATATTTTCTCTTTGCTTGATAATCATAGCTCACCTCTCCCAAAATCAGCCTGTAAAACCATACGATAAAAATGTAAGACCCAGGCAACATTTGTGTCCGTATCATCATTGTGTCGTCCAGCAGTTCCTTTAGACAAAATCTTCGCACCTGTATTACATAAATAAGTCACTAATTGTTCATATGCCTGAGGATCCATATCCTCATCCTTCATATAGGATAAACCAAAAGTCGTCTTGGAGAAATCAGCTTGTTTAAAAACCTTCCAAAAACGTTGATTTAATGCCAACATATGCTGGGGGCTAATCCCTCCAGATTGATGTCTCAGTATGTCATAGGCAGTGTTAAAAACCCCTGGAGCTGCTAGTCGACCACGATTAGCTATAGTTCCAATATTGGCAAGAGGTTTACCGACAAGGATTGCTTGCGGTTCGAAACTTGCTCCATAATATAGGGCTGGGAAAGTCCCCATGGAAAGCCCCGATAAAATTAAATCCTTAGAGGTTAAGCCTAAATAATCCAAATAATATTGAATAGTAGCTTTAATCTTACTCTCTAACTCCTCACTACCAAGATAAAATGCTCCCCCATTTATACGAGGATCAGAAAACAAAAGAAAAGGACAACCTAGATTTTTCATCATATAGTATCCTTCAAACCCCTCCGCTGGACGATATCCTGCAAAATAGACAGCTAAAGGTGGTTTAAAATCACCTGGATGGAAAAAATAGTTAATCTCTTCACGCTTACTATCGTGTAAGATATTCCCTCCCAAGAAAAACTTTCCAAACTGTTTACGACTCCAGCGCTGATGAAGACTCCCTAACTGTAATCTCCCATTCCCTCTAGCTTCAACGGAAACAGATAAATAGGCGTCATAGTCTTGCTCTATGATAATAGCCTTTTCTATGTCTTTCTCTGTATAAATCAAATCTTCAGTCATGTCTGAAATAGAGCCACTAACTATTTTCTGAATCCTAAATCGAAAATCTACATTCTCACTTTTTTCGTACTCCAACCATAATTCTATAGGTCCATTTTTTTCAACTAAAAAATTATAAGACCAGCAAGCCACCTGTTGGAACTCATCTCCAAAATTTCCTTCTAAAGTCACATATTCAAATCCCTGATAAGAAACTTGGATGGAGGAACTTGGATGAATCTTAATAGTAAAAGGCTTCAACTTACCCCCATATCCCCCTCCAAATAGAGAGGTTGACAAGTCCTTCAATAATTGCTGAGGATTTGAGAAATCTATAGCTAGGGCACATCTCTGTTTTAACAAATCAAGAATGGCTGAATCTGTCGTTTGAAAATCTTGACTATAAAGTAAAGTATAGGGTTCGATATGGTGTACAAAAGGCATTAAATCTCTTATATGCTGACCATCCTCTACCAAAATTGCATGAAAATTTGTGATGCTATCCATTTCCATCATTTTACGGAGGGCTAGCGGTGAGTTGGGGCAAAAATAATACCAATCCATATTTTCAGGAATTTCATAATGATGAGCCCAATTATCAATCCCTATTTGTAGGATTTTATAGTCCTTTGACATCTGTAACCTCCTCAAGCCAACGATGCAATTTATCTAAGAATCGTTGTCCAGTATGTTCTTTGATTTTATCAATAGAGTATACTAAGGCTTGATTCCACTCTTTTAGTTTATCTGTATAATAATGTGCAGCCTTGGAAAATTCTGTCACATCTGAAATCAAATAACCATTTTTCAAATGTTCCACATAGACGGTTTCAACCAGATTAATTTGAGGAATTCCCGCACTAATACCTGCTATTTGAGTATAGAGGTGCGGTTGTTTATTCAAATCCACAATCAAGCGCACAAACTCTAATGTCTTAATCAACTCCAACTCATCATTCAAATTGACAAACTGAAAGCGCAATTCCTGTTGTTGATTCTCCTCTAATGGATTTTCCGCATCTCCGTAGTTTATTCCTTTTTCTAATGTAGCAATATGGATTTGCTCCTGGATGATTTCCTGAACAAGATTTTCCACTTCTTGCATTTGTTCCTGACTAGCAGAGAAAGCCCCAAAAACAATTTCTGTATGTTTAGTTTCAGCAATAAATAATAAAATTTGAGTCAATGCTTCCCTATCAATTTCTTCGTTGAAATCAAGTTGATAGTAAATAATAGACTCTTTTCTTGTTTGACTTCGCCCCAGACGTAAACGTGTATCAAAAGGAGAGAGATGGTAAAATTTATTAGAAAGTTCAGGATATAGTTCCTGCAAAAGTTGTAAACTATCCTCTCTATCCACTAATACTACATCTACCTGATCAAATGATGGAGCTAAGTCTTTAAAACTAGCTTGAGAATTTCGGTTAATGAAAAAACTCAAAATTTTAGCAGTATCACTCGGTAAGCAGTTTAAGACAAATTGGTCATGATGAGGATGAGAAGGGATGATAAAAATATCCTGTTTTTTCTGCTTCTTCTGTAGATATTTATCAAAATATTCTGCGATTAGTTGGCTCATATCAGTGTAGTAAAGCTGTTTAAAACGGTAACCAAATATTGGATTTACCTCTACTCGTCTTCCCTCGTTTAGATGTTCCCTAAATCGCCAAATTCCTTTAGGATCCAGATAGTCCTGATACATAGCTTGTCCATCTTCAAAATAGATTACACTAGATACAAATCCTCTGTCGTCCATGATATAGCGCTTGCTTATCTGACCATTTGGATCAAAATACCGAATGTCACTAATAAAGCCCTCAATACCATGTTCTACTTGAGCATATTTCTTACCTTTTTTTTGCACGATAATAGCAAAGGGACTATAAAGAAATTGGCAATCACTATCCCACTCTATATCTCTAAGATTGAGAACCTGAGTATGTAAATCATGAAAGTCCTGCAAATCATCAAAAATAGAATAAACTTCTGTTTCCAAAACACCCTGTCGATGTAAAAAATAACGTAGATGAGGCTGATAGGACAGTACTAATAATTTTGCTTGTAGTTCTTGTTTTTGAAAAAGCCTGATTTGATTTAAAATATCATCAAATTCAAATCTAAAATAAGAACGATACCATGGAATCAAATCAGCATGCCACCGACGTTCTGAACCATACCAAGCTGGAATAAAATAATACATGACAACCTCCTAAATCAATGGTTGATAGGTTTCATTTAATCTAAGAGCTTTAATCTCATCTCTAACCGTAAAAATCATACCACCAAACATCATAAATAAGCCAGGAATCATCGCAACTCTCAATAACTTTTCATCAAATAGAACAAAAAGCATCGGTCCCCCAGCCATGATAACATTAAAAAAAGCACCTATCAAAGAAAATTGAAAGACTAACCTATTAATAAATCGTCGAGTTTCCTCACCAGGATAAACTCCATAGATGTACTCTCCTGTTTTTTTCATACGATCTGCAATTTCTTCTCCACTTATGTTAATAAAGGCAAAAGCTATACTAAATAAAAAGAGAATGAGCATATAGGTATAGATCCAAAGTGGTTTCCCAATTGTAAACTGAGAAGACAATTCAAAGAAGCTAGTATTAGATGGAAACAGTTTCTGTAACAATAAAAGAATATAGGTTGGCAGACCTAAAAAAGTTGTTACATACATAAAAGGCATCCCTCCAGCTGGATTCAGAACCACATCAAAATAGGAGTACTTTTTAAAACGATTGTGTAAACCAATTTTATGTATTGCAATCCGATAACGAGCTCTATAAATAACAGCAAGTAGATAAACAAATAAAATTCCCATCACTATTAAAGATATTAATACAAAGATAGAAACGGGTACTGTTTGGAAAGTATCAATCAAATCTTGAGGAATATTTAAAACTATCCCAACCAATAAAATAATCGTTTGACCTCCAATCCCAATACTTGCATTCATATTTGATAACCATATCAAGAAAAAGGCTCCTGCTATCAAAAGACAGGTATTCATGACTAATATCAGAAGATTAGATAGATTGGATTGAATGGGCAAATTTAATGAAACGGCTAATGCTTGAATCACAGCTATAAACAAAGTCAAATACATCTGTCGTCTACTTTGAATCTCTTCAGGCATGGAGGAGAGACCAAGTCTTTTAGAAAGAGAAATCATTTGCCACAAAATCATAGAAGACATCCACGGAGATAAGCCTATTGAAAATACAGACAAACTTCTCAAATTTCCACCTACCAGTGCAGTAGAAAAGGATAAATAGGCTGTAGTATCACCTAAAAAATTCCTATTACTTAAGTCAACAAAAGGAAGTGTCAATCTACTACCCAAAACATAGATAAACATCAAAAGCAGTGTAACAAAACCTTTTCTTACAACTATTGATGAAACATATTTTTTCATAAAACTTCCTTTCATTTTGATTTAACAGCCTGAAAAAGACTCTAATAACTAAAAACTAATGGCTAATCGGCACGTTAAAATTTCAATTTCTAAATAGCTAATCTTACTTCAAATAGTTACCGAACAAGTCTATTAAAAACTCCATCTTACCATTATAAACAGCTGTTCCTATACTGTCAATCAATACTTCATACTCCAAATCAATATACCAACCAAAATGTCAAAGAATTGCTATAACAACAAAAATTATCATTAATTAAACAATCGTTTTATTTCGTCCACCATTTTCTCTGGATTTTCTTTATTAAATATATATCTAGACTTATCTTCACTACGAACCGTAGTATTAAAAGCAAATATCGGTTTCCCAGTTTTATATACTTTTTCTATAATATTCTCAACTTCTACTCCATAGTTAATATCCAAATAAAAGTCAATTTTTTCCAATGCTTTAATCACATTCATTGGATTATAAGTTGGAAAGATTCTTACATTTAAATATCTTTGTAAGTCCATAATTTCTGATGCAAATAATGTAGGTGCTAATATTGAAAAATGAATGTAGGGTAAATTTTTAATTAAATATTCTAAATGTTCAATACGACATGTATTAGTAAAGATTGCGGTATGATATTGTTGTTCATGAATTAGGGAATTTAATCCTTTTTCAAAATTCATTTTTCTCATCACAATTTCAGACCATTCTAATCCATAATAATACCACCATTCTTCTCTAAAACGATTTAGATTCACCAAATACCAAGGTTTATTTCCTGTATAATGAATAATCTTCGCTTCATTTTCTACTTTGAGAGATTCTGTATACCATGAATCGATTCCATAATTTCTTGCTACTGTATCCATTCCCACCATAAAATTATACTTTTGAGGTAATCTCTTCCAATTATTTTGAAATAATCTGTTCAAAATCCCTTGATCTCCATAACTACTCTCATGAAATTCATTTGTTAATTGAAGTAATTTCTTAGTAATGCCCTCTCTTCTCCAAGCATCTACATCAATCAACATAACGCCTGAATTAAAGGTGTTTTTCGCAAGATCATCTTCCACTGCTGCAATAGGAAAGCCATCAAAATCTTCTGAAAACAATTCCTCTATGCTATCTCTGACAATAATATCAGCATCGAGATATAAAGCTTTCTTTTCTTTTACATACTGAGGAATAAAATAACGAAAGAAAGCTGCGTAACTTAAATGTGGAAGTGGTAAATGATAATTTTTAAGACTGTGACTGCTAATTTTCACATTCACAATTTCTGAAGATAAGGGTTCCAACCGCTTTGTCATTAATTGAAACCATTCTGAAGGCATGTCATCATTAAATATATAGAACTTTACATTTCGATTATGGGCACATACTGACTTGATTGTTGTTTCAATCTTATCACGATACCCACTATCTACTCCCATAGCAATAACTTTTTTATTCATTTAGATAGCTCCTTCTACATTCCTAATAATATATCTAATCTAAAAACATTATTTAAAATCATAAGATATTCAGATACGTTTTTTCTTGTATTAATTCATGTATTTTTGAAATCATATCTTCAGTATTTTCACAGATAATCGCTTTATCTCCAACATGATTTGTCTCTTTATAAGCAAAAAATGGTAAATTCTTATTTAATGCTTCTTGAGTTGGTTCTTCCCATGTTGCTCCCTCTGCTATATCCAAAACTGCTAGTGCTTTCTCTAGGATATGCTTGTAGCTATTGTTTGTGTGTGCATTTGGATAATAGTAAAGATTTGGATATTCTATATACTGTTGTTGAATTGCTGGAAAACAAGGTTGAAAAATATGAAATTGGCAATCGGGAAATTCTTCTAATAAATTTGAGAACTTAAAAAGATGACATGTATTCGTAAATACTAAAATATGATGAGTAAAATGCCTTTGATTAAAACTTGCTAATTCTAATTGAAATTGGCGTTGATTATAGAGTGTACTCCAATCCAATCCATAGTAAAACCACCATAACTTTTTAAATCTGGTTGAAAAACTTTCTTCATTCCAAGGTTTATTATATCCTAGGTAATGTAAGATACGAGGCATTCGATTCTCTTTTATAGTGGTTCTCTCTTTTTTAAATTCACTAATCTCGTATGCATCATATCCGACTAAAAAATTATATGTATCTTTCAATGGTAACCATTCTTCTCCAAATGCCATAATCATAATTGATTGATCTCCATTTGGTACATGCATATAATGTTCTCGAGTCAATTCTATCAATTTTTCTCGTACATTTTCTTCTCTCCAACGCTTTAAATTAACCACTAATACTCCAGAATTCAACTCTTTTTTTACATTAGGATGTTTAGTTGGGTCTAAATCACTATCATTTACTGCTGCAACATAATAATCTTCTAAACCATATTCTAATAAATGGTCAATTTTACCTGTTACTAATAAATCACAATCTAAAAAGATAGCCTTATCTTCTTTTACATAATCTGCCATATAATAAACAAGAAATTTAGTTGCTGATATGTGTTTACTATTATTAACATTAAACTGTCTCAATTCTTGTTCTTCTTCAGGCAATCGAATATTACAAACCCTAGAATCAAACGGAGTTAACCAATTTTGCAGAGCTCCAAACCATTCTTGTGGAATACTCCCGTTATTGAATATATATTTTCAAGTTTCTATGATAAGCACACAATGATTTTATGGTCACAATAGCTTGCTCACAATAACTTCTATCAAAACACAGTACAATTGTTTTCTTGTCCATCTTGTTAGTACTCTTTCTGAAATTTACTGCTCAATATTTTTCCTGCTTTTTGCTTTGATTTTTTCACTTTCTACTTTTTGCTCCTTTTAATTATTATCTTTAACACTTAACACTTTAAGCCATTTATCAGCAACAGTTTCATCTAAATAATTCCTTGCAATAGCATATGAGTACTTAGTAACTATATCTTGGTCTAACTCATAATATTTAATGATAGCTTCTGATATCTTTTCAATTAATTCATCTTCTGTTTTACTTTCTGCCTCTGGAATCAAAAAGCCATTCTTCCCATTTTCTATAAATGTAGGCCCTCCATATGGTGCATCTAATCCGATAATCCCCAATCCATTTGTAACAGCCTCCAGTAAAGTGATACCTAAGGTTTCCCAAGATGCAGTAGATATATAGAGCTGATGTTTTCTATACTGCTCGGTCAATATTTGATAACCGCATAGTTTAATATAGTCTTGGGCATTATTTTCAGTAATAATCTGGTTTAATTTCTCATATTCATCACCTTTGCCAAATATGTTTAAATGAAACTGAGGTATTACCTCTCGTACTTTTATAGCTGCTTTAATGGCTATATGAATTTGCTTTCGCGGATTTAATCGTGCAGCTATCATTGCAGAATAGGGTATCACTTTATCTCTGTTTAGGCTCAACTCTTCAATACTTGCGGCAGGGATAACCACGATTGGGCAATATTTTAGATCAAGGTTAGTTAAATATTTTTCTAATTCTATTTTTTGTAATTCTGTTGATACAATGACAAAATCAAATTCTGTAGCATATTTGAACAAGTAAAAATATCCATAGTTCATATCTCCGTATCGAAATTGATGAATGGAGTGCAGGAATACGCCTTTTTTAAAACCATTTGCATATTTTAACAGTGCTTGAGAAAATGGAAATCCGCTTATTCTATCCATTATTACGGTATCTTTCTTAGACAAGGATAAGGATTTTATAAAATACTCCATTAAAGCATGTTCTCCACCTATCCAGTCCGAACCAAAACGATATCGGATTTTTCCTGAGATTTGAAAACCTTCATACACGAGCGCTCCTGTTGAATTATAGAAAAGCCTATGATGCCAATTGAATCCATCCTTTTGTAGATACTCTCTACAGATTAAATAAGAGGTATAATAATCTCTCTGATACAATTTATCTAAGTATAAATGTTCTACTTGATATACCATATTGTTTTCAAACCAAAGAATGATTTTATGCTCTGCAGTTAATTGGTATACAATTTTTTGAGAATTTCTTTCAACGCACTCACTGTCATCCAAAGATAGTTTCCGAATCATTTCTTCAACGGAAAGGGTTGATTTAACCTCTTTTTCTCCCGCCAAATAGAAAGGAGCAATGATCATATTCTCTTCTGGTATTCCAATATCTCGAAAATAAGAAAATTTATATCGAGGCGGAAGAACTGAAAAAATATAACGATAATCAAGATTCATTTTTGAAAATACTCTCGCACGATGAGCTTGAGAATTATCAACTCCATTTGCTTCATAGCCTACTAATAGATCAAATATATAGATACTCATTAAATTCCCTCCCTCTGAAAGACTTTTCTATAATAGTCTTTACTAGAAGCATGAATAAACTGCAATTGCTTTTGCCTAGCTAACTTAAATTCTTCTTCTGAAAAAATTATTTTCTTGATATCTTCAATCATATGGCTAACATCACTATTTTCATAGAGATAATCAAAATAAATAAATTCTCTTCTATGACATGTTTCCTCAAAACCAAGTAAGAGCATTCCTTTTTCTAAAGCTTCTTCTACAGCATTTAATATTTCTATATTATGGTTAATGTCTAAATAGAGCGTACAAGTTTCTAACAATGACTTAAATTGATGTTCTAATATACCGGGATATAAAAACACATTTTCTTTTTCCTGTAAATCTGTTAATCTACCACCCATAGCAGTAATCGCTGCGATATGGAATTCAAGCATTGGTAACTGTTCCACTAAGGCTTCAATTTTTTCAACTTCTTGTGTATGAGTGACAATCAAGGCTCGATGGCCATTCCTTATATTTTTGGGTGGATATAAAGGACTAAGATGACGAACCTTATCATTATCAGAAAGAGAATGAAATACAGAATAATGGTAAATATATAAGTAATCTACATACATTAACCAATCCTGAATCTCCTTTTCAGATAAAATTTCCTGTCCAAGATAGCAGGCAATAGTATTTTCTTTTTGTAAATATTGGGCAATCGATTGATCTCCAATAACCACTACATCCCTATCGGCATTCATTCTAGACAGACAATTTTGCCAAAGTTGCTCCTCATTGAAAATCCGAGTTACATCATTCTCAAATACGGTAAAAAGATGATTCTCAGTATCTTCTATCATTAACAAGACATCTTCAGGGCTATAGTATTGGATAAAAATAGTTTTTCCTTCCGGATCTAGTATATCTTGTTTATATCTCCAGCCATTCTCCTGATAATAATCCCTACTTAATGCTCTCCCTTTTTCATCTAGCCATTCCACCATTTTAACAGTCTTGAATTCTCTGTTTAAATAGTGAATAACCCCTCTCTTAACATCCTTATCCCATATCGTCCCCTCATTATAGTCCATATGAATTTCCCAAAATTTAGGAACAGCCACTTTTAAGGCAAACAGGGGAGGCTTAGTATCTAAAGTAGATGACGTTTGATTCGCAAGTATCATTGGTAAAAAACAACTACAGTTCGAATAGGTATCCAATTCTTCTGTTATTACTACACGGACGGCTATTCCCGAGGAAATAACATCATCTATAAAACCTTGTTCATCATTATTAAATCGATTTGTGAGATAAATCATCTATTTCTCCATTTATTTTCATAATCCAAGTTAGTTAAATTTCGACATATCTATTTCATTGACTACAAACCTTCTACTCTTTTATCAGATAAAAGGAGAAATACTAATCCACTAAATAGAGAAATTCCTTATAACGTCTAAAAATTTCTGTCTCTTGGAATCCAGCCTCTGACATTTGTTTATATTGAAGTTGAAGTCGATCGATTAAGGTTCTTTTCTCTTCGGAAATATCTATTCCTAATAAAGCCAGAGTAGCTATTCTTTCCAAAAGTGCTTCAAATATATCTGTAAAATATTTCTCTGTAAGCAGAGCGCTTAAACTACCTTTCCTAATACGATGTATATAGAAGTCTTTATGAATATAGCTAGCCTTACATGACTCCATGAATAATTTAAAATTTGTAAAACAATCTCCTATACTTTTACCAACAGGAAATAGTATCATTTCAAATAGTCGTTTATGGAACAAAATCCCCCAACTAGTTTCAAACTCTATTCCTCTTTTTTGAATCAATTCATTTTGGTTAAAATGCTCTTCTTTATAGTCAAAAACGTGAATATAATAGTTATTATCATTTTCATTAAATTTTTTATAGCTTCCTATCACTATTTCTGAATCATTTTTTAATGCTGATTGATATAACTCTGCTAGATAATTAGGAACAACAAAATCATCACCTTCTATAAAGGTAATAAATTCTCCTTTTGAATTTAGGATTCCTGTATTTCTTGCAGCAGAAAGACCTAAATTCTCTTGTTCAAAATAACGAAAACGTTTATCTTTATTGATAAACTCTTGACAAATATCTTCTGAATTATCTCTAGAACCATCATTCACTAGTAAAACTTCAAAATACGGATAGGTTTGATTTTCGATACTTTCTAAACATAATCTTAAATATGGGGATACATTATAAATCGGAATGACAACACTAATTAGTGTATTAGGATACGTTACAGTTCCCTCTATATTTTTTAAAAAGTCTAAATGTTCATTTAACAAAACTTTATTTTTTATATAATTCACTCTAGCTTTCAATAATTTTTGAAATTTATTGAAATAATGAATAGTAGGTAATCCTATTTCTTGTATTTTTTTAAACATTTTTTTAAAAATACTTAGTTCTTGCTTTGCATATTCTTGATTAAAGTTACTTGTTGTGCTATCTCCATGGATTCTATAAACATAAGTTAGTTCATCAACATATGAAATACTTTCTACATTCAGATATAAGCTGAAATAAAAATCTAAATCTTCTCCATATTTTATTGAAGTGTCAAATCGTAGATTATTCACTAGTTCTTTTCTGAATAATTTAGCTACAGCATTATTAAAACATACATTGAGACTCATTAGTTTTGGAAAGATAGTAAGAAAATCATCTCTATTCATCTTTTCAAAATTTAGCAAGTTTTTTTCTTGTTTTGTATATACTATGGTGTAGTATGTATCTATATTATTATCAAATTCTTTATAGCAAGAAACTACAATATCAGAATTGGTTTTTTTGATTGAATTTATCAATAATTCTAAATGGTTTTCTGCAATCCAATCATCCGAATCAATGAATGTTATAAAGTCTCCTTTTACATTATCTAACCCTAAGTTTCTCGCAGATGAAACCCCTCCGTTTTCTTTTGTAAAGTATCTAAATCTAGCATCATATTCTAAAAATCTCTTACAAATCGTTTCAGATTCATCTTTTGAACCATCATTGACCATAATTACTTCAAAATTTTTATACGTCTGATTTTTTATGCTATTTAGACATTCTTCTAAGTATTTTTCTGCATTATAAATAGGGATTACAATACTTATTAGAAAATCTTCATCATTCAGTTTCAACATTTTTCCGTCTTCATTTACCAATTCCTTGTCATTCATCAAGAAAATCTCTCCTTAACACAACATTTTAAACTATATAACACTTCTGAACAATCATTTACTTATTTAAAAAATATAGTATTTCTTTATATCTTCTATAAATTTCTGTATTTTCCAATCCGACTTCTATGGCTTGTTGAGAACGAGTATTAAGACGTACCTTCAACATTTCTTTTTCTTCTGTAATATCTACTCCAGATAGACTTAAAACTGCTATTCTCTCCAACAATGCCTCTAAAACATCTGTTAATAAATTTTCGGTAATAGTATTTATTAACCTTCCTTTTCTAATTCTATAAACATATAAATCTTTATGAATATAACTCGATTTACACGATTCCATATATAATTTATAATTTGTACGGGTATCTTCTATATTTTTACCAACAGGAAACAGAACATTTTCAAACAACCTTTTGTGGAACAAAGTTCCCCAACTTGTTTCGAATTCAATACCTCTTCTTTCAATTTGGGCTATATTTTTAATTAATTCTCTATGTTTATAATGTTCTTCTCTATAATCAAATACATGAATATAGTAATTATTATCCTCTTCATTGAATTTTTTATAACTTCCGACAACAATTTCCGAATCATTTTTTAATGAAGCGTAATATAATTCTTCTAGATAATTAGGCTCTACAAAATCATCCCCATCTATAAAAGTAATAAACTCACCTGTTGCATTCAAAATCCCTGTATTTCTAGCTGCTGAAAGTCCAGCATTTTTCTGCTCAATATACTTAAATCTTTTATCTCTTTCTGCAAATTCTAAACAAATATCTTTTGAATTATCTCTAGAACCATCGTTTATTAGTAATACTTCAAAATGTGGATAAGTTTGGTTCTCAATACGTTCTAAACATAACCGTAAATAAGGATATACATTATAGATTGGAACAATGATACTTATTAAATCTTTAGGATAAGTAACTGTTTCCTCTATATTTTTTAAAAATTCTTGATATTCATTAAACAAAACTCTGTTTTCTAAGAAATCTTTTCGAAACTCTAATAAATCTCTAATAGTATTATAATAATGAATTGTAGGTAGACCTAATTCTTCTATTTTCTCATACATTTTTTTATAAATGCCTAATTCCTGTTCCATATACAATTGCCCAAATTTACTAGAAGTGCTCTCATCATATAATCGATAAATATACGAAACTTCATCAACATACGAAATACTACTAATATTATTATATATCTTAAAGAAGAACTCCAAATCTTCCCCATAGACAATAGATTCATCAAATCTAATATCCATAACTAATTCTTTTTTAAATAATTTAGATACGGCAATTTTATAACTATTACTAGCATGGATTAATTTTGGAAGAATTACTAAGAATTCTTCTCTATTCAATTTATTATAATTTAACAAGTATTTTTCTTGATTTGAATACACCCTAAACTTAAATCTACTTACATTATCAAACTTTTTGATGGAAGACACTGCCATATCAGAATTATTTTCTTTTATATTATTGATAAGTACCTCTAAATGGTTTTCGTCAACCCAATCATCAGCATCTATAAATGTAATAAAATCTCCCGTAATATTATCTAATCCAAAATTTCTAGCAGAGGATGCTCCTCCATTTAATTTAGTGAAATATCTAAATCTTGTATCTTCTTCTGAAAAACTCTTGCAAATATCTTCTGAAATATCATCTGAACCATCATTAACAAGAATCACCTCAAAATTTTTATACGTCTGATTTTTTATACTATTTAAACATTGCTCTAAGTATTTTTCTGCATTGTAAACAGGTATCACAATACTTATTAAAAAGTATTCTTCGTTTATAATTTCCATTTTTTCTCTCTTTCTCCTTACAAACGTCCTCTCTCACAAACAGTTGAGCAATTCTTTAAATAATATTATTTTTCTTTAATTCATCTATTTTATTTTGAAGAATAACTTTTTCCTTTTCATAACCATAATAGTCTAGCTCACCAACTCTCCTATTCAATACATATTTATACATTTTGTATGTTTTTTCTATATCAATTCCTTTAATATTTCTTGTTTCCTCGATTCTTTCTTCCAAAGCATCAATATAATCTAAATGGCTTAAATCAAAATTTAAACTTAATCCTTCATAATTTTTCCTATATGCATATATCGTATGATTACAAACCGCTATTTTTTCAGATGCTAAATATAATTTCCAAGTAGTAAATTGATCTTCCGCATATTTTCCTAAAGGATAACGAATCTCTTTAAACAAACTGCTTTTATATAATTTTCCCCATGCTGTTGAATAACATAAGAAAGGCACCTCAAACATCTCATCCATTTGATTAACCGCAAATTCTTTTTCAACAATAGTAATAGGTAGATTTCCAAAACGTTTTCTATCAAATATATAAAAATTCGGACTGTCAAAGTGACAAAAACCACCTACAACTAAATCAGATTCCCCTAATAGTGCCGTAGCATGTAATTTTTCTATTGCCTCTTCCAAAAAGAAATCATCTGAATCTACGAATGTTATATATTCACCTTTTGCGCGTTCTATTCCATAATTTCTTGCATCAGATAATCCTCCATTTTCTTTCTCAAAATAATAACAACGCTTATCTTTATCAAGATATTCTCTACAAATTTCAGCTGAAGAATCTGGAGATCCATCATTTATTAATAAAAGCTCAATATTTTTATAGGATTGACTTAAGATACTTTCTATACATTTTCTTAAATATTTTTCTGTATTATATATGGGAACTATGACACTAATTAAATCATCCATTCTGTTACTCCTATAAAAATTTTAATATTATTTTGTATGTATAATTTCTTTGCTATTACACACTTTTTATATGCTCTATCATTTGTTCAATCTCTGAAAGATTAAATACTTTATCTGTATAATATTCATTTGCAGTATTTTCAAATGATAAAATTAATTTCCCTGATTCTTTTACTTTTTCAATAACTTCTAGATTTTTAACTTCATGATTAATATCTAAGTAAACATCACATTCACGAATTAAACGATTAATATTCCACTCTAAAACTGCAGGATGCAATCGTACATTTTCATATTTTCTAAGGCTATTTAATTTATCTCCCATTAATGTCAATGCCATAATATTAAATGTACATTCTGGTAATCGTTTCATTAAAATTTCGATTTGTTCTAATTCTTGACTGTGCGTCATAATTAAAATGGATTTGACTTTTTTTGGAATTTCATAGGCAATTATTTCTGACCAATCCATTAGTGAATATTTCCACCAAACATCTCTTAACCTACAAAAAGAAAACAAATTCCAAGGCTTATCATCAGATAAATAATGAATAATAGCTGGTAAAGGATTTAGAGATTTCTCTAAAATAAAGTATTGTTTTCTTTCTTCTGCAAGACGATCATAGCCGATTTGAAAATTATAAGTATCGTCTAAAACTATATAGCGCTGTCCACATAATCGATTCAATACAGTTTGATCCGCTTCTATAAGAGTCTCGTGCTCATTGTTAGTAATATCAATACATTGTTTTTGAATGTTTTCCGCTTTCCATAGTTTATTATTAATTAATAATACTCCAGCATTAAATCTGTCTTCCAATCCATATACAACTTTTGCGGCAGCTACTAGATGATTTCCTAACTCTATTTTAAATAAATCATTCAAATTTCGAGTTACAATAACATCCGAGTCCAAGTATAATACCTTCTCTTCCTCCACAAATTGTGGAATAAAATAACGTGCAAATGTCATATAATTTATATGACCACCATAAGGTGCCATTTTCCACTCTTTAGAAATAGCATCACCAGTTAATTTTATATCTACTAATTCACTATTTCTACATTTTAATCTTTTTCTAATACCAATAAACCACTCTTGAGGTATATCTCTATTCATTATATATACTTTACAATTATCATGATGATAACATACTGACTTCAACGTAGCTTCTAAATATCTAAGGTATCCATAATCAGCAGCTAATACAAATGTTGCCTTATTCATTACAAATATTCTCCGTTCAATTTAATTAAGAATGTAAAAAGTAAAAGTTTGAAATATGAGACAATAAGTATCATCAAAAATCAGAACAAAGATGGTCATTTTATCTTATAAACAGTTCAGCAAAAGTTGATAGATTCCAAAAGCTAACCGGGATCTATCACCAACTATTTTAATCATCATTTTTAGATAATTCTTTAACTACAACAATATAAGTAAATTCCACTTCTAATGACAGATACGTTTCAGAGGATGATTTAAAGCTCTTATAAATTTTATCTATCAATTAGAGACTAACATTACTTAATTCTCACCGATCATCATTTTCTGATAAGCTTCGTTAACAAAATAGCAGCTCAATTTCATAATACATTGTCCTAACACTCTTTAAAAGACAAAAGATGTTTTAAAGAATGCCATTAATAATAAAAGGAAAATACTTTTCCCCTAGCTAGCGAGACTTTAAAAGTTTATTACCCGCCAT
>NZ_JVRR01000076.1 GCF_001070715.1 Streptococcus pseudopneumoniae
CACTGAGTTATTTTTTAAATAAATTTAATTTAGTTGTACATTTTCGAATTCTTTTTCGAATAGATAAGTAAGAGGAAAAAGGAAGGAGTTTGGTTTATGTTTATATCAATGTTCTACCCATGGTTCACTAAGTTATTTTTTAAATAAATTTAATTTAGTTGTTCATTTTCGAAATTTTTTTCGAATAGATAAGTAAGAGGAAAAGAGCCTAGTTCATGTTTATATCAATGTTCTACCCACGGTTCACTGAGTTATTTTTTAAATAAATTTAATCTGGTTGTACGTTTTCGAAATTTTTTTCGAATAGATAAGTAAGAGGAAAAAGAAAGGAGTCTAGCTTATGTATCTACCGATTTTCTATTCATGGTACATTAAATTATTTTTGAAATAAAATTTAATTTAGTTGTACATTTTCGAATTATTTTTCGAATAAATAAGTGAGACGAAAAGGAAGGAGACTACGCGATGTATTTACCAATCTTATTGCCATGGTTTATCAAATGGTATTTAAAATAAATGAAATTTACCTGTTCATTTTAAATCACTTCTCAAATAGATAAGTGAGAAGAAAAGGAATTCAGTAATTTATCTATTCTGGTTTTTAAAATGGTTTAAGATCCAGAAATCGTAAACTAAAAAATAGAAATAAAGGAGAAAAAAGATGACAAATTTTGACAAAATGGAACAGAACTTTGTAGCTCTTACAGAAGAAGAGTTGATGAATGTAGATGGGGGAATTATTCCGATAGCAGTAGCAGCTAGTATTATTGCAGGTTCAGCATTTGCTGGTTTAAGTGCAGGAGTAGCTATTGGAATTAGTCGAAACAAGAGATAATGAGAGAATCAATGAAGTTTTCAAACGAATTTGCGGCTGTTATTATATCAGCCTCAGGAATAGTGGGTTTATTAGTAGGAGTAGCTATTGGATTAGCTAGTATTATTTAAAAAGGAGTATATCATGCAAAATTTGAATCAATTTGAAATCGTAAAGCAAAATGAATTAGAGCAAGTACAAGGCGGAGTGGGTTTATTGATTGTTATCGGAGGCTCATTACTTGCTGCAGGTGGAGCTGGGGTAGCTGGTTATTGGTTATCTCGTACGTTTGGTTAATATATTTAAAGGAGTAGGTGGGATATGAAAAAATTAGAAGAAAAATTTGAGATCATGGCAGAAGCAGATTTGGCTAGTACCGAGGGTGGACTTATTATTACTACTTCTACAGCTATCGCTTGGGGTGTTTTAGGAGTTGTTGCCTATATGTACGGTCGTCATCTAGGAAGCAGACGTTAATTTTAACAATTTGATACATATTTTATTAAAGAATGTAAGAAAAACTATGAATCGTCATTTAGAACGGTGTTATCTATTCTGACTATGAATAGATTATACCAGAGGTGGCTTAGAAATAGCAGGGACATTAAAAATTGAAGTAACTTTAAATAGGATGTCGTAAAGGTTACTATCAATGATTTATTTGTCCCAAGCTTGCCTAGGGTGTCAGAAAAAAATCATTTTCCTTTCAATAGCATATTTTTAGTAGGTAGGACATTTGTTCTGCCTATTTTTGCTAAAAAGTTCAGTTGAGGTGTTTATTTATATCGTTTGAAGTTTATTTGTATTGTTGTTCGTGCTTTTTTGATAAAATAGTTATAGAAATTAGGAAAGTTGAAGAAAAGAAATGAAGAAGGTTTTAAGATATTTTTTAGTATTTGTTTTTCTATTTTTGATGAATATTTTCATCTTTAAGATACTAACAACTCTGGGATTTCAGCTGACAATGAGTGAAAAGAGTTATATTGTACCACCGCTGTTTTCGATTATCGTTTTGTACATGATTGACAAAAGAATTAGGAAGAAAAAGAAATAAATATATATTTTGGGTAGGACGCTTGTTCTGCCTATTTTTTTATCCTAAAAGTACATTTGGGAGGGAGATAGGCACATTTGGGAAGGAAGTCCAGTTTTTGTTTGGGGATTGGGGTAAGATAGTTGTTATCAGATGAGTTTATACTCTTCGAAAATCAAATTCAAACCACGTCAACGTCGCTTTGCAGTATAATATGTGACTGACTTCGTCAGTCTTATCTACAACCTCAAAACAGTGTTTTGAGCAGCCTGCGGCTAGTTTGCTCTTTGATTTTCATTGAGTATTAGGAAAAGGAGATGAATATGAAATTTGGGAAACGTCACTATCGTCCGCAGGTGGATCAGATGGACTGCGGTGTAGCTTCATTAGCCATGGTCTTTGGCTACTATGGTAGTTACTATTCTTTGGCTCACTTGCGAGAATTGGCCAAGACAACCATGGATGGGACAACGGCTTTGGGCTTGGTCAAGGTGGCAGAGGAGATTGGTTTTGAGACGCGGGCCATTAAGGCGGATATGACGCTTTTTGACTTGCCAGATTTGACTTTTCCTTTTGTTGCTCATGTGCTTAAGGAAGGGAAATTGCTCCACTACTATGTGGTGACTGGGCAGGACAAGGACAGCATTCATATTGCTGATCCAGATCCTGGGGTGAAATTGACCAAACTGCCACGTGAGCGTTTTGCGGAAGAATGGACAGGAGTGACTCTGTTTATGGCACCTAGTCCAGACTACAAGCCTCATAAGGATCAAAAGAATGGTCTGCTCTCTTTTATCCCTATATTAGTGAAGCAGCGTGGCTTGATTGCCAATATCGTTTTGGCAACACTCTTGGTAACCTTGATTAACATTGTGGGTTCTTATTATCTGCAGTCTATCATTGATACCTATGTGCCAGATCAGATGCGTTCGACGCTTGGGATTATTTCTATTGGGCTGGTGATTGTTTATATTCTTCAGCAGATCTTGTCTTACGCTCAGGAGTATCTCTTACTTGTTTTGGGGCAACGCTTATCGATTGATGTGATTTTGTCCTATATCAAGCATGTTTTTCACCTGCCTATGTCCTTTTTTGCGACACGTCGGACAGGGGAAATCGTGTCTCGTTTTACAGATGCTAACAGTATCATTGATGCGCTGGCTTCGACCATTCTTTCGATTTTCCTAGATGTGTCAACGGTTGTCATTATTTCTCTTGTTTTATTTTCACAAAATACCAATCTCTTTTTCATGACCTTATTGGCGCTTCCTATCTACACAGTGATTATATTTGCTTTTATGAAGCCGTTTGAAAAGATGAATCGGGATACCATGGAAGCCAATGCGGTTTTATCTTCTTCTATCATTGAGGACATCAACGGTATTGAGACTATTAAGTCCTTGACCAGTGAAAGTCAGCGTTACCAAAAAATTGACAAGGAATTTGTGGATTATCTGAAAAAATCCTTTACCTATAGTCGAGCAGAGAGTCAGCAAAAGGCTCTTAAAAAAGTTGCCCATCTCTTGCTCAATGTCGGCATTCTCTGGATGGGAGCTGTTCTGGTCATGGATGGCAAGATGAGTTTGGGGC
This sequence comes from Streptococcus pseudopneumoniae, assembly GCF_001070715.1. GTDB lineage: Bacteria > Bacillota > Bacilli > Lactobacillales > Streptococcaceae > Streptococcus > Streptococcus pseudopneumoniae_H. Next base: position 3,438 of record NZ_JVRR01000076.1, read on the forward strand.
AGTTGATTACCTATAATACCTTGCTTGTTTACTTTACCAATCCTTTGGAAAATATCATCAATCTGCAAACTAAGCTTCAGACAGCGCAGGTCGCCAATAACCGTCTAAACGAGGTTTATCTGGTAGCTTCTGAGTTTGAGGAGAAGAAAACAGTTGAGGATTTGAGCTTGATGAAGGGAGAGATGTCCTTCAAGCAGGTTTACTACAAGTATGGTTATGGTCGAGATGTCTTGTCAGATATCAATTTGACTATTCCCCAAGGTTCTAAAGTAGCTTTTGTGGGGATTTCAGGGTCAGGTAAGACGACCTTGGCCAAGATGATGGTTAATTTTTACGACCCAAGTCAGGGAGAGATTAGTCTGGGTGGTGTCAATCTTAATCAGATTGATAAAAAGACTCTGCGTCAGTATATCAACTACCTTCCTCAACAGCCCTATGTCTTTAACGGAACGATTTTGGAGAATCTTCTTTTGGGAGCCAAGGAAGGGACGACTCAAGAGGATATCTTACGGGCGGTGGAATTGGCAGAGATTAGGGAGGACATTGAGCGCATGCCACTGAATTACCAGACAGAATTGACTTCGGATGGGGCAGGAATTTCAGGTGGTCAACGTCAGAGAATCGCTCTGGCGCGTGCTCTCTTGACAGATGCGCCTGTCTTGATTTTGGATGAGGCGACCAGCAGTTTGGATATTTTGACAGAGAAGCGAATTGTCGATAATCTTATGGCTTTAGACAAGACCTTGATTTTCATCGCCCACCGCTTGACCATTGCTGAGCGGACAGAGAAGGTTGTTGTCTTGGATCAGGGCAAGATTGTTGAAGAAGGAAAGCATGCTGATTTGCTTGCACAGGGTGGCTTTTATGCCCATTTGGTGAATAGCTAGAAAGAGGAGAGGATGAAACCAGAATTTTTAGAAAGTGCGGAGTTTTATAATCGTCGTTACCATAATTTTTCCAGTCGGGTGATTGTACCTATGTCCCTTCTGCTTGTGTTTTTACTTGGCTTTGCAACTTTGGCAGAGAAGGAGATGAGTTTGTCTACTAGAGCTACTGTTGAGCCTAGTCGAATCCTTGCAAATATCCAGTCAACTAGCAACAATCGCATTCTTGTCAATCATTTGGAAGAAAATAAGCTGGTTAAAAAGGGAGAACTGTTAGTTCAATATCAAGAAGGGGCAGAGGGTGTCCAAGCGGAGTCCTATGCCAGTCAGTTGGACATGCTTAAGAATCAGAAAAAGCAATTGGAGTATTTGCAAAAAAGTCTGCAAGAAGGGGAGAACCACTTTCCAGAGGAGGATAAGTTTGGCTACCAAGCCACCTTTCGCGACTACATCAGTCAAACAGGCAGTCTTAGGGCTAGTACATCGCAACAAAATGAAACCATTGCGTCCCAGAATGCAGCAGCTAGCCAAACCCAAGCTGAAATCGGCAACCTCATCAGCCAAACAGAGGCTAAAATTCGTGATTACCAGACAGCTAAGTCAGCTATTGAAACAGGTGCTTCCTTGGCCGGTCAGAATCTAGCCTACTCTCTCTACCAGTCCTACAAGTCTCAGGGTGAGGAAAATCCGCAAGCTAAGGCACAAGCAGTTGCGCAGGTTGAAGCGCAGCTTTCTCAGTTAGAATCTAGTCTTGCTACTTATCGTGTCCAGTATGCAGGTTCAGGTACCCAGCAAGCCTATGCGTCAGGCTTAAGCAGTCAATTGGAATCCCTTAAATCCCAACACTTGGCAAAGGTTGGTCAGGAATTGACCCTTCTAGACCAGAAAATCTTGGAGGTGGAGTCAGGTAAGAAGGTACAGGGAAATCTTTTAGACAAGGGGAAAATTACGGCGAGTGAGGATGGGGTGCTTCATCTTAATCCTGAGACTAGTGATTCTACCATGGTTGCAGAAGGTGCCCTACTAGCCCAACTCTATCCGTCTTTGAAAAAAGAAGGGAAAGCCAAACTCACAGCTTATCTAAGTTCAAAAGATGTAGCAAGAGTCAAGGTCGGTGATTCTGTTCGTTATACGACGACTCATGATGCCAAGAATCAACTTTTCCTAGATTCTACTATTACAAGTATTGATGCGACAGCTACTAAGACTGAGAAAGGGAATTTCTTTAAAATTGAGGCGGAGACTAATCTAACTTCGGAGCAGGCTGCAAAACTTCGGTACGGGGTGGAAGGTCGCCTGCAGATGATTACGGGCAAGAAAAGTTATCTACGTTATTATTTGGATCAATTTTTGAACAAAGAGTAATGTTCGTGTTTTTAGAGTTAAATGATTTTTAAACTGTGAGAAAGATTCTTCTTGCAGTTTTTTCTTTATGATTTTTGAGGCCACTACGTTATTTATTCGGTTAAATTCTTGTAATTTTAGGTTTTTTATGGTAGAATGTGCTCAAGTAATACGAAAGGCGAACTTTAAAATGTCAAAACAATTGATCTATTCGGGAAAAGCTAAAGATATCTATACAACTGAAGATGAAAATCTTATTATTTCAACTTACAAGGACCAGGCGACTGCTTTCAATGGTGTCAAGAAGGAGCAGATTGCGGGCAAAGGAGTGTTGAATAATCAGATTTCATCTTTTATTTTTGAGAAATTAAATGCGGTTGGTGTGGCGACTCACTTTGTGGAGAAACTTTCAGACACGGAACAACTCAATAAAAAGGTTAAGATTATTCCTTTGGAAGTCGTGCTCCGAAACTATACTGCTGGTTCCTTTTCAAAACGTTTTGGCGTAGACGAAGGTATTGCATTTGAAACTCCGATTGTCGAATTTTACTATAAAAATGATGATTTGGATGATCCATTTATCAATGACGAGCATGTGAAATTCCTAAAGATTGCGGATGACCAGCAGATTGCCTACTTGAAGGAAGAAACCCGTCGTATCAATGAACTCTTGAAAGCCTGGTTTGCTGAGATTGGCCTTAAGTTGATTGACTTTAAGCTAGAGTTCGGTTTTGACAAGGATGGTAAGATTATCTTAGCAGATGAATTTTCACCAGATAACTGCCGTTTGTGGGATGCGGATGGCAACCACATGGATAAGGATGTTTTCCGTAGAGGTCTCGGAGAATTAACAGACGTTTATGAGATTGTTTGGGAAAAGTTACAGGGGTTGAAATAATCTGTTTGCAACGGAAAACCTTCGTCTCTCAACTAAAAGGACTCAGGCTGAAAA
>NZ_JVRR01000077.1 GCF_001070715.1 Streptococcus pseudopneumoniae
TCTTATTTGGCTTATAGGGTGACTAGCAAATGAAATACGAATTATTTTCGATGCCCAAGCAACCCAATGAAACCAATACTTTAGGGATAGTGCTAAAATAAAAATAGCCACCATAAAATCACGTGAAATAAGGATTTTTTGGTGGCGATTTTGTTTATTTTGTAATTTTACGACTAAAAAATAGTGGAAATTCCTGTATAATATAGTTGGAAAAAATATCAAAGGAGGAATTTCCACATGAACATTGTAACACAAACGAGCCTTTTTAGTGAAGAAGAAAAATTAGGAGATTTAAAAAAATTAAAAATTCTTATTTCTATAATACCAGCAGAAAAGTTATTAAAAAAATTAGATGAAGAGCGAGCAAATGGTAGAAATGATTATCCGGTTGTATGTATGTGGCGATTACTTCTTGCAAAAAATGTTTTCCAACATACAACGATTGAAAGTTTATTACGTGAATGTCGTAGAAATAGTCAATTAAGACAATTATGTGGACTTCGATCTCACTATATTTCTATGAATCATACCAATAATCATGTTTGTATAGTACCAAGTTCTGTTGCGATGTCTCGTTTTATAAAAAAATTAAAGGAACATCAAGAAAACTTGACAGAGATGATGCTGATTTTGGAAAAGAAGTAGCCGTTGACGGGAAAATTATTCAAAGTTACGCCAATAAAGTATCGACTAAAGAACCAGATGGCAGAAGAGAAACGCAGGCTGATACGACCGCAAAAAATTAGTATTCAAATAACGGAACTAAAACTACGAAGTATTATTTTGGTTTCTGATTTCATTTATTAGCAGATGTAAATTATGAACTACTGATAGCTTTTAAAGTGACTCCAACAGGTAAAGGAGAACGTGAAGTTGCTGAAGAAATTCTTACAGAATCAGAAATCCTATTAAAGAATACAAGGGCAGTGATGGCAGATAAAGGGTATGATAGTGAATTCATCGAAGAACAAGGAATAATCGCGGTTATCCCTCCAAGACATATGTGGAAAGATGAAGAAAGTCGTCAATATAAAGACTCAGCACTCTATTATAATCAAGATGAAGAAGTATTTTATCGAACAGAAGATTTTCAATTAATATCATTAGTGTACAAAGGGACAGGTTCATTGTGTTACGGATTTCATCCAAAATATAATGATAACCGCATTTTTAGAGTAGATAGTTCAGAAGATATTCGTATCTTCCCAAAAGTATCCCAACAATCACATAAATTTGAGAGACTTTACAATAAGAGAAGTGCCATTGAAAGAATCAATGGTTGCTTAAATAGTTGCCCCATTTAAAAAAATGACGAAATTTCAAGGGGGATGGTCTGCCCTTTTTTAGGAACTGAGGTTGTCATTGAATCATTACGTCTAAAAATGAAAAGAAAATTTACATTTTAAAATAGATTCTTTTATTTCTGAAATAGATTTTTGTTTTCAAAATTTATGACATCGCTATTTTTGCCCCAAAAAAGGGCACAGCGTAAATGATTCACTTGACTTGACAATTCACGATAAAAAGATGATAATACATGGTAGATATTTTAGACAAATTTTATGTAGAGGTTGAGGTGGAAGTTTTGAACAGTGATAACATAGGAGAATTTTGTGGAAGCGTTTTGCTTTCGGAGGATTGTTGGGACAAGAATAAACTGATAAAAGACCTTAGAGATGAGTGGAGTATTGAAATCTCAAATGAAGATTTAACAGATGAAGCTGACGATGTAATCTTTACAGATATCAATGGATATCGTGTGGTTATCAGTAAATTCCCTGATCCCGTACCAAACGAAGAGGCGGAAATCAATGCTTCCAATAATTATATGTGGAGAGAAGCGGTAGAGGTTACTAAAAGCCATAAGGCGCATATTGTCGTTGCTGTTTTAGGTGATGGAGAAGAAGATATAAAAGAAAGAGGGCTTATTTATACTGAGATTATGGCAACTTGCAGCATGCAGGAAAATGCCATAGGCGTATTTACAAGCGGAGTGGTCTTTGAACCAAATTCTTATATTGACTGCGCTCAAATGATTAAAGAACAGGAATTACCTATTTTTAACTGGATATGGTTCGGTCTTTATCAAACTGACAAGGGAATATCCGTATACACTTATGGAATGTACGTGTTTGGAAAGTATGAACTTGAGATAATAGATGCAGATGAAAATCCGGGGGATCTAATAAAATTTATATCTTCAATCGTATCGTACATACTCCTTGAGGATGTAGATTTGCAGGATGGTGAGACCCTAGGTTTTTCAGAAAAAGATAAGCATAAAATTACATTAAGCAAAGGTGTTGCTCTTCCGGATCAAGACACATTGAAAATTGCTTATGAAGCGAAAACAAGAAAATCTTGGTGGAGGAAATAGAGGGAAGTGACCCCAAAAGTTAGATTTTTTATATCTAACTTTTAGGGTGCAGTATAAAAGGCTGGGGAAACCTGGTCTTTTTTGTTGAAAAGAAAATCATGTTAGAAAATATAACATAAAAAGCAAGAAAACCCTTGACATTTATGTCAGTTATTTTTACAATACAGCTATCATAGAGAATAAGAGAGGTGTTTGAGAATGGGAGAAAAAGAATTACGACGTTCTTTAGCAGTGTTTCCAATAGGAACAGTTATGAAATTGACTGATTTAACGGCAAGACAAATTAGCTACTATGAAGAACAACGTTTAATTACACCGGAACGTTCAGACACTAATCGCAGAATGTATTCCTTAAATGACGTAGATCGTTTGTTAGAGATTAAAGATTACTTGTCAGATGGATTAACGATTGTTGCGATTCAAAAAGTTTATTCGAATGAAAAGAAAAATCCGTTAGAAAAACCAACATCAAATGATGCTTTAACGGATGAAGATGTTCGACGAATTTTATATAACGAAATTATGCATATTGGAAGATTATCTGGACAAGAGGAATTACTATAGGGGTGGAGAAAAATGATGAAAAAGAGATTTGAAAATATTATTTTAGTATCAATGATTTGTATGAGTATTTTACCAACAAATGTATATGCAAAGGATAATAGAGAGATAGAAAAAGAGTTTACTATTGATGTTACAAATGATAAAAATACCACAGTTCAAACGAGCCTACTGAAAAAGCCATCAATTTGATGACTTTTTCAGTAGGCTCATATGTCACAATGGCTTATTTATGTACATTAGGATTTGCTTACTCAAAAGTACAAAAACAAGAAACAGAGCATTTGAACAGTTGGGTTGCTTAAATAGTTGTCCCATTTTTAAAAAAATGACGAAATTTCAAGGGGGGATAGTCTGCCCTTTTTTAGGTGCTGAGGTTATCGTTGGATGAATATGCTTAAAAATGAAAATAAAATCTGTTTTCTGAAACTGGCTTTGGTTTTTAGAAATTATTCCCAAGTTTCTGGAATAGATTTTTATTTACAAAAGTAACGGAACCGCTATTTTTGGTCAAAAAAAGGTCACAGCGTAAATGATTCAAATATTGTTTTCTCTTTCTTCTTTACTAGAAAATATGGTATAATAGAGAGTAAAAACTTTGAAAGAAAGAAAAAGATGAATTTAAAAGATTACATTGCAACAATTGAAAATTATCCAAAGGAAGGCATCACCTTCCGTGATATTAGTCCTTTGATGGCTGATGGAAATGCCTATAGCTACGCTGTTCGTGAAATTGTTCAGTATGCTACTGACAAGAAAATTGACATGGTTGTAGGGCCTGAGGCTCGTGGATTTATCGTGGGCTGTCCAGTTGCCTTTGAGTTGGGAATTGGCTTTGCCCCTGTTCGTAAGCCAGGTAAATTGCCACGCGAAGTCATTTCTGCTGACTATGAAAAAGAGTACGGTGTTGATACCTTGACTATGCATGCGGATGCCATCAAGCCAGGTCAACGTGTTCTTATCGTGGATGACCTCTTGGCAACAGGTGGAACTGTTAAGGCAACCATCGAGATGATTGAAAAGCTTGGCGGTATTGTAGCAGGTTGTGCCTTCCTTGTTGAATTGGATGAATTGAACGGTCGTGAAAAAATCGGTGACTACGATTACAAAGTTCTGATGCATTATTAATGAAAAACAGTCCCTAGGGCTGTTTTCTCTACATTAGGATATAAAAATAGACTATAGCTAGTTAGAGGAAAAGTATAATTGAAAACTATATCTTCTTGCAGTATAATAAAGGAAACAAGTGTTTGCATTTTAACTCTAAACACAAGCAATGATTCCTGAAAGAGTACAGTTAGGAGAGGGTTATGCCGATTCGAATTGATAAAAAATTACCAGCTGTTGAGATTTTACGGACAGAGAATATCTTTGTCATGGATGATCAGCGTGCGGCCCACCAAGATATCCGTCCCTTGAAGATTTTAATTTTAAATCTCATGCCACAGAAAATGGTCACAGAAACCCAGTTGTTACGTCATTTGGCCAATACACCTCTACAACTGGATATTGATTTTCTCTATATGGAGAGCCATCGTTCTAAAACAACTCGTTCAGAACACATGGAGACCTTTTATAAAACCTTCCCAGAAGTCAAGGATGAGTATTTTGATGGGATGATTATTACGGGGGCCCCAGTTGAGCATTTACCATTTGAGGAAGTGGACTATTGGGAGGAATTCAGTCAGGTGCTTGAGTGGTCCAAGACCCATGTCTATTCGACACTTCATATCTGTTGGGGGGCTCAGGCTGGGCTTTATCTGCGCTATGGTGTAGAAAAATACCAGATGGCCAGTAAGCTATCAGGTATTTATCCTCAGGACACCCTAAAAGAGGGTCACCTTCTCTTTAGAGGTTTTGACGATAGTTACGTAGCTCCTCATTCTCGGCACACGGAGATTTCTAAGGAAGAGATTCTGAATAAGACCAATCTCGAGATTTTGTCAGAAGGTCCTCAGGTTGGGGTTTCGATTTTAGCCAGTCGTGATTTGCGAGAAATTTATAGTTTTGGGCATTTGGAATATGACCGTGATACCTTGGCAAAAGAGTATTTCAGAGATTGTGATGCAGGTTTAGCTCCTCATATTCCAGAAAATTATTTTAAGGATGATGATGTTAATCAGACCCCTTGTCTTTGTTGGTCTTCATCGGCAGCCCTCTTTTTCAGTAACTGGGTGAACTATGCGGTCTATCAGGAGACGCCTTTTGACTGGAGAAAAATAGAAGATGATGCATCTGCATATGGGTATTTATAAGAGGAATTATGACATATTTAGACGCTTTTAAATCAGGGAACTTGGTTTTACCGAGTGCCCTTCTCTTGCATTTTAAGGAACTCTTTCCTTCCAGCGATGATTTTCTGGTCTGGCAATTTTTCTATTTGCAAAATACGACAGGCTTAGAAGAAATGTCACCAAGCCAGATTGCTGAAAGGATTGGCAAGGAAATTTCGGATGTCAACCAGTCCATCTCTAATCTGACGGAGAGGGGACTGCTTCAGTACCGTACTATCGAATTAAATGGTGAAATCGAATTGCTTTTTGATGCTAGTTTGGCTTTGGAACGTTTGGATGATTTGCTTGGAGTCGCTCATTCGAGTTCAGACCAGTTGACACCTCAAAATCAGCTCAAAGATTTGGTAGAAACCTTCCAACAGGAGTTGGGACGCTTGTTGACACCTTTTGAGATTGAGGATTTGACCAAGACACTAAAGGAAGATGGAACCAGTGCTGACTTGATTAAGGAAGCTCTTCGTGAAGCTGTTTTAAATGGAAAAGCAAACTGGAAGTACATTCAGGCGATTTTGAGAAACTGGCGCCATGAAGGTATCAAAAGTGTGGCTCAAATTGAGGCTAAGCGGGCAGAAAGAGAAGCAAGCAATCCTCAGTTGACACAGGTATCTGCAGATTTCAGAAATGCCATGGATCTCTGGAAGGATTAATCCATGTAAGCAGGATTGAAATCCGAGTAAGATTTGCAAGCTGTGTCTAATTGTGATAAAATAAATAGAAAATAAATTGAAAAAAGAGGTATGTGAAATGTCACGTAAACCATTTATCGCTGGTAACTGGAAAATGAACAAAAATCCAGAAGAAGCTAAAGCATTCGTTGAAGCAGTTGCATCAAAACTTCCTTCATCAGATCTTGTTGAAGCAGGTATCGCAGCTCCAGCTCTTGATTTGACAACTGTTCTTGCTGCTGCTAAAGGTTCAAACCTTAAAGTTGCTGCTCAAAACTGCTACTTTGAAAATGCAGGTGCCTTCACTGGTGAAACTAGCCCACAAGTTTTGAAAGAAATCGGTACTGACTACGTTGTTATCGGTCACTCAGAACGCCGTGACTACTTCCATGAAACTGACGGAGATATCAACAAAAAAGCAAAAGCAATCTTTGCAAACGGTATGCTTCCAATTATCTGTTGTGGTGAGTCACTTGAAACTTACGAAGCTGGTAAAGCAGCTGAATTCGTAGGTGCTCAAGTATCTGCTGCATTGGCTGGATTGACTGCTGAACAAGTTGCTGCATCAGTTATCGCTTATGAGCCAATCTGGGCTATCGGTACTGGTAAATCAGCTTCACAAGACGATGCACAAAAAATGTGTAAAGTTGTTCGTGACGTTGTAGCTGCTAACTTTGGTCAAGAAGTGGCAGACAAAGTTCGTGTTCAATACGGTGGTTCTGTTAAACCTGAGAACGTTGCTTCATACATGGCTTGTCCAGACGTTGACGGTGCCCTTGTAGGTGGTGCGTCACTTGAAGCTGAAAGCTTCTTGGCTTTGCTTGACTTTGTAAAATAATCAGTAAGTAGCAAAAGCTAGGTGGAACAGCATTCAGGTGCCTGTTCCATTTTTTATAGGAGAGGAAAGATTGAAAACAAAAATTGGAAAAATTGGATTAGCCAGTATCTGTTTACTAGGCTTGGCAACTAGCCATGTCGCTGCAAATGAAACTGAAGTTTCAAAAACTTCGCAGGATACAACGACAGTTTCAAGTAGTTCAGAGCAAAATCAGTCTTCTAATAAAACTCAAACGAGCACAGGTGTAAAGACCAATGTTGCTGCCCACTGGGATGGGGATTATTATGTAAAGGCTGATGGTTCTAAAGCTCAAAGTGAATGGATTTTTGATAATAACTACAAAGCGTGGTTTTATCTCAAATCAGACGGTCGTTATGCTCAAAATGAGTGGCGGGGCAGCTATTACCTAAAATCAGGTGGCTACATGGCTCAAAATGAATGGCTTTATGATAATAATTACAAGAGTTGGTTTTATCTCAAGTCAGATGGGGCTTATGCTCATCAAGAATGGCAATTGATTGGAAATAAGTGGTACTACTTCAAGAAGTGGGGTTACATGGCTAAAAGCCAATGGCAAGGAAGTTATTTCTTGAATGGTCAAGGAGCTATGATGCAAAATGAATGGCTTTATGATCCAGCCTATTCTGCTTATTTTTATCTAAAATCTGATGGAACTTATGCCAACCAAGAGTGGCAAAAAGTGGGCGGCAAATGGTACTATTTCAAGAAGTGGGGCTATATGGCTCGGAATGAGTGGCAAGGCAACTACTATTTGACTGGAAGTGGTGCCATGGCGACTGATGAAGTGATTATGGATGGTGCTCGCTATATCTTTGCGGCTTCTGGTGAGCTCAAAGAAAAGAAAGATTTGAATGTCGGCTGGGTTCACAGAGATGGTAAACGCTATTTCTTTAATAATAGAGAAGAGCAAGTTGGAACCGAACATGCTAAGAAAGTTATTGATATTAGTGAGCACAATGGTCGTATCAATGATTGGAAAAAGGTTATTGATGAAAATGAAGTAGATGGTGTCATTGTTCGTCTAGGTTATAGTGGTAAAGAGGACAAGGAATTGGCGCATAACATTAAGGAGTTAAACCGTCTGGGAATTCCTTATGGCGTCTATCTCTATACTTATGCTGAAAATGAGACCGATGCTGAGAATGACGCTGAACAGACCATTGAACTTCTGAAGAAATACAATATGAACTTGTCTTATCCTATCTACTATGATGTTGAGAACTGGGAGTATGTGAATAAAAGTAAGCGTGCTCCGAGTGATACAGGTACTTGGGTTAAGATTATTAACAAGTACATGGAGACGATGAAGCAGGCGGGTTATCAAAATGTGTATGTCTATAGCTATCGTAGTTTACTACAGACACGTTTAAAACACCCAGATATTTTAAAACATGTAAACTGGGTAGCGGCCTATACCAATGCTTTAGAATGGGAAAACCCTCATTATTCAGGAGAAAAAGGTTGGCAATATACCTCTTCTGAATACATGAAAGGAATCCAAGGGCGCGTAGATGTCAGCGTTTGGTATTAAGCGATGATTTGAAAGAGGGATGTGATACTAGCACCCTCTTTTTCTTTGTTTTATGATAGTTTATCCTCGAGTCAATTCAAGATCTTGCTAGGAAATGAATCTTATACTCAATGAAAATCAAAGAGCAAACTAGGAAACTAGCCGCAAGCTGCAAGCTGTACTTGAGTACGGTAAGGCGACGCTGACGTGGTTTGAAGAGATTTTCGAAGAGTATTATATAGTAGATTGAATATAGACCAGAACATTGCGGTTGCTAAAACATTTTTAGAAATTCATTTGTCTTTCCTAATCGACTTGGTTCCATCTTATTTCAATCCATTACATTATATAATAGTTGTAATTATAACAGAAATGCAGTATAATATTTAATTGGAAGATTCAAGTGAATAGTCTTTTTTTTGAAACCAAAATTGAATACCCATCATGCATATATATATATGCTTTTGGTGATTTTCTTGGAGTTGATATGATGTATTAAAGAAGGTCTATTCTAAAAATTTAGATACAATTTGAAACTTGAAGGAGAATTAAAATCAATGAAAACAAATAAGTCAATGAGTCGTGTTGAACGCATGCACCGTGAGAAGGTTACACGCTATTCAATTCGTAAATATAGCTTTGGTGCAGCTAGTGTAGCAGTAGCGGCTCTTTTCATGTTTTTGGGCAATGGTGCTGTATCAGCTGATATGACTGCTGTTCAACCGCAAGACAAACCAGAGCTTAAAGTTAAACCAAATGATGAAAATACTGGCTCAGGTAAGGTTCAGGGGAATACTACAAAACAAGTAGGCAATACAGTTGCAGCGGAAACTATTGCTAAACCAGAAGAACCAGCAACTCCAGCTTTAGACAAAACGAAACTTGAAAAATATATCAAAGAGATTGAAGCGAAACTGGCTAAAGGTGCATACGCCAATAAAACAGAAAAGAGTGTTGCACTATTAAAAGCGGAGTTGGCTGCAGCTAAAGAAGTGTTACAAAATGCTACAACTCAAGCTGAACTGACAAAGGCTTACAGCAAACTTGTAACTGTAGCTAACACCAAATTAGTAACAAAACCTACAGAGAAAAAAGTAACACCAGAAGTAGACACAACGAACGGTCAACCAACAGTAGGTAAAAAGGCAGGAAATACAGAACCAAAAGCCGGAACAAATTCAATCGCAAACACTGGTTCTCATGACCCTCGTAATGGAAAAGCAATGGATAGAACGAATCCACTGCGTACAGGAGAACAACCAGCAAGTACACCTACAACAGATGATTCATATAATTCATTTGTATTTTCAGGAAATGATACAGATTTTAAAAATCATTCGACACTTGAATGGTTTAGCAAAGAAGGAGATGGCAATAACAGAAATAATGCATCCTTAAAATATGGTGAAGATAGTCATGGAAAGTACGTGGAATGGAAATCTACTCAACCTAGAGGTGGAGGCTTCAAGCTTACAATAGATAAGGAACTAGGCGAAGAATATACCATAGGTGTAAAGTTTGCTTTTGACCAAACTACTGGTGGCTGGAGAAAAATAGTAGATTATAAGAATTCAGCAGATGATACTGGTTTCTATTTTAATAAGGGCAGATTACAATTTTACAATGATATAAGCTCTCCACTTGGTACAAATCCAGTTCCTGATAATACAGTCGTTGACTTTATTATAGTAAAATCTAGGGAAAAATTTGCTGTTTACCTTGTCAAAGATGGAAAAGTTACTACAGAAATGTCTTTAACCGACCCTGCAACTCTCGCTAACACAAAACCTTATACAGAAAATGGTAAGACTATATTTGGTTTTTTCTTTGATGATACAAGTACTAGTTCTGAGGCTACATCCGGTGGTAGGGTGTATAGAATGTCTATATATGACAAGGCTATAGACCCGACTAAGGTCGTAGAAAAATTGAATAAAACTCTCGATGACAGTAAGTATGAACCAGAACTAAAAAATCCCTTACCAGATGTAAAAAAAGGAAGTACGCCAAATGCAGAGGATTTTATAAAGAATACACCGACATCAAACGATCCAAACAAATTACCAGCAAATACTAGGATTACATGGGGAGAGGCACCTGATACAAGTTCAGAAGGTTTAAAACCAGCAGTAATCTTAGTAACATACCCTGATGGTTCATCTGATCGAGTAGGGGTTAAAGTGAATGTTGTAGCTACAGCGAAACCAGACGCTCCAACAGTAACAGCAGACGAAGGTACAGCGACAGTAACTGTAACGCCAACAGGAGATGTCGATAAAGTCAAAGTAACGTACACACCAACAGGTGGAACAACTGAGAAAACTATCGAAATCGTAAAAGAAGCTGGAGTATGGAAAGAGAAATCAGCCACACCAACTTCAGGAGTAAGCGTTAATTCAACAAGTGGAGTGATAACATTAGATCACACAGTAGCTGAAGACGGAACAGCAGTCAAAGCAGTCGCAACGAAAGGCAACAGTGACGCAAGTGACGCAGGAACAGCAACTGATCCAGTGAAACAACCGAAACCAGACGCACCAACAGTAGCAGCGAACGAAGCGACAGCAACAGTAACTGTAACGCCAACAGGAGATGTCGATAAAGTCAAAGTAACGTACACACCAACAGGTGGAACAACTGAGAAAACCATCGAAATCGTAAAAGAAGGTGGAGTATGGAAAGAGAACTCAGACACCCCAACTCCAGGAGTAAGCGTTAATTCAACAAGTGGAGTGATAACATTAGACCACACAGTAGCTGAAGACGGAACAGCAGTCAAAGCAGTCGCAACAAAAGGAAACAGTGACGCAAGTGAAGCAGGAACAGCAACTGATCCAGTGAAACAAGCGACACCAGCAGCGCCAACAGTAGATGTCAATAAAGGTAAATTAGAATTAGCAATTCATCGATTAGATGATTTCATCAATCATCAATCAGATAAATTGGATGAGAATAGTGCTAAGAAAGCAAAAGCGTTATTAGAAGAAGGTAAGAAAGTATTTGCTGATTCAAAAGCAAGCCAAGATGAAGTGGATACAATGGTGAAACGTATCGAAGATTTCATCTCGGAAGTTTCTCCGACAAGCAATCAGGCAAATCCAGCAAATAATCAAGCTACTCAAACAAGTGCTGTAACTCCAGCTACTGTTGATGCGGTATCAAACCAAGCAACCACAAATGCACGCCAATTGGCTAAAGAGTTGCCAAATACAGGTACAGCTGATTCTACTGTAGCTATGGTAGCAGCAGCCGCAAGTGCCTTACTTGGTCTTGGTCTTGCAGGCCGTCGTCGTAAAGAAGACGAAGAAGCTTAGTTAGGAACTTGTTCGATTAGCATCAAATAATGAGTTTGCTTGTCAAGGACTAGACAAGCACCTCTCATAAAAGATCTCCTAGTAGTCATTTCTGCTAGGAGATTTTTGCGTACGATAGGGATATCGTACAGCTGATACTAAAACATATAGTATATTGAAGTTGAAATAGTACACTCTAGTTTCTAAAACATTGCTAGAAGTTAGGTTAAATTTCCCGATCAATTTGTACATTTTTTATTTCATTTCACTATAATCTAAATTTGACAAGCCAAGCCGAATCGTAATCACCAAGTCTCTGGTATACTAGATAAAAATAGTTATCAGAGGGGAGGACGATGGAAGAAAGATTGAAAATCATTCAAGAAGAGAGTGCTACAATTGATAGTCTAACATGAGATTATCCACTAAAATGGTCAATCGTAAAAAGTTCCAGAGTCTTTCAAAATTTTGGAATTTTTTCAATAGACCTTGTTATTGGGGGCTTACTAATAATTCTTAAATTATCAGTCTATTGCAACTTTTCTCATGTGAGTCATTTGGCTTGCTATTGTCTTTCCTTAGTAGTATACTAAGGTAGTAATCATTAAGAAGTGGTTACATAAAAATAATGAATGAGGTAAAATAAAATGGTAGAATTGAAAAAAGAAGCAGCAAAAGATGTCGCAACATTAACAAAAGCAGCGCCAGTAGCATTGGCAAAAACAAAGGAAGTTTTGAATCAAGCTGTTGCTGATTTGTACGTAGCCCACGTTGCTTTGCACCAAGTACACTGGTATATGCGTGGACGCGGTTTTATGGTATGGCATCCAAAAATGGATGAGTACATGGATGCTCTTGATGGTCATTTAGATGAAATCAGCGAACGATTGATTACACTCGGTGGAAGCCCATTCTCTACATTGACAGAATTCCTTCAAAATAGTGAAATCGAAGAAGAAGTTGGAGAGTTTCGCAATGTAGAAGAAAGTTTGGAGCGTGTCCTTGATATTTATCGCTACCTCATCACTCTTTTCCAAAAAGCGTTGGATGTGACTGACGAAGAAGGCGATGATGTTACAAACGATATTTTTGTTGGTGCTAAGGCTGAACTTGAGAAAACAGTTTGGATGCTTGCCGCAGAACTTGGACAAGCACCTGGTTTGTAAGAAACAAGGCAACATAGATAAATCTGTAGGAAATTTCTTACAGATTTTTTCTATTTTGTAAGCTATTCCAAACCAGTCTTTTTTTTAGTTTTTTGATAAAATAGTACTATCAGTGAAAAGGATGGAAGCATGACTAAGAAAATCGTAGCTATTTGGGCTCAGGATGAAGAGGGTGTGATTGGGAAGGACAATCGTCTGCCTTGGCATTTGCCAGCAGAATTGCAGCACTTTAAAGAAACAACTCTGAATCATGCTATCTTGATGGGGCGGGTAACCTTTGATGGAATGGGGCGTCGCCTGCTTCCACAACGGGAAACCCTGATTTTGACGCGTAATCCGGAAGAAAAGATAGATGGTGCGGCTACTTTTCAGGATGTCCAGTCTGTCTTGGACTGGTATCAGTGTCAAGACAAGAATCTCTATATTATCGGTGGAAAGCAAATTTTTCAGGCTTTTGAACCCTACCTTGATGAAGTGATTGTGACTCAAATTCATGCTCGGGTGGAGGGAGATACCTATTTCCCTGAAGAGTTTGACTTATCTCTTTTTGAGACAGTTTCAAGCAAATCCTATACCAAAGATGAGAAAAATCCTTATGATTTTACCATCCAATACCGTAAGAGAAAGGAAGTCTAATGGAACGGAGTTTATTTGGTTTATTCACGGCTTTTCTGTGTTTCATCTGCCTTCTGGCAGGAGCACAGGCTTTTCGTAAAAAGCGTTACGGGCTTTCTATCCTGCTCTGGTTAAATGCCTTTACCAATCTGGTCAATAGTATTCATGCTTTTTACATGACCTTATTTTAGATAGAATGACAGTATAGAATGGAAGGAAATCATGTCTACAAATAGAAAAAATGATATGATGGTTTATTGCTCATTTTGTGGCAAAAACCAAGAAGAAGTACAAAAAATAATCGCTGGCAACAATGCTTTTATTTGTAATGAATGCGTGGAGTTGGCTCAGGAAATCATTCGAGAAGAATTGGTTGAGGAAGTCTTGGCAGACTTGTCTGAGGTGCCAAAACCAATCGAACTCCTCCATATCTTGAACCACTATGTTATCGGTCAAGATCGTGCCAAGCGTGCCTTGGCAGTGGCAGTTTACAACCACTACAAACGTATCAACTTCCACGATACGCGTGAAGAGTCAGAAGATGTGGATTTGCAGAAGTCAAACATCTTGATGATTGGCCCAACTGGTTCAGGGAAAACATTCCTTGCCCAGACCTTGGCTAAGAGTTTAAATGTACCTTTTGCCATTGCAGATGCGACAGCTCTGACGGAGGCTGGTTATGTGGGTGAGGACGTGGAAAATATCCTCCTCAAACTCTTGCAGGCTGCTGACTTTAACATTGAACGTGCAGAGCGTGGCATTATCTACGTGGATGAAATTGACAAGATTGCCAAGAAGAGCGAGAACGTATCGATCACACGTGATGTTTCTGGTGAAGGGGTGCAACAAGCCCTTCTCAAGATTATCGAGGGAACCGTTGCCAGCGTGCCGCCTCAAGGTGGACGCAAACATCCGCAACAAGAAATGATTCAAGTGGATACTAAAAATATCCTCTTCATCGTGGGTGGTGCCTTTGATGGTATTGAAGAAATTGTCAAGCAACGTCTGGGTGAAAAGGTTATAGGCTTTGGTCAAAATAACAAGGCGATTGACGAAAACAGCTCTTACATGCAAGAAATCATCGCAGAAGATATTCAAAAATTCGGGATTATCCCTGAGTTGATTGGACGCTTGCCAGTCTTTGCTGCTCTTGAGCAATTGACGGTCGATGACTTGGTTCGTATCTTGAAAGAGCCAAGAAATGCCTTGGTAAAACAATACCAAACCTTGTTATCTTATGATGATGTTGAGTTAGAATTTGATGATGAAGCCCTTCAAGAGATTGCTAATAAAGCCATCGAACGCAAAACTGGTGCGCGTGGTCTTCGCTCCATCATCGAAGAAACCATGCTAGATGTCATGTTTGAAGTACCGAGTCAGGAAAATGTGAAATTGGTTCGCATCACAAAAGAAGCTGTCGATGGAACGGATAAACCAATCCTAGAAACAGCCTAGAGGTGACTATGGAACTTAATACACACAATGCTGAAATCTTGCTCAGTGCGGCTAACAAGTCCCACTATCCGCAGGATGAACTGCCAGAGATCGCTCTTGCAGGGCGTTCAAATGTTGGCAAGTCTAGCTTTATCAATACTATGCTGAACCGCAAGAATCTAGCCCGAACATCAGGGAAACCTGGTAAAACGCAGCTTCTTAACTTCTTTAATATCGACGACAAGATGCGCTTTGTGGATGTGCCTGGTTATGGCTATGCCCGTGTTTCTAAAAAGGAACGTGAAAAGTGGGGGCGCATGATTGAGGAGTACCTAACGACTCGGGAAAATCTCCGTGCGGTTGTCAGTTTGGTGGATCTCCGTCATGACCCGTCAGCAGATGATGTGCAGATGTACGAATTTCTCAAGTATTATGAGATTCCAGTCATCATTGTGGCGACCAAGGCGGACAAGATTCCTCGTGGTAAATGGAACAAGCACGAATCAGCAATCAAAAAGAAATTAAACTTTGACCCAAGTGACGACTTCATTCTCTTTTCATCTGTCAGCAAGGCAGGGATGGATGAGGCTTGGGATGCAATCTTAGAAAAATTGTGAGGAAACGAAAATGGCAAAAACAATTCATACAGATAAGGCCCCAAAGGCTATCGGACCATATGTTCAAGGAAAAATCGTTGGCAACCTTTTATTTGCTAGTGGTCAAGTTCCTCTCTCTCCTGAAACTGGGGAAATCGTTGGAGAAACCATCCAAGAACAGACAGAACAAGTCTTGAAAAATATTGGTGCTATTTTGGCAGAGGCAGGAACTGACTTTGACCATGTTGTCAAAACAACTTGCTTCTTGAGCGATATGAACGACTTTGTTCCTTTTAACGAGGTTTACCAAACGGCCTTTAAAGAGGAATTTCCAGCGCGTTCAGCAGTAGAGGTAGCTCGTCTTCCTCGTGATGTAAAAGTCGAAATCGAAGTCATCGCAGAGATTGGATAAGCTAGTTGAAGTTTGGTTCTGCCAAACTTCTTTTGATATAAGGAGAAAAAGATGACAAAGAAACAACTTCACTTGGTGATTGTGACAGGAATGAGTGGTGCAGGGAAAACCGTAGCCATTCAGTCTTTCGAGGATCTAGGTTATTTTACAATTGATAATATGCCGCCAGCCCTCTTGCCTAAGTTTTTGCAGCTGGTTGAAACTAAGGAAGACGATCCTAAGTTGGCCTTGGTAGTGGATATGCGTAGCCGTTCTTTCTTCTCAGAGATTCAAGCTGTTTTGGATGAGCTGGAAAATAAGGAAGAACTGGACTTTAAAATTCTCTTTTTGGATGCAGCAGATAAGGAATTAGTCGCGCGTTACAAGGAAACCAGACGGAGTCACCCATTAGCTGCAGATGGTCGGATTTTGGATGGAATCAAGCTAGAACGTGAGCTCTTGGCGCCTTTGAAAAATATGAGCCAAAATGTGGTGGATACGACTGAACTTACTCCTCGTGAGCTGCGTAAAACTCTTGCAGAGCAGTTTTCAGATCAAGAACAAGCCCAGTCTTTCCGTATCGAAGTCATGTCTTTCGGCTTTAAATATGGAATCCCGATTGATGCGGACCTAGTCTTTGATGTGCGCTTTTTGCCAAATCCCTACTACCTACCAGAACTGAGAAACCAAACGGGTGTGGATGAACCAGTTTATGACTATGTCATGAATCATCCTGAGTCAGAAGATTTTTATCAACATTTGTTGGCCTTGATTGAGCCGATTTTGCCAAGTTACCAAAAGGAAGGGAAGTCCGTTTTGACCATTGCCATGGGTTGTACGGGTGGGCAACACCGTAGTGTGGCCTTTGCTAAACGCTTGGCGCAGGACTTATCCAAGAATTGGCCTGTTAATGAAGGGCATCGTGACAAAGACCGAAGAAAGGAAACGGTAAACCGTTCATGAGAAAACCAAAGATAACGGTGATTGGTGGAGGAACTGGGATTCCTGTCATTCTAAAAAGTCTGCGGGAAAAAGATGTGGAAATCGCTGCTATCGTAACGGTGGCGGATGATGGTGGTTCATCAGGTGAACTCCGAAAAAATATGCAGCAATTGACACCGCCAGGTGATCTTCGTAATGTCCTTGTGGCCATGTCGGATATGCCAAAATTTTATGAAAAGGTCTTTCAGTATCGCTTCTCTGAAGATGCTGGAGCCTTTGCTGGCCATCCATTGGGCAATCTCATTATCGCAGGCCTGTCAGAAATGCAGGGTTCGACCTATAATGCCATGCAGTTGCTGAGCAAATTTTTCCATACAACTGGGAAGATTTATCCTTCCAGTGACCATCCTTTGACCCTGCATGCAGTCTTTCAGGATGGGACAGAAGTGGCTGGAGAGAGTCATATTGCAGACCATCCAGGCATGATTGACCATGTCTATGTGACCAATACCCTCAACGATGATACGCCTCTGGCTAGCCGTCGAGTAGTGCAGACCATTCTTGAAAGTGACATGATTGTTCTCGGCCCTGGTTCTCTCTTTACCTCTATTTTGCCCAATATCGTGATTAAGGAAATCGGGCAGGCGCTTTTGGAAACCAAGGCAGAAATCGCCTATGTCTGTAATATCATGACCCAACGTGGGGAGACAGAACACTTTACAGATAGTGACCACGTGGAGGTCCTGCATCGTCACCTTGGTCGCCCTTTTATCGATACTGTTTTGGTGAATATCGAAAAAGTGCCTCAGGAATACATGAATTCCAACCGGTTTGATGAATACTTGGTGCAGGTGGAACATGATTTTGCTGGTCTTTGTAAGCAGGTTCCGCGCGTGATTTCATCCAACTTCCTTCGTCTGGAAAATGGGGGTGCCTTTCACGATGGAGATTTGATCGTGGATGAGTTGATGCGGATTATACAGGTGAGAAAATGAGTTTCACAGTAGCAGTAAAAGAAGAAATTCTGGGTCAACACCATCTGAGCCGGCATGAATTATCTGCCATTATCAAGATGTCTGGCAGTATCGGTCTCTCGACTTCGGGCTTGACCTTGTCAGTCGTGACAGAAAATGCCAAACTGGCTCGTCACCTCTATGAGTCCTTTCTCCATTTTTACGAAATCAAATCGGAAATCCGACACCACCAACGGAGCAATCTTCGTAAGAATCGGGTCTATACCGTTTTTACAGATGAAAAGGTGCAGGACCTGCTGAGTGATTTGCACTTGGCAGACTCTTTCTTTGGCCTGGAAACAGGTATTGATGGGGCGATTTTATCAGACGAGGAAGCAGGGCGCGCCTATCTCTGTGGTGCTTTCTTGGCAAATGGAAGTATTCGTGACCCTGAGTCAGGGAAGTACCAGTTGGAAATCAGTTCTGTTTATCTGGACCACGCGCAAGGGATTGCCTCCCTTCTTCAGCAGTTTTTACTGGATGCCAAGGTACTTGAGCGCAAGAAGGGAGCTGTTACCTATCTCCAGCGTGCCGAAGACATTATGGACTTCTTGATTGTCATCGGAGCCATGCAGGCGCGTGATGACTTTGAGCGAGTTAAGATTTTACGAGAAACTCGTAACGACCTCAATCGGGCCAATAATGCCGAGACGGCGAATATCGCTCGGACAGTTTCTGCCAGCATGAAGACTATCAATAATATCAGTAAAATTAAAGATATCATGGGTTTAGAAAATTTGCCAGTGGATTTACAGGAGGTGGCGCAGTTGCGGATTCAGCACCCAGACTACTCTATCCAACAGTTGGCAGATAGCCTCAGCACCCCTCTGACCAAAAGTGGTGTCAACCACAGACTCAGAAAGATCAATAAGATAGCCGATGAACTATAAAACCACGAATCCTAGGACTCGTGGTTCTTTTTTATAAACTGGTTGAGTGTTTTGGTTGCACTTTTTGCTCAGGGTCAATGTAGTTGATGGCATTGTTTACAGCAGTCGGTGCTTCCCCTAGACCTGTCGCAATCAGATCAATTTTTCCATCATAGTAGCAGCAGTCACCGATAGCATAGATACCTGCTTGGCTAGATTCTTGCTTGCTGTTGACGATAATCTTGTGACGGTTGAGGTCCAGACCCCAGTTTTTAAGGTTACCGACAGAAGATTTGAAGCCATAGTTGACAAAGAGGTGGTCTAGGTCAATCGTTTCGGTTTCATCAGATTTGACTTTTGTGATTTCAAGTTTGTCAAGCGTTTTTCCATCTCCAAGGAGTTGGATAGGGACGAATGGTGTCTTGATGGTTACAGATGATTCCTGCAAGGCTTGGACACTGTGTTCCAAGGCACGGAAATTATCTCTGCGGTGAATAAGGGTAGTTGGTGCAATCTTTTCAAAAGCCAAAGCCCAATCCACAGCTGAGTCTCCCCCACCAAGAATCGTCACTTTCTTACCAGCATATTGCTGGATGTTGGAAACGTGGTAGTGGATATTTTCATAGCCCTCAACGCCTTCTAGTTCCAAAGGACGTGGTTTGAAGGCACCGCCACCCATAGCGATGATAACAGTTTTAGACAGGTGACTTCCTTTAGAAGTGGTAATGATAAAGCCTTCTTCTTGTTTTTCAATCTCAAGAACCGTTTCGTTGAGATGAATAGGGGTATCAAAGCCGTTTAATTGCTCGATTAGACGGTTGATCAATTCTTCTCCAGTCAGGTTTGGGAAGCCTGGTACGTCTAGGATTTCCTTTTCAGGGTAGAGAATAGCAGGTTGTCCACCTAGCTGGGGAAGAGAGTCGATGATTTGAACCTTGGCTTGACGTAGGTGGGCGTAAAAGGCCGCAAAAAGCCCGACTGGACCACCACCTACAATGGTAATATCATAGAGTTGAGACATGGTTTCTCCTTTGTTTTTTCTAGTCAGTTTATTGTATCATATTTTTGCTCAATGTAAAATGGACTAGGATAGGGAAAAAAATGCCAGAAAATGGTATAATAGGACGAAAGTGTTTTGATAGGGAGGATATCAGGGATGAATTTTCAACAATTATCCAATCTGCAATATTGGACCAGTTTGTTTGCAAGTCCATGGACGATAGCTATCAATCTGATTGATATTTTGATTGTTGCTTATATTTTATACCATTTTACAAAAGCTATTGCAGGAACCAAGATTATGATTTTGGTACGTGGAGTTTTGGTGTTTATTTTAGCTCAAATCCTTGCAAATATGATTGGCTTGACTACGATTTCTTGGTTGATCAATCAAATTATTACTTATGGGGTTATTGCGGCGGTTGTTATCTTCTCTCCAGAGATTCGGACTGGTTTGGAACGTTTGGGAAGAGCGACAGATTTCTTTTCCAATGCCCCTATTAGTGCTGAGGAACAGATGATTCGTGCCTTTGTTAAGTCTGTTGAATACATGAGTCCTCGTAAAATCGGTGCCTTGGTTGCTATTCAGCGTGTACGTACCTTGCAGGAGTATATTTCGACAGGAATTCCCTTAGATGCTAAGATTTCTGCAGAACTTCTCATTAACATTTTTATTCCCAACACTCCCCTACATGATGGTGCGGTGATTATCAGAGAAGAACGTATCGCTGTGACGTCTGCCTATCTGCCCTTGACAGAAAACACAGGAATTTCCAAGGAATTTGGAACCAGACACCGGGCGGCTATCGGTTTATCAGAAGTCTCAGATGCCTTGACTTTTGTCGTATCAGAGGAAACGGGAGGAATTTCGATAACCTATAATGGAAGCTTTAAGCACAACCTAACACTTGATGAATTTGAAACAGAATTACGTGAAATCTTACTTCCAAAAGAGGAAGCAGGTCTTAGTTTTAAAGAACGATTGCTAGGAGGATGGAAACATGAGAAAAAATAGTTTATACATCATATCCTCACTCTTTTTTGCTTGTGTCTTATTTGTCTATGCTACGGCGACGAATTTTCAAAACAGTACCAGTGCTAGGCAGGTAAAAACGGAAACCTATACGAATACAGTAACAAACGTCCCTATTGACATACGCTATAATAGTGATGAGTATTTTATTAGCGGTTTTGCTTCAGAAGTATCAGTGGTCTTGACTGGTGCAAATCGCCTATCGCTAGCTAGTGAAATGCAAGAAAGCACACGTAAATTCAAGGTTACTGCTGACCTAACAGATGCCAGTGTTGGAACGATTGAAGTTCCTTTGAGTATTGAAGATTTACCCAATGGGCTGACCGCTGTGGCGACTCCGCAAAAAATTACAGTCAAGATTGGTAAGAAGGCTCAGAGGGATAAGGTAAAGGTTGTACCAGAGATTGACCCTAGTCAAATTGATAGTCGGGTACAGATTGAAAATGTCACGGTGTCAGATGAAGAAGTGTCGATTACGAGTGACCAAGAGACATTGGATAGAATTGATAAGATTATCGCTGTCTTGCCAACTAGTGAACGGATTAAAGGAAATTACAGTGGTTCAGTACCTTTGCAGGCAATCGACCGCAATGGTGTTGTCTTACCGGCAGTTATCACTCCGTTTGATACAATAATGAAGGTGACTACAAAACCTGTGGCAACGAGTTCAAGTACATCTAATTCAAGCACAAGCAGTTCGTCGGAGACATCTTCGTCAACGAAAGCAACTAGTTCAAAAACGAATTAAAAATAGAAAAAGGATTTTATAAAAATGGGTAAATATTTCGGGACTGATGGAGTCCGTGGAGAAGCTAACGTAGAATTAACGCCGGAATTGGCTTTTAAGCTAGGACGTTTTGGAGGCTATGTTCTCAGTCAACATGAAACGGAAGCACCGAAAGTTTTTGTGGGACGTGACACACGTATTTCAGGGGAAATGCTAGAATCTGCCTTGGTGGCTGGTCTTCTTTCAGTTGGTATTCACGTATATAAACTAGGTGTTCTGGCAACACCAGCAGTAGCTTACTTGGTTAAAACTGAAGGTGCAAGTGCTGGTGTCATGATTTCTGCCAGTCACAATCCAGCCCTTGATAATGGAATTAAGTTCTTTGGTGGTGATGGTTTCAAACTAGATGACGAAAAAGAAGCAGAAATTGAAGCCTTGCTAAATGCTGCGGAAGATACTCTTCCTCGTCCAAGTGCAGAAGGCTTGGGAACCTTGGTAGATTATCCAGAAGGATTGCGTAAGTATGAAGGATACCTTGTTTCAACTGGAACCCCACTTGAAGGAATGAAAGTTGCCTTGGACACAGCCAATGGTGCAGCGTCTACAAGTGCCCGTCAAATTTTCGCTGATCTCGGTGCTCAGTTGACGGTTATCGGAGAAACGCCAGATGGGCTTAACATCAACCTTAATGTTGGTTCTACGCACCCAGAAGCCCTTCAAGAAGTGGTCAAAGAAAGTGGGTCAGCTATCGGTTTAGCCTTTGACGGAGACAGTGACCGTTTGATTGCGGTTGATGAAAATGGCGAGATCGTTGATGGTGACAAAATCATGTACATTATCGGGAAATACCTTTCTGAAAAAGGACAATTGGCCCAAAATACAATTGTGACGACTGTGATGTCCAACCTTGGTTTCCACAAGGCCTTGGACCGTGAAGGTATTAACAAGGCAGTTACTGCAGTTGGCGACCGCTACGTTGTTGAAGAAATGAGAAAATCAGGCTACAACCTCGGTGGTGAACAGTCTGGTCACGTCATCTTGATGGATTACAATACAACAGGTGATGGTCAATTATCTGCTGTCCAATTGACAAAAATCATGAAGGAAACTGGTAAGAGCTTGTCAGAGTTGGCAGCAGAAGTAACCATCTATCCACAAAAATTAGTCAATATCCGAGTGGAAAATGTCATGAAGGAAAGGGCTATAGAAGTGCCAGCTATCAAGGCAATTATCGAGAAGATGGAAGCTGAAATGGCAGGGAATGGCCGTATCCTTGTTCGTCCAAGTGGAACAGAGCCTCTCTTGCGTGTTATGGCAGAAGCGCCTACAACAGAAGAAGTGGACTACTATGTTGATACTATCGCAGATGTAGTTCGATCTGAAATCGGGATTGACTAAATCCTAGAAAACTAGATGAAAATAAAAAATTATGGTACAATAGCTTATAATATTGTAGCCAAGGGAGAAAGACATGAATCTTAAACGTGAACAAGAATTTGTTAGTCAGTATCATTTTGATGCGCGTAATTTTGAATGGGAAAATGAAAATGGAGCTCCTGAAACTAAGGTGGATGTGAACTTCCAATTGCTCCAACATGATCAAGAAAATCAAGTGACTTCCTTGATTGTCATCTTGACCTTTATGATTGTATTTGATAAGTTTGTCATCAGTGGAACCATTTCACAGGTAAACCACATCGATGGCCGTATTGTTAATGAACCAAGTGAATTGAGCCAAGAAGAAGTGGAAACTTTGGCTCGTCCATGTTTGAATATGCTCAACCGTTTGACTTACGAAGTAACTGAAATTGCATTAGACTTACCAGGAATCAATTTGGAGTTCTAATATGAAACTAGCTGTTATCACAGATTCTTCTGCCTATCTCAGTGCAGAGACCTTGCAAAGAGAAGATTTGTATGTCTTGGATATTCCTGTCAATATTGATGGTGAGGAGTATGTCGAAGGTATCAATCTGACTGCTGAGGAATTTTACCAAAAAATGGCTCAGGCTTCTGAATTGCCTAAGACTAGTCAACCAAGTATTGCCAAGTTAGATGAAATCTTAACTTCGCTCAAAGAACAAGGCTATACTCATGCTTTGGGGCTTTTCCTATCTTCTGGAATTTCAGGTTTTTACCAAAATATCCAGTATATGGTGGATGACTATGAAGGCTTGACCATTGCTTTCCCGGACACTTTGATTACAAGTGCTCCGCTGGGTATCATGGTTGAAAGCGTCTTTAATTGGCGTGACCAGGGCGATGATTTTGCCAGCATTCAGGATAAGCTAGCCATTCAAATCAGCCGTACGTCAGCCTTTATCATGGTAGATGATTTGGATCATTTGGTGAAAGGTGGGCGCCTTTCAAATGGGGCTGCCATTTTGGGCAATCTGCTAAGCATTAAGCCAATCCTTTATTTTAACGATCAAGGTGTGATTGAAGTTTACGAAAAAGTTCGTACTGAAAAGAAAGCAACCAAGCGCTTAATTGAAATTATCAAGGAAACAACGGCTTCAGGCCAATATCGGGTCATTGTCATTCATGGGAATGCTCCTGAAAAGGCTGAGGAATTGCGTCAGCACTTGCTTGATTCTGGCTTGGGTTCGGATGTTTCACTTGCTACATTTGGTAGTGTCATTGGAACTCACCTAGGAGCAGGAAGCATTGCTCTGGGTTATATTCCAGTGATTTAGTTGGCATTTTTAGACTAGTTAAGAAGTTAGCAGTTGAACACGCCTGGAATCCTGTGTGAAAAAGATAGGTCTTCCAAGGAGTATTTACTCCTTGATCAGACCTCCTATTTTCACTTTGTGCTCTTACAGGCTTTGTATCTTAGCAATTGAACACGGACTACCTGCCTCTTGAAAAAAGATGCCTGTCTTGCCTTTCGTCGAAAGTCAGCGCCATTCCCTATTTTTCATGGGCAGCCAACGTCCTTTGTATCTTAGACAGGAGTAGAGATGAGTATTCGAGTAATTATTGCCGGTTTTAAAGGAAAAATGGGCCAAGCTGCTTGTCAGATGGTCTTGGCTGATCCAGATTTGGACTTGGTAGCAGTTTTGGATCCTTTTGAGTCTGAATCAGAATGGCAGGGTATTCCTGTTTTCAAGGATAAGGCTGATTTAGCAGGCTTTGAAGCGGATGTCTGGGTAGACTTTACTACACCAGCCGTTGCCTATGAAAATACACGCTTTGCTCTTGAGAATGGCTTTGCTCCAGTAGTTGGAACGACAGGATTTACTAGTGAAGAAATTGCAGAGCTAAAAGAATTTTCTCGTGCTCAAGATTTGGGTGGCTTGATTGCTCCTAACTTTGCCTTGGGTGCTGTCTTGCTTATGCAATTTGCAAAGCAGGCTGCCAAATATTTCCCAAATGTGGAGATTATTGAGCTCCATCATGACAAGAAAAAGGATGCCCCGAGTGGAACAGCTATTAAAACAGCTGAGTTAATGGCAGAAGTTCGAGATTCTACCCAGCAAGGTGCGCCTGATGAAGAAGAATTGATTGCAGGTGCCCGTGGTGCTGACTTTGATGGCATGCGGATTCACTCAGTTCGTTTGCCAGGTTTGGTAGCCCATCAGGAAGTCATCTTTGGCAATCAGGGAGAAGGATTGACCCTCCGTCATGACTCCTATGATCGCAGCTCCTTCATGACAGGGGTGAATTTGGGAATTAAAGAAGTTGTCAAGCGTCATGAGCTTGTCTATGGATTAGAACACTTATTATGAGATTAACGCAAATGCCTTCTGAATTTCAGAAGGCTTTACCAGTATTAGAAAAAATTAAAGAAGCAGGTTTTGAAGCCTATTTTGTTGGGGGTTCTGTTCGAGATGCCCTCCTCAATCGTCCTATCCATGATGTGGATATTGCGACGTCTTCTTATCCAGAGGAGACCAAGCAGATTTTTCCGCGAACAGCCGATATCGGAATCGAGCATGGAACCGTCTTGGTTTTAGATGGGGATGAGGAGTATGAGGTAACTACCTTTCGGACAGAAGATGTCTATGTGGACTATCGAAGACCCAGTGCGGTTTCCTTTGTGCGCTCGCTAGAAGAAGACCTCAAACGCCGTGATTTCACGGTCAACGCCTTTGCCTTGGACGAGACAGGGGAAATCATTGACTTATTCCATGGTTTAGACGATTTAGAAAATCAAGTTTTGCGAGCGGTTGGTGTAGCTAGTGAGCGTTTCAACGAAGATGCTCTACGGATTATGCGTGGTTTCCGTTTTCAGGCCAGTCTTGGCTTTGAACTTGAGCCAGAAACATTTAAAGCAATGAAGACCTTGACGCCACTTTTGGAGAAAATTTCTGTGGAGCGTACCTTCGTTGAGTTTGATAAACTCATGCTGGCTCCATTTTGGAGAAGGGGTTTGGCTTCCATGATTGAGAGTCAAGCTTATGACTATCTCCCTGATATGGCAGCTAGCCAGGACAAGCTTAACAGACTGTTTGATTTGGATACTGATTTCACCTTTGAATCTTCAGAGCAAGCCTGGGCGGCTCTACTGTGGGCTTTGGAGATTGAAAATGCGCAGCCATTTTTGAAGGCTTGGAAGACCTCACGTCAGTTTGCCAAGCAGGTACAGGATTTGCTGACTATTTTGGCCTTGCGTGAAAAGGGAGAATTGAGCAAGCGCGATTGTTATCGCTTTGACTTGGATTTACTTTTACAGGCTGAAAATCTTCGTCAGGCCCAAGGAAAAGAAGTCAACCCACAAGCCATCACAGAAACCTATCAGAGTCTGACCATTCATGATAAGAAAGAAATCCAAATCAACGGTGGTATTTTGATTAAGGAATATGGCTATCAGCCGGGCCCAGACTTGGGAGAGATTTTAACAGAGATTGAGTATGCCATTGTCGATGGAGAATTGGAAAATGACCGTCAAGCCATCCATGATTATCTGAGGGAGAAAAAATGAGTGATTTTATCGTTGAAAAACTAAGTAAATCCGTCGGTGATAAGACCGTTTTTAAGGATATTTCCTTTATCATCCATGACTTGGATAGAATTGGTTTAATCGGTGTCAATGGGACTGGTAAGACCACCCTTTTAGATGTTCTTTCTGGTGTTTCTGGATTTGATGGGGATGTTAGTCCCTTTTCAGCTAAGAATGATTACCAGATTGGTTACTTGACTCAAGATCCTGATTTTGATGATAGCAAGACGGTCTTGGATACGGTTCTATCTAGCGACCTCAAGGAAATCCAGCTTATTCGTGAGTATGAGTTAATCATGTTCAACTACAGTGAGGATAAGCAGGCTCGTTTGGAACGGGTCATGGCTGAAATGGATTCTCTTCAAGCTTGGGAAATTGAGAGTCAGATCAAGACGGTTCTCAGTAAGCTGGGTATTCAGGACTTATCTACTCCTGTTGGGGAATTGTCAGGTGGTCTAAGAAGACGGGTCCAGTTGGCGCAAGTCTTACTTGGCAACCACGACCTTTTGCTTTTGGATGAGCCGACCAACCATCTGGACATTGCGACTATTGAGTGGCTGACCCTCTTTTTGAAAAATTCCAAGAAAACTGTTCTCTTTATTACCCACGACCGTTATTTCCTAGACGCTTTGTCAACACGTATTTTCGAGTTGGATCGAGCAGGCTTAACAGAATATCAGGGCAATTATCAGGACTATGTTCGCCTTAAGGCGGAACAGGACGAGCGCGATGCGGCTCTACTTCATAAAAAAGAACAACTTTATAAGCAAGAATTGGCCTGGATGCGCAGACAACCGCAGGCGCGTGCGACCAAGCAGCAGGCTCGTATCAATCGTTTCCATGATTTGAAGAAAGAAGTCTCAGGTGGCGTTGCTGAGACAGACTTGACCATGAACTTTGAAACCAGTCGGATTGGTAAGAAAGTCATCGAGTTTCAGGATGTTTCCTTTGCATATGAAAGCAAGCCTATTTTGCAAGATTTTAATCTCTTGGTGCAGGCCAAAGACCGTATCGGAATTGTTGGGGACAACGGTGTTGGAAAATCAACCCTGCTCAACCTGATTGCAGGCAGTCTTGAGCCGACAGCAGGTCAAGTTATGATTGGGGAAACGGTTCGCATCGCCTATTTTTCTCAACAAATTGAGGGATTGGATGAAAGCAAGCGAGTGATCAATTACTTGCAGGAAGTGGCAGAAGAGGTCAAAACCAGCGGTGGTTCTACGACTTCCATCGCTGAATTGCTGGAGCAGTTCCTTTTCCCACGTTCGACGCATGGAACCTTGATTGAGAAATTGTCAGGTGGCGAGAAAAAACGTCTTTATCTCCTCAAATTGCTATTGGAAAAACCAAATGTTCTTCTCTTGGACGAACCGACAAATGACCTAGATATTGCGACCTTGACAGTTTTGGAGAATTTCTTGCAAGGCTTTGCTGGTCCAGTTTTGACTGTTAGTCACGACCGTTATTTTCTGGATAAGGTAGCGACTAAGATTCTCGCATTTGAAGATGGCAAGATTCGTCCTTTCTTTGGTCATTACACCGACTATCTTGATGAGAAAGCCTTTGAAACAGAGATGGCCAATCAAGTGCAAAAGGCTGAAAAGGAGAAAGTGGTCAAGGTTCGTGAAGACAAGAAACGCATGACCTACCAAGAAAAGCAGGAGTGGGCAAGCATTGAAGGTGATATTGAAGCCTTGGAAAATCGTATCGCTGCTATTGAAGAGGAAATGCAGGCCAACGGCTCTGACTTTGGTAAGTTGGCTACTCTCCAAAAAGAACTGGATGAGAAAAACGAAGCACTCCTTGAAAAATACGAACGCTATGAGTATCTCAGTGAGTTTGATAGCTAGAAGAATAGAAAAATCCCGTCTCATGACAGGATTTCTCTATTCTTTTTTGGTTTCTTGATGAAAGATATTTTGCCAAGTTTCGTGGCGACGCCAGATACTGGTATGGATGATACCATCTAACTCATAGCAGATGAGTTTGGTCTTCTGACTGATGGAAGTGATCTGAATATCCTTGATAGCGGAATTCAAGTCTTTTTTAGCTTTATAGGCCTCTTTATCCATCTGCTCTCCATCTTGACGAATATAGACAAAATCGTCAGCCAAGAGTTCTTCCAGTTGATTTCCTTGGTCAATCAATTGCTCGCGCATGAGGAGTTTTTTATAGACATTGTCCATGATTTCATCTTCAGGAATGGGAGCAGGTTCGATGTGGATATCAGTATCAAAAACACCAAATCGTTCTTCTAGCATAGACTCAACCTGATCCGCGATTTCATGACTCTCAAAAACCGACAGGTCAGGATTCATTTCAAGAGTGATATCCAAGTAAATATTGCTGCCGTAGGTACGACCTCTTTGTGATTTAACCTTGCTAATTTTGGGAATTTCCATAATAGCTTTTTGGTAGTCTTCCAGCAGACGGTCGTCAAAACCATCTGAAAGACTAAAGGAAGACTCGATAAAGATATCATAGGCAGTTTTCAAGATAAAGAAAGTGATGATAATGGCAACCAGTTTATCCACAATGGGATAATTGAAACTGCTAGCTAGGATGGCAATAGTAGTACCAAGTGAGGTAACAGCATCAGAAAGATTGTCCTTTGCTGCGGTCTTCAGTGCTTTGGAGTTGGATTTCTTACTGAGGCGAGTATTGTAGAGATAGACCACAAACATGATTGCTGCAGACATAATTCCTAGAGTTGCACCAAGAGGATCAATGACCGTTTCTTCCCGACTGAGAATCTTTTGAATGGTATCTCGAAGTACATCGAAACCGACATAGAACATGATGATAGAAGTGATCAAGCTAGCCAAATCTTCAATCTTCCAGTGACCGAAACGGTGATCACGGTCTGCAGGCTGGCGTGCCATTCGAATGCCAATCAAGAGGGCAACATTTCCAATGATGTCCGACACGTTGTTGAAACCATCGGCCACCAAACTGGATGAATGAAGAAGGTGACCAGTTGCTAATTTGGCTGCAGATAAGATCAAATAGGTTGAAATACTGATAATGGCCCCACGCTCAGCTAACTTGAGATTTGAGATAGATTGCTTCATTCAACTTCCTTTCTAGTCATATAGCATTCTACCATTATACTGGTTTTCAAGGGAAAATTCAAATAGGATGGATAAAACTAAGAAGATACAAAGCAGGAAATGCTTTTTTTTTTTAGGAAACATGGTAAAATGATATCTGGAAGTTTATGCTTTTTTATACAAAAATATTAGCAAATACCAAAGGAGATTATATGAAAACATTGATTGTTATTCCTGCCCTAAATCCTCCACTTGATTTGATTCAATACATAGAAAAATTAAGGCAATCTGGGTTAGAAGATATTCTAATTGTAGATGATGGAAGTAGGTCAGAATGTGGTTATATTTTTGAACAACTAAGAGATAAACAAGGATGTCAGATATTAACCCATGCAAAAAATTTAGGAAAGGGTCGTGCCTTAAAAAATGCTTTTAACTATTTTCTGACAATGCCAAATGTAGAAGAATATAACGGGATTGTCACTGCTGATTCGGATGGACAACATAGGGTTGAAGATGTCTTATCTATGGTAGAGACAATTTCTAATTATCCTGACTCACTCATTTTAGGTTGTCGTGATTTTGATTCTGAAAATGTTCCACCAAAAAGTAAATTTGGGAATAAGCTTACAAAATTAGTATTTAAATTGCTTTATGGTAGAAAAATTACAGATACTCAGACTGGACTTCGAGGCTTTCCAAAGGCAACTTTACATGAAATGTTGGAGATTTCAGGTGAACGATTTGAGTATGAGACTAAAATGTTAATCCATACATTTGATAATTCAATTCCCATCAAAGAAATAAGGATTGAAACTATTTACTTTGATGGGAATGCTGAAACTCATTTCAATCCTATTAAAGATTCATTGAGAATTTATAAAGTAATCTTTGCATCATTCTTTAAATATTTGTTATCTTCTCTTTCTTCCTTTTTAGTTGATATTGGATTGTTTCAGTTGTTCCTTTGGCTTTCCCTATCTGTAGGAATTCATAGAGGAGCATTGTTGATTCTACTATCAACCATTTTGTCAAGAATAATTTCATCTTATTTTAATTTTACAATGAATAAGAATTTTGTCTTTGATGGTGAAAAAAGAATTCATAAAACGATTGTTAAATACTATAGCTTGGCTGCTTTCCAAATGTTGTTGTCTGCAGCAATGGTGACAGTTGTTTGGAATATGTTTTCTGGTTCTGAAACAGCCATTAAAATAGTAGTAGATACAATTTTATTTCTTGCTAGTTATCAAGTTCAAAGAAGGTGGGTGTTTAGAGAGTGATAAATAAGTTGAACTTTAGTGTTGTAAAGAGTATTATCTTATCTTACTATTTTACACTTTTGTTAACATTAGACAAAAAAATAGTTGTTAATAGTTATATAACGTTTTTAAGAGTATTTCAAACAGAAACATTGATTACAGCAACAATATTCTTATCAGTTTTATATTTCATAAATAAAAATAAGTTATCTTCTTTAACCAAGAGAGAATCTATGATTATAAAAGTATTTTCGTCAATTTTAGCATTTATTTTTGTAATCGGAGAAGATATAACACACACACAAGCATTATTTAGGGGGAGTTTGAACCGATATTCTTTTGTATTGTTTTTTATTCTTTTGATAGGATATTATCTTATCTTTAAGTATTTTTTACATTTAGTTTGGGATAAATACAATGTTTATATAAAAAAATTCGATATTGAGTTGAATACATTTAGGCTTAAGATAGATAGGCGAAAATATTTCAGTCTATTAACTCCATTTCTTTTGGTTAGAATACTAGCATTTATACTGTTGTATCCAGGTGTTACAACGTATGATAGTATGGTAATAATAGGTGAAGGTCTAGGGATTTATCCATTGACAAATTCCCACCCATATTTATTTACCTATACTGTAAGTCTATTTACAAAATTTGGCATGAAATTTTTAGGAGGGGTTGGTGTTGGAGTAGCGATTTTCAATTTTCTTACCCTAGTAATAACCACTTTAATTTATGTATATGTATTATATAGAATTTTTGAACTAAGTAATAATAAATGGTTGAATAGATGTTTATATTTATTCTATCTTTTGTTTCCAAATTTCATAATAGTTAGTTTTACGATGTATAAAGATGTATATATGGTAAATGCACTAATGTTGTTTTTTCTATGTATTATATATATTCTTTATCAACCAGCTAAATTTTTTGAGAATAAGAATTTCTTATTTATGTTTATTATCTCCTTTTTTGGGATATATATGATGCATAGAAAGGCTGTTATTTATATAATTGTTGGTATTCTTATACTATTTATTTTTAACAAACGATACTACAAGAAAATTTTGTTCTATTCTTTAGTATCAATAAGCTTTACTTTGATAATAAATTTTATTGCAAGTTCCTTAATTCAGCCACAAGAATCAAGAAAGAGGTATGATTATTTAGCACCTAGATTTCAACAACTTGCTGCTGCTGTATACTATCATCCAGATTCATTTTCTAGTGAAGAATTAGCTTTTTATGATTCTACATTAGGTCTAGAAAATAACAAGAAATTTGTTTATTATAAAGCTGATCCAATTAAAGATAGTATGAAAAATGAACAATTTGAAGGAAGGGAGCACGAATTTTTTAAATTATGGTTTAAGGGTTATCTTACTCATCCAAAGACTTATATAGATGCATTATTAAATTTGTCCGTTTCATATTGGTATCCATATAATTTTTCAGATTTGACGTATATGGGAAATTATTATCAGGTTATGTATGAAGATAGTAGCAATGTTTATGGAAATACAACTTCACTTGATGATGGATGGAAGAATCAAACAAAGTTTAAGAAGTTACAAGAATTCTATTGGAATATACATAAGACGATTTCTTATTTACCAATTTTTTCTATATTTTATAGTGCAGGGTTATATACAATTTTATTGTTAATTATTTTGATGATTTCATTATTGAGGAGAGATTATAAGATTTTAGGTTTAATAATTATATGTGTTTCAATAATACTAACGTGCATTTATTCTCCAATTGTAAATTATTTTAGATATTCGTATGTATTCATGGCTATAATCCCTTTGTTACTTCCCTTCCTTTTTTTAAAGAGGCGATAGTGAGCTTCCGATATGTTGAGTAGTTAAATATTCTTGAATTTTCTTCAAAATTTGGTATAATAGTACTACTCAAGGGAGTAGCTGGCAGAAACCTGTGATAGTGTCGTCATTCCGAATTTTATACTGAAAAGTATGCTTTCCGGCACTATCTTAAACAGCGAGACTTGTTATGATTAACAGGTCTCTTTTTGTTTGTCGTGAAAATATATGATGAGAAAAAGAGAGTCTGTTTTGCACACAATGTCAAGGAGGAGACACATGTCAAAAGAACAAAAACGCCAAGCGTTTTACACTCAGAGTCCTGAAGAGGTCTTGAATGCTGTAGATGCGACCGAGCAAGGTTTGTCATCAAGTGAGGCAGAAAAACGCCTTGCCGAGTTTGGCCACAATGAACTCGAAGAAGGCGAGAAACGATCAATCCTGGTCAAATTCATCGAGCAATTTAAGGATTTGATGATTATTATCCTAGTTGCGGCAGCAATCTTGTCAGTCGTGACTTCTGGTGGGGAAGATATAGCAGATGCCATTATCATCCTAGCCGTGGTTATCATCAATGCTGCCTTTGGTGTTTACCAAGAAGGAAAAGCAGAAGAAGCTATCGAAGCCCTCAAATCTATGTCAAGTCCAGCTGCCCGTGTTCTTCGTGATGGGCACATGGCTGAGATTGACTCTAAAGAATTGGTTCCTGGTGATATTGTTGCTCTTGAAGCAGGTGATGTTGTACCAGCAGACTTACGTTTGCTAGAAGCCAACTCTCTTAAAATTGAAGAAGCAGCTCTTACAGGTGAGTCTGTTCCAGTCGATAAAGACTTGACAGTTGAACTTGCTGCAGATGCTGGTATTGGTGACCGTGTCAATATGGCCTTCCAAAACTCAAATGTGACTTATGGTCGTGGTCTTGGTGTTGTTGTCAATACAGGTATGTACACGGAAGTTGGTCATATCGCTGGCATGCTCCAAGATGCGGATGAGACGGATACACCACTCAAACAAAACTTGAATAACCTTTCTAAGGTTTTGACCTATGCTATCTTGGTCATTGCCCTTGTTACGTTTGTAGTTGGTGTCTTCATCCAAGGGAAAAGTCCACTTGGTGAGTTGTTGACTTCTGTTGCCCTTGCCGTTGCAGCCATTCCAGAAGGACTTCCTGCTATCGTTACCATCGTTCTTTCCCTTGGTACTCAAGTTTTGGCAAAACGTAACTCCATCGTTCGTAAGTTGCCAGCAGTTGAAACACTTGGTTCAACTGAAATCATCGCTTCTGATAAGACTGGTACGCTGACCATGAACAAGATGACAGTTGAAAAAATCTTCTACGATGCAGTCCTACATGACTCAGCTGATGATATTGAACTGGGTCTTGAAATGCCATTACTTCGTTCAGTTGTCTTGGCCAACGATACGAAAATCGATGTGGAAGGCAACCTGATTGGTGACCCAACCGAAACAGCCTTTATCCAATATGCCTTGGACAAGGGCTACGATGTTAAAGGTTTCTTAGAGAAATATCCACGTGTGGCTGAGTTGCCATTTGACTCTGATCGTAAGCTCATGTCAACGGTTCACCCGTTGCTAGATGGTCGTTTCCTCGTAGCTGTTAAAGGTGCGCCAGACCAACTCTTGAAACGTTGTGTTCTTCGTGACAAAGCTGGGGATATTGCTCCGATTGATGAGAAGGTTACAAACCTCATTCATACAAACAATTCTGAAATGGCCCACCAAGCTTTGCGTGTCCTTGCAGGTGCTTATAAGATTATTGATAGCATTCCAGAAAACCTTACTTCTGAAGAGCTTGAAAATGATTTAATCTTTACTGGTTTGATTGGTATGATTGACCCTGAACGTCCTGAAGCTGCTGAGGCTGTGCGTGTGGCTAAGGAAGCGGGAATTCGTCCAATCATGATTACGGGTGACCATCAAGACACTGCAGAAGCTATTGCTAAACGTTTGGGAATCATTGACGCAAACGATACAGAAGGTCACGTTTTAACTGGTGCTGAACTCAACGAACTATCTGATGAAGACTTTGAAAAAGTAGTTGGTCAATACTCTGTTTATGCCCGTGTGTCTCCAGAACACAAGGTTCGTATCGTCAAGGCTTGGCAAAAACAAGGTAAAGTCGTTGCCATGACAGGTGACGGTGTCAATGATGCGCCAGCTCTGAAAACAGCAGACATCGGTATCGGTATGGGAATCACTGGTACAGAGGTTTCTAAGGGAGCTTCTGATATGATTCTTGCAGATGATAACTTTGCGACTATCATTGTTGCAGTTGAAGAAGGACGTAAGGTATTCTCAAACATTCAAAAGACGATTCAGTACCTACTTTCTGCCAATACTGCTGAAGTATTAACCATCTTCCTATCAACCTTGTTTGGTTGGGATGTCTTACAGCCAGTTCATCTTTTGTGGATCAATTTGGTAACGGATACCTTCCCAGCTATCGCTCTTGGTGTTGAACCTGCTGAGCCAGGTGTCATGAACCATAAACCGCGTGGACGCAAGGCAAGCTTCTTCTCAGGTGGTGTTTTGAGTTCTATCATCTATCAAGGTGTACTCCAAGCAGCCCTTGTTATGAGTGTTTATGGTCTTGCTCTTCTTTACCCAGTGCATGTGGGTGACAATCATGCCATTCATGCAGATGCCCTTACTATGGCCTTTGCAACCCTTGGTTTGATTCAACTCTTCCATGCCTATAATGTCAAGTCTGTATACCAATCCATCTTGACAGTTGGTCCATTCAAGTCTAAGACATTTAACTGGTCCATCTTGGTATCCTTCATCCTTCTTATGGCAACAATTGTCGTAGAACCGCTTGAAGGAATCTTCCACGTAACCAAACTAGACTTGTCACAATGGGGAATCGTTATGGGCGGAAGCTTCTCAATGATTATTATCGTCGAAATTGTTAAGTTCATCCAACGTAAACTCGGTTTTGACAAGAATGCGATTTAAAAAAAGTCATCTTCGGATGGCTTTTTGCTACAGTTGAGGGAAAGGGCTTGCAGTTATCGGCTTTTGTGCTATAATTGCTATAATATAGTAAAAAGTAAGAGGAGTGTGAGGAAGTGGAAAAGAAAATTGTAAAGGATATCTTATTTTTATCTCAGGTATCTCAGCCGGCAAGTCAGGAAGACCTTTATCTTGCCAAAGATTTGCAGGATACACTCTTAGCGAATCGTGAGACCTGTGTTGGTCTGGCTGCCAATATGATTGGAGTGCAGAAGCGCGTGATTATATTTAATCTGGGCTTGGTTCCTGTGGTCATGTTTAACCCAGTGCTCCTGTCCTCAGAAGGACTTTATGAGACAGAAGAAGGCTGTTTGTCCTTGGCTGGGGTTCGACCGACGACCCGCTATGAAACCATAAGGGTTGCCTATCGTGACAGCAAGTGGCAGGAACAGACCATTACCTTGACAGGCTTCCCAGCTCAGATATGCCAGCATGAACTGGATCACTTGGAAGGACGAATCATTTAGGAGGAAAGCAAATGAAACGGATAATCTTTGAACTTATTTTTATCGCAACGACCTGGTATATCTTTTTACCGCCCCTTAACCTGACCAGCTGGGAATTTCTCTTCTTCCTCTGTGGGCATTTGTTAGTTGTGGCAATCTTATTTGGCTTTGGTAAGGGGATAAACCTTGTCAAAACGGTTCATGTGCGCCACGGCAAGGCGGAAGCTGCCTTAAATCTTGAGGGTTTCAAAATCAATCGGTTAGGGAAAGTTCTTTTAGCTTCGATTGGAGGAATTCTTCTCTTAGCAGCCTTGGTTTCCTTGGTGACTTCCAGCATTTTTCAGGCTAAAAATTATGCCAATGTAGTCACGGTTACGGAAAAAGACTTTACTGAATTTCCTAAGACTGACACCAGTAAGGTTCCTATCTTAGATAGAAGTACTGCTGAAAAAATTGGCGACCGCTACTTGGGTTCCCTAACGGATAAGGTGTCGCAGTACGTAGCGGCAGACACCTATACCCAATTGACGATTGATGGGAAGCCTTATCGAGTCACACCACTAGAATATGCAGATCCTATCAAGTGGTTTAACAATCAGGCCAAGGGAATCGGCGAATATATTAAGGTGGACATGGTAACTGGTAATGCGGACTTGGTGGACTTGAAGACACCAATCAAGTATTCGGACTCGGAGTATTTTAACCGCGATGTCAAACGCCACCTGCGCTTGAAGTACCCAACTAAAATCTTCAAGACTCCATCTTTCGAGGTAGACGATGAGGGCAACCCTTTCTATGTAGCAACGGTTTACCAAAAGCAATTTGGACTTGCAGTTCCTCGTCCCGTTTCAGTCATTATCTTGGATGCCACAAATGGAGAAACCAAGGAATACAGCTTGTCAGATGTTCCAGAATGGGTGGACAGGGTTTATCCAGCTGAGGAAACTATTGAGCAAATCAACTACAACGGCAAGTACAAGGATGGTTTCTGGAATGCTATGATTTCCAAGAAAAACGTGACCCAGACTACCAAGGGATATAATTATTTGTCTATCGGTAATGATATTTACCTCTATACAGGTGTGACATCGGCCAATGCAGATGAAAGTAATCTTGGTTTTATCCTTGAAAATATGCGGACAGGAGAAATCACTAAGTACAGTTTGGCTTCTGCGACCGAAGAATCAGCCCGTGAATCAGCCGAAGGTGCTGTTCAGGAGAAATCCTACAAGGCGACCTTCCCAATCCTCATCAACCTCAATGACAAGCCTCTCTACATCATGGGCTTGAAGGACAATGCAGGCTTGGTCAAAGAGTATGCTTTGGTGGACGCAGTCGAGTACCAGAATGTCATCGTAGCTACTACAGTGGAAGAGATGCTCAGCAAGTATGCTAATAAAAACGATCTTGAAATTGACAATGCAACGACAGAAAGCATCAAGGGTGTGGTAGCAGACCTCAAATCAGCTGTTATCAAGGGCGACACCGTCTACTTCTTTAAAGTTGATGGCAAGATTTACAAGGTTAAGGCCTCAGTATCAGATGACCTCCCTTACCTTGAAAATGGTAAAGCTTTCGAAGGTCAAGTAGGAAAAGACAACTATCTCAAGACCTTTAAAGTCCAGTAAAAAAAGGTTTATTTAAGAAATATATGTTATAATAGAGTAAATTAAGACTAATGGAGGACAAAGAAATGGGTTTTTATTTGATGCTTGCTTCAATGCTACTCGGACTGCTCGCTTTGAAGATAGGTTTTTCTCAGTTCAAGGAGAAAAAAGATAAATTCTTATCTATCTTAACAAGTTTAGCTGGGCTAGCCCTTGTTCTCGTGGCTGTCTGGTTAGGATGGCCCAAATAAATAGAGAAACCTCGGTCAAATCGAGGTTTTTCAGATGAATTTCTTGGTAGTGACAAAAAAATATGCTACACTATCAATATGAAAATTTTAATCCCAACAGCAAAAGAAATGAACACAGATTTGCCAAGTATTGAAGCCGCTCCTTTAAAACCAGAAAGTCAGGCTGTGCTGGATGCCTTGGCCCTCTATTCTACTAGTCAATTGGAGAGTTTTTACAAGGTATCAGCTGAGAAGGCTGCGGAAGAATTTCAACATATCCAAGCTTTGAAAAGGCAAACTGCTCAACACTATCCAGCTCTAAAACTTTTTGATGGGCTGATGTACCGCCATATCAAGCGAGACAAATTGACCGAGGCGGAACAAGCCTATCTTGAAAATCATGTCTTTATTACTTCGGCTTTGTACGGTGTTGTTCCAGCCTTGTCACCTATGGCACCTCACCGTTTGGATTTTTTGATGAAATTAAAAGTCGCTGGTAAGACTTTGAAGAACCATTGGAAGGCAGTCTATGATGAAGCTGTGACGCAGGAAGAAGTGATTTTCTCTCTCTTGTCGTCCGAGTTTGAGACGGTATTTTCTAAGGAAATTAGAGAAAAGATGGTGACCTTCAAATTCATGGAGGATAGAGGTGGTCAGCTGAAAATTCATTCAACTATTTCCAAGAAAGCGCGTGGTGCTTTCCTGACAGCCCTGATAGAAAATCAAGTACAGACGGTCGATGAAGCTCGTCGCTTAAGTTTTGCGGGATTTAACTACCGAGAAGATTTGTCACAGCCACAGGAATTGGTTTTTGTAAAGGAAGTATGAAAAGATATTTTGTATTTGACAATATGTATCATCAGCTATTTTAGTTTATAAATGAGAAAAAAGCGAACAAGCTAGTCTTCTGAGTGTCAGAAAAGTAGTCTTGTTCGCTTTTATTATATTAGTTACTTGATAGCATTAA
The DNA here is from genome assembly GCF_001070715.1 of Streptococcus pseudopneumoniae. Lineage (GTDB taxonomy): Bacteria > Bacillota > Bacilli > Lactobacillales > Streptococcaceae > Streptococcus > Streptococcus pseudopneumoniae_H. The sequence goes on from NZ_JVRR01000077.1 coordinate 38,711, forward strand.
CCAAGTCTTCCGCTTGTTTTTCAAGTGAGTTTAGGACTGTTTCTTCAAGAACCAATTTTCCGTCTGCCCAGGCAGAGTCATTAACACGTACAGCAGTGAAATCACCAACGACTTGTGTACGGATAAATGGCAAGAGGTCTTTGTAGATAGCGAAGAGTTGATCGTGACCTGCATTGGCTACAGATGATACTGTGACAAACTTGTCTTGAAGGGCAGAAGCGCCGCGTGTATCAAACAAGTCAAGGGCACGAGATAGCCAGTCAAGCAAGTTCTTCACTGTTCCAGGGATAGAGAAGTTGTAGACTGGAGAGAAAATCCAGATGGCATCAGCAGCGAGAACCGCTTCACGAACAGCAGCTACAGCTGGGTGAGTTGGAACTTCCAAATCTTGGCTGAAGAGAGGAACAGATGAATAATCAAGGTAGCTAACTTCCGCTTTACCAGCAAGTGCTTTCTCAGCTTCGAGAGCCATTTGGTGGTTAAAAGAACCTTGACGTAGGGATCCGACGATAAATAATACTTTTTTAGACATGATGTGTCTCCTTTTTCTTAAATTTCCGAGAACTCTCTCGTTGTTATAAAATATATTACAACAAAAGAAAACACCTTGCAAGAAATTTGCTCAAAGATAAGTAAAACTATAAAATTGGCGAAACTCTAGTCACTTGCTACTGGAATGCATTTGATTTTCGAAGAGTATTCCAATATTCTCTTGTAATATGATGACATAAGTGCTAAAATAAACAGGAAAACTCGCAATAGAAACCGCAGAACAGCTATTTTCCGGTATCATTTCATAAATCATTAAAGGAATAATAATGGCATTGAAGAATGCTTCTAAAAAGGGGTGGAGATCATGTAAGGCAAAGATTAACAAGTGACGAATAAAAGAAATAATAATACACTTGTTAAGGAGAAAATATGTTAATAAGAAATTATCGGAAAAATATTGGCCTGATGGCCGGAGTTGAGTTTTTTGCATTTTTAGGGATTACCAGTTTTTGGATTCTCTTTCTCAGTCAAAACGGAATGTCTCTTTGGCAGATTGGACTTCTGGAAAGTATTTTTCATACGACCAGTCTTCTCTGTGAAATTCCATCTGGTATGTTAGCTGACCGCTATTCCTATAAGACCAACCTTTATTTAAGTCGTATAGCAGGGATTGTATCTTCTATTCTTATGTTGGCTGGGCAGGGAAATTTTTGGATTTATGCACTAGCTATGGCTGTGAGTGCCTTGTCTTATAATTTTGATTCAGGAACAAGCGCAGCAATGGTTTATGATTCAGCTGTAGAGGCTGGACTAAAGGAGCGTTATCTATCCATTTCAAGCTTCCTATCAGGAGTGTCAGAAGGAACTCGGTCTTTGGGAACAGTGTTGGCAGGATTTTTTGTCCATGGCCAATTGCACCTGACCTACTATATCATGATTGCGACTTCTATCATAGTTCTTTTCCTGATTTGGATGCTGAAAGAACCTAGTGTCAAGCTAGAAAAAGCTGATAGTGTGACGATGAAACAGATTATTTGGACTGTTAAGGATGAGTTGAAGCGAAATCCCATGCTGTTCAACTGGATGATTTTGTCTCAGATTGTCGGAACACTCATGTGCATGTTTTATTTTTACTATCAAAATCAGTTACCAGATTTAAGTGGTTGGCAAATTTCAGCAGTTATGCTACTTGGTAGTCTCTTAAATATCGTCGCAGTCTATCTAGCGAGTAAGATTGGAAAGAACTATGCTGCCTTGAAGCTTTTCCCTATCCTCGTGCTGCTGACTGGCGTCACCTATATGTTATCCTACTTTGGAACACCTCTAATCTATATTTTGATTTATTTGATTAGTAATGCTCTATATGCTCTTTTTCAGCCCATTTTTGACAACGATTTGCAAGAGCGCCTTCCAAGTGAAGTAAGGGCAACCATGTTGAGTGTCTACTCTATGATGTTTAGCCTGAGTATGATTGTCTTCTTCCCACTGACAGGCTGGTTGATTGACCATTTAGGCTTTGTAGTAACATTTCTTTATCTAGGATTCTTTTTAGTCATGATTAGCCTTCTATTGCCTGTATTTTTAGGAAAAATGGCTAAAAGAATAGATGATAAAATAATTCCATAGATTAAAAGAACTTACGAAAACTTGAGTGCCAAGCTCAGGTTTTTTAATACGTTAATTTTAGAGCTGTCTTTACTTTTCTTGCTCGGTTTTAACCAAGAAAAATCTGTTTCCTTTGAAGGAAGAAATAGAATTGCTTGCTTATACTCAATGAAAATCAAAGAGCAAACTAGGAAGCTAGCCGCAGATTGCTCAAAGCACAGCTTTGAGGTTGCAGATAAAGCTGACGTGGTTTGAA